>NZ_DATMFZ010000111.1:0-3006 GCF_035556675.1 Geminicoccus sp. | reverse complement strand
CCCACCGTGCAGAAACCGTGAACGGCGTCGACGATCACGAGGCCGACCGGCGCATCGCCGGGCGACCACGGCGCCATCGCGACGGGCAACTGCTCCTGGATCGATCCTGCTGCGGTCACCGCCAGCACCTCCTCATTGCCTCGGGCCCTTGTGGGGAGAGTAACGGCTTGCCGCGGGCGCGTCGCCTTGCTTGCACCGTCCGGCAGAAACGGGCACCACCGCCGCGGCTGGTCGCGCGGCTGCAAGCAGTGCATCGGCCGGACGCGAGGGAGCGGACATGGAGCAGATCAAGGTCGGGATCATCGGCTGTGCCGGGCGCATGGGACGCAGCAACCTCGCCGCCGTGCTGGATGCTCCGGGCCTGGTCCTGGCCGGCGGGGTCGAGCGCCCGGACCATCCGGCACTCGGTCAGGATCTCGGGCTGTTGGCGGGCCGGGATGCGGTGGGCCAGCCCGCCAGCGCCGATCTCGCAGCGCTGGTGGCGGCTGCCGATGTCCTGATCGAGTTCTCGAGCCCGGAGGCGACACTGACGCATCTGCAGGTCGTGGCCGGCACCGGCAAGGCACAGGTGGTCGGCACTACCGGCTTCTCGCAGGCACAGTTCGCGGAACTGGCGCGGCTCGCGGGCACCTGCCCGGTGCTCTGGGCCGCCAACATGAGCCTGGGCGTGAACCTGCTGCTGGGCCTGGTCGAGCGGGTCGCCGCCACGCTCGGCGACGACTGGGACATCGAGATCCTGGAGATGCACCACCGCAGCAAGGTGGACGCGCCGTCGGGCACGGCGCTGGCACTCGGCCGGGCTGCCGCCGCCGGGCGCGAGGTCCAGCTCGACGAGGTCGCGGTGCGCAGCCGCGACGGGATCACCGGAGCCAGGCAGCCGGGCACGATCGGCTTCGCCACGCTGCGCGGCGGTGATGTCGTGGGCGAGCATGTCGTGCTGTTCACCGGTGATGCCGAGCGGATCGAGCTCGGCCACCGCGCGACCGACCGGCGGATCTTCGCCCATGGTGCGGTACGAGCGGCGCGCTGGCTGGCTGGTCGGCCGCCCGGGCTCTACGGCATGCGCGACGTGCTGGGTCTCTGAGCGGCCAAGTGTGCGCCTCCAGAGCGATTTCTTCCCGATCGGGTGGTCCCGCCTGATTGGAAATCGCTCTAGCGGCGCAGTGAGACCCCGAGCGTGCTGGCGGCATGGCCCGGATCGTCGACCCGCTTGGGCAAGTGACGCGCCTGGTCGACCCAGTCCGCGACCTCCTCCGGCGTGGGCGAGCGGCGCGAGATCCGTTCCTGGCGATTATACTCGCGCACCCGGTGATGGAGCTGTGCCGGCTCCTCCGCGGCGAGCTGCTCCAGCGTGCTGATGCCGATCTCCTCCAGGATCAGGCCGAACACTGCGCCCAGCCCGTCGATGCGCGCCATATCGGCCCGGTGCACGATGACCAGGAGGTCGGCTTCGTCGAGCTTGGTCTGTGCCAGGAGGATGCGCCGGGCGGACTCGCTGCCGGCCGCGCGCAGCAACTGCTCGCAGGTGGTGACGCGGCGGGCCTTGAGCGCCAAGCGGATCGCCGAAGGCAGGCCCCGCAGCTTGCTGAGGGGCAAGTCGCTGGCCATTCGGGCGCCCTCTGACGAAGTCATTCTCACTGCGTTCATGTCGTGTTCGCCCGTCACGCACCGGGATCCCGGCATTCGCGCCGTGACGGCTACACCTATAGCGCGAATCCCGCCTGCCGATACCCAGGCGAATAAGGGAAATATTGCTTCCGGTCCACATTCCTGAACGTCGCACCGGAAATAAGCTCAATCCCTCAAGGTCACGGGACTAGAAACGGCACAGAAGCTTCAGCTCTGGCTGCGGTTCGTAAACGCAACCTGCCGTCCTGGCCCGAGTATCAGGACGACGATGAGACCCGTCCGACAAGCTGCGTGCCGAGTGCTTCCGGAAACAATCGAGACGAGTGCCGACAGTCAGCTCAGAGCGGCATGAGAGTCTTGGCGCTGCCCAGTGCCGTACGCAGCGCCTGTGCGAGTTCGGCACGTTCACGCGGTGTCAGAAATGCACCGATATGCACTCTTGTGGTGTGATCCCGAACTCGCACCAGGCTCAGATGGCCGGCCGGCTGGTCCAGCTCGACCCGGGTGAAGTAGGGCAAGAGCCGCCATTCGGCCGAGCGGCCGCGATGGTCGACCCGGCGGATGGTCAGCCGCTCCCGGACCAGGTGCACGGCCTCGAACGCGCGGGCACGGCGGCGCACCACGGAAAAGGCCAGGGCCAGCGCCAGCACGTCCAGGCCGAGAAAGCCCAGCACCGGCCAGGCACCGGCCAGGAAGGTGGCGAGCCCGATCACGCCGGACAGGACGGCAAAGCCACCCACCACCAGGATGAAGCCGTTCCGGGAGATCGGCGGGTTCGGATAGATCACCGCATTGAACAGCACCGGTTCCGCCACGGAGTGCTCGCTCATTGTCACCTCGATCGCAGGCAGCAATGGATATATGACCGGCGGCAACCCGAAACAGCCCCGACCAGGCGACCCATGAGCCAGGCCATGACAGCGGAGCGGGTCGAGGCGATCTTCGCCCAGCTCGCCAAGAATGATCCAGCCCCGCAGACGGAGCTCGTGTATACGACCCCCTTCACCTTGCTGGTAGCGGTGGTCCTGTCGGCGCAGTCGACCGATGTCGGCGTGAACAAGGCGACGGGGGCGCTGTTCGCTGCGGCACCGGATGCCACGAGCATGGCGCGGATGAGCGAGGCGGAGGTGGGAGAGCATATCCGTACGCTCGGTCTGTGGCGCAACAAGGCGAAGAACGTCGTGGCGCTGGCACGCGAGCTGGTGGAGCGCCATGGCGGCGAGGTTCCGCACGACCGGGCCGCCTTGGAGGCCCTGCCGGGGGTGGGACGCAAGACCGCCAACGTGGTCCTGAACGTGGCGTTCGGCGAACCGACCATCGCAGTCGACACCCATATCTTCCGGGTGGCCAACCGCACGGGCCTGGCACCCGGCAAGA
>NZ_DATMFZ010000110.1:0-3250 GCF_035556675.1 Geminicoccus sp. | reverse complement strand
GCCGCAGCCATCGGAGGCCATGATCCGGGTGTCGCCCACGATCAGGCTGGCATGCATGACCTTCTCGGCGAGCTCGGCCGCGTCGACGCCGGGCGGTGGCGGTTCGGGGCTTTCCTTGAAACGCATCAGCATCTCGACCTTGGCGCCGAGCTTGTCCTGGTAGAACCGGATGGCTTCCTCGGCACGGCCGTTGAAGAACAGATAAGGCTCGACCTTCACCGTTTCCTCCCTGAGCGCCGCCCCGCACGTTCCGCGTCGGAGCCGCAGACCATTAACCGGAAGGTTAAGTATCTAGCGACAGCGTCGGGGCCCGTCAATCCACGGTGTCCGGACGATGAACCGGCCGGGCTCAACCTTTCACGGCGCCTGACGCGAGTGACTGGCCGATGCGCCGGTAGAGCAGCAGGCCCAGCACCATGGGCGGCAGCACGCTCAGCACCATGACGGCAGCCGCAATGCCCCAGCGCACGCCGCCGCCGGAAGCAGCGAAGAAGAACGACGCGCCGACCGTGGTGGTGACCGCGTTGCGCGTGGTCAGCATCAGGGCGAACAGGAACTCGTTCCAGGCATAGACGAAGCCCAGCACCATGGTGGTGGCCAGGGCCGGTCCCGCCAGCGGCAGGATGATCCGCCAGAGCAGGGTGAGGGTGGAGGCGCCGTCCACCCTGGCCGCCTCGTCCAGCTCGACCGGCAGGTCGCGCAGGGCTGCCACGAGCAGGACCAGGACCAGCGGCAGGTTCACGATGCACAGGATCAGGGCCAGGCCCAGCCGCGTGTCGAGCAGGCCCACGCGCGCATAGACGAGATAGAGCGGGATCGCGAACACGATCAGCGGGATGGCGCGCAGATTGGCGACCAGCGGCAGGAGCCATTTGCGGCCGGTGCCAAAGCGCACCAGCGCATAGGCGGCGGGGAAGGCCAGCAGCAGCGACAGGCCCGCCCCCAGGATGGAGGAGGCGAAGCTGTTCCAGAGATAATGGAGGATGTCGAACCGGTCGGAGATCCTGAACACGTCGAGGTAGTTGGCGAGCGTGGGGGACTGGATCCACAGGGACGGGTTGGACGCGATCTCGGCTTCCGACTTGAACGAGGTCACCAGCGTCGAGAGCACCGGGAAGTTCATCGCGAGTGCGGCGACGGCGAACACGAGCCAGCGCAGGAGGTTCATGCCCGGCGCTCCGAGAGGCGGTGGACGATCGCTAGGACGGCCCAGGCGGCCACCAGCAGCAGCATGGAGGCGGCCACGGCCCGGCCGATGTCGCCCGATTTGAAGAAGGCCTCGTAGACCCAGATGCTCATGGTGGTGGTGGCCCCGCCGGCACCCGCCCCGGTCAGGGTGTAGACATTGTCGAACACCCGGAAACTGTCGATGAAGCGGATGAAGAAGGTCGCACCCAGCACCGGCGCCATCAGCGGCAGGTCGATCCGCCAGAGGCGCTGCCAGGGGCCGGCCCCGTCGATCGAGGCGGCCTCGCGCACGTCCTTGGGGATCGCCGCATAGGCGGAATAGAGGATCAGCAGCGCGAACGGCGTCCACTGCAGCACTTCCACCACCACCAGCGTGCGGAACGCGTTGTCGGGTCCCAGGAAGGACGGGCTGTCGCCGAAATAGGTGAACATGAACCAGGGCACCACGCCCACGAACTCGTGCAGGATCAGCCGGTACATGAGCCCGACCAGAGCCGGGGCCACCATCATCGGCAGCATCAAAAAGGCCAGGAGCCAGGGGCGCTTGTCGATGAGCGGTGCCAGGAAGATCGCCAGGAACAGACCCAGCAGGAGCTGGGCCACGGCACAGGCCAGGCCGAAGCGCAGCGAGAACCAGGCGGCTTGCCAGTAGCTCTCCGAGGTCAGCGCGCTGACGTAGTTGGCGAGGCCTACGAACTCGGGCGAGAGGATCGTGCGGAACTCGACCCGTGAGACCGAGTAGATCAGGTCGACGACCAGCGGCAGGCCCAGCATCGCCAGGAGGAAGATCGTGAGGGGCGCGAGCAGGATCCGCCCGTCGCGTAGATGTCGGGACTGCAACGAAGAAAGGCTCCCATTGGCGGGCGAGAGGGGGTGCGACGGGCGCACCCCCGATTGGCTCACTTCTTCAGGAGGTCCGCCATGCCCTTGGCGGTGGCTGCCAGCGCCTCGTCCAGCTCCTTCTGCCCGGCCCAGTAGCCGGTGAAGTTCTCGGCCTGGAGCTCGTAGACCGAGAGCGCACCCGCCGAGGTGGCGCCGGTCATCACGAAGCCGTACTGGCCGGCATAGTCGCCGAGCTGGGTCAGGTCCGGCCGCTGCTCTGCCACCGGCGCCAGCACGTCCGGGCTCAGCGCCGGCGTGCCGCCGCCCGCGGCATAGGCCTGCATCGCCTCAGGGGTGGCCAGCCATTCCAGGAACTTCAGGGCACCTGTCTTGTTCTGCGCCGACTTGTTCAGGCCGAGGCCCAGGCCATGGATATGGGTGAAGCGCCCGGCCTCGCCGGCCGGCGGCGGCACCGTGCCGACCTTGCCACCCACGGCCGGGGTCTTCTCCGGATCGTTCAGGTCGGCTGCCGCGGCATTCCACTGCAGCATGGTCGCGACCTGGCCCGAGCCGAACGCGGCATTGGCCTCGGCGAACTCATAGCTCAGGCTGTCCTTGGGCGAGGCGCCCGCATCGTAGAGCGACTTATAGAGCTCCAGCCCCTTGCGGTAGGCGGGGCTGTCGACCGTGATGTTGCCCTGCGCATCCATCCAGTCGCCGCCCTCCGAGCGGGCGGTGGAATGCCAGACCATCATGTTGAACAGGAGGTTCTTCATCTGCAGCACCGTGCCGTAGCGCACGGGGCTGTCGGGATTGACGGCCTTGGTGAAGAACAGCGCGGTCGCCTGGTAGTCGTCCCAGGTCCACTCCGCCGGCGGCTTCGGCTTCAGCTCCTTGCCGAGCTTCTCCTGGGCGATCTCGGTGTAGCGCGCCTGCCAGTCGGCATCCGAGAGCAACTGGTCGATCAGGTCAGTGCGGTAGTACATGAAATGCAGGGACAGGTCGGTCGGTACACCATATTGCTGGCCCTCGAACTGCATGGTGGCGAGCACCTTCTCGCCGAACACGTCGACCGCGCTGTCCGGCAGCTCGACCGGCTCCATGAAGGGCGCATAGCGGCCGATCGCATAGGTAGCCAGCAGGTTCAGGTCGAACTCGCCGCCGCCGGCCGCGAGGTCGGTCTGCAGCTTGTCCCAGAAGCCGTCGCGGTTGAAGAAGATCAGCTCGACCTTGTCCTCGT
>NZ_DATMFZ010000109.1:0-11927 GCF_035556675.1 Geminicoccus sp. | reverse complement strand
GGAAGTCATCGATGAGCGCGCGCGACCAGTTGATGGGCCTCCTGGCCGAGCTCGGCATCGTGGCGGCCACCCACGAGCACCCGCCGGTCTACACGGTGGAGGAGGCCCAAGCCCATACCGCGCACCTGCCGGGCGGCCACTGCAAGAACCTGTTCCTCAAGGACAAGAAGGGCCAGCTGTTCCTGGTGGTCTGCCTGGACAGCCAGGAGGTGCGGATCAACGCCCTGGCGAGGCGTCTGGGTGCAGCGCGCCTCTCGTTCGGCAATGCCGAACTGCTCCTGGCGACGCTGGGCGTCACGCCGGGCTCGGTCACCCCGTTCGCGCTGATCAACGACGTCGAGCGCAAGGTGCAGCCGGTGCTGGACGCCAAGATGCTGCGCCACGAGATCCTGAACTACCACCCGCTCACCAACGAGGCGACCGTGTCGATCGGCAGCGCGGAGCTGACCCGGCTGCTGACCCACTGGGGGTACCGGCCGATCATCCTGGACCTGGACGAGGTGAGCGACGCGCCGGAAGCGTGACGATGCCCCACGGGAAGGCTTGATTCGCCCGGGTGGCAGACTACGCTCAGGGCCACGCCGATTTTGTGTCTGCGGGAGAGACCGTGCCGCGAGGCGCGGCGCCGAAGGAGCAACCGCCCCGGAAACTCTCAGGCAGAAGGACCGCAGGGGACACAGGCGCTCTGGAGAGAGGCCGCATCGACGCGGCCCACCGAAGGGGAGCGTGGCTTTGGCCGGGTAAGACCGGGCGAGGCTCCGTGTAAGCTCTCAGGTACGGGACAGAGGGGGCGCAACCGATCCGGAGGTCCGGCTCGGTTCTGCGTCTGCCGGAGGTCCTGTTGCCCGATTCCACCAAGACCACGCCGCTGAACGGCCTGCATCGCGAGCTGGGTGCCCGCATGGTGCCGTTCGCCGGCTGGGACATGCCGGTCCAGTATCCCACTGGGATCCTGACCGAGCACCTGCACACCCGCTCGGCCGCCGGGCTGTTCGACGTGTCGCACATGGGCCAGATCCTGATCACCGGACCTGATCCGGCCAAGGCGATCGAGCGCCTGGTGCCAGCCGACATCGTCGGCCTGGGCGAAGGCAAGGCGCGCTACACGGTGCTGACTGCCGAGGACGGCGGCATCCTGGACGATCTGATCATCACCAGGGACGCGCCGGACCGGCTGTTCGTCGTGGTGAATGCCGGCGGCACCGAGGCCGACCTTACGCATCTGAAGGCAGGGCTCGAGCCGGAGCACCAGGTCACTCATCTGGCCGACCGGGCGCTCCTGGCCCTGCAGGGGCCGAAGGCGGTCGCCTGCATCGCTCGGATCGTGCCCGAGGTCGAGCGGCTGGGCTTCATGGAAAGCCTGGTCACGACCGTGCAGGGCGTCGAGGTCCGGATTTCGCGGCTGGGCTATACCGGCGAGGACGGGGTCGAGCTGAGCGTGCCGGCGGATCATGCCGTCAAGTTCGCCCGCACCCTGCTCGCCATGGAGGAAGTGAAGCCGGTCGGCCTGGGTGCGCGCGATTCGCTGCGCCTGGAGGCAGGCTTGTGCCTCTACGGCCACGACATCGACACGACCACTTCCCCGGTGGAAGCGAACCTCGCCTGGACGATCGGCAAGCGCCGTCGCGAGGAAGGCGGGTTCCCCGGGGCCGAGCGGATCCTGCGCGAGATCGCCGAGAAGCCGGCGCGCCGGCTGGTCGGGCTGCGGCCGGAAGGCAAGGCCCCGGCCCGCGAGGGGGCCGAGATCACCACGACCGACGGCACGCCGATCGGCAAGGTCACTTCGGGCGGCTTCGGCCCCAGCGTCGGCGGCCCGATCGCGATGGGCTACGTCGCCGCTGCCCAGGCGGCACCCGATACTGCCGTCCATATCCTGGTGCGCGGCAAGCCCCTGCCTGCCACCGTCGTCAAGCTGCCCTTCACCCCGCACCGCTATGCCCGCCGAGGAGCCTGATCGCATGACTACGCGCTACACCAAGGACCATGAATGGGTGAAGGTCGAGGGCGACGTCGCCACGGTCGGCATCACCGACCACGCCCAGCAGCAGCTGGGTGACGTCGTGTTCGTCGAGCTGCCCGAGGTCGGCACGGTCGTCGAGAAGGGCGGCGACATGGCGGTGGTCGAGAGCGTCAAGGCCGCTTCCGAGGTCTATGCCCCGATCTCCGGCAAGATCGTCGCGGCCAACCAGGCGATCGTCGACGAGCCGGGCTCGGTCAATCAGGGCGCCGAGGGCGATGCCTGGTTCTGCAGGATCGAGGCCTCGGACCTGTCGGAGCTGGACGAGCTGATGTCCCGGGCCGACTACGACGCCTACCTCGCCACGCTGGATTGAAGGCACGTTCATGACGATCGAGGATCTGCCTCTCGCCGCGCTCGAGGACCACAATGCCTTCGTGCGCCGTCACATCGGCCCGGATGCGGCCGAGCAGGCGGCGATGCTCCAGACCCTGGGGCTCACCACGTTGGATGAGCTGATCGAGGAGACAATCCCGGCGGCGATCCTGGCCAGGCGGCCGTTCGCGATCAAGCCGCCGGCCAACGAGCACGAGGCGCTGGCCGAGCTGCGCGGCTATGCGCAGCAGAACCGGATCACGACCTCGCTGATCGGCATGGGCTATTACGGCACCCACACGCCGAACGTGATCCTGCGCAACGTCCTGGAGAACCCGGGCTGGTACACGGCCTATACGCCGTACCAGGCCGAGGTCAGCCAGGGCCGGCTGGAGGCGGTGCTGATCTTCCAGCAGGCCGTGCAGGACCTGACCGGCATGGAGATCGCCAACGCCTCGATGCTCGACGAGGCGACCGCGGCGGCCGAGGCCATGACCATGGCCCTGCGCGTGGCGAAGTCCAAGTCGAAGCGCTTCTTCGTCGACATCGACACCCATCCGCAGACGCTGGCCGTGCTGCGCACCCGGGCGGAGCCGCTCGGCATCGAGGTGGTGGTCGGCGGGCTTGATGACGGGGTGCCCGCGGACCTGTTCGGCGGCCTGCTCTCCTATCCCGGCTCGTCCGGACAAGTGCGCGACCTGCGCGGGCCGATCGAGGCGATCCAGCAGAGCGGCGGCCTCGCGATCGTCGCCTCCGATCTCCTGGCGCTGGCAATCCTGACCCCGCCCGGCGAGATGGGCGCCGACGTGGTGGTGGGCTCCGCTCAGCGCTTCGGCGTGCCGATGGGCTTCGGCGGGCCGCATGCCGCGTTCTTCGCGACCAAGGATGCGTACAAGCGCTCCATGCCCGGCCGGCTGATCGGCGTGTCCCGCGATGCCGCCGGCGGCACCGCGCTGCGCATGGCGCTGCAGACCCGCGAGCAGCATATCCGCCGCGAGAAGGCCACCTCCAACATCTGCACTGCCCAGGTGCTACTGGCCGTGATGGCGGCCTTCTACGCCGTTTATCACGGGCCGGAAGGCATCCGGCGGATCGCGCAGCGCGTCCATCGCCTGACCAGGATCCTGGCCCGCGGTCTCGCCCAGGCTGGCGTCACCGTGGAGACGAGCGCCTTCTTCGACACCCTGACCCTGCACGTGCCAAGCAGGGCGGAAGAGATCGTGGCGGCCGCCCACGCGCAGGACATCGACCTGCGGCGCATGGGACCGGACCGGATCGGCCTGTCGCTCGACGAGACCTCGACCCGGGCGACCGTCGAGGCAGTGCTCAGCCTGTTCGGCGACCGCGTCCTGTCGGTAGCCGAGCTGGACGAGGCCCTGCCCAGCGTCCTGCCGCTGCCGCTGCAGCGCCAGTCCGCCTACCTGCAGCACCCGACCTTCTCGCTCTACCACAGCGAGACCGAGATGCTGCGCTACCTGCGCCATCTGCAGTCCAAGGACATCGCCCTCGACCGCTCGATGATCCCGCTGGGCTCCTGCACGATGAAGCTCAACGCGACGGCGGAGATGATCCCGGTCACTTGGCCGGAGTTCGGCCAGATCCACCCGTTCGCGCCGAAGGACCGCTGGGAAGGCTACCGGCTGGTCCTGGACGACCTGGAGCATTGGCTGGCGACCATCACCGGTTTCGACCGGGTCTCGCTGCAGCCCAATGCCGGCAGCCAGGGCGAATATGCCGGGCTCCTCGCGATCCGCGGCTATCACCGCGCCCGTGGCGACCTGGAGCGCGACGTCTGCCTGATCCCGTCCTCCGCGCACGGCACCAACCCGGCCTCGGCGGCGATGGCCGGCATGCGGATCGTGGTGGTCGCCTGTGATGCGCAGGGCAACGTGTCGATCCCGGATCTCGAGGCCAAGATCGCCCAGCACGCGGGCAAGGTCGCGGCACTGATGATCACCTATCCCTCGACTCATGGCGTGTTCGAGGAAGGCATCCGGGAGATCTGCCAGCTGGTCCATGACGCCGGCGGCCAGGTCTACATGGACGGGGCCAACCTGAACGCCATGGTCGGCCTGTGCCGGCCGGCGACGTTCGGTGCCGACGTCAGCCACATGAACCTGCACAAGACTTTCTGCATCCCGCATGGCGGCGGGGGTCCGGGCATGGGGCCGATCGGCGTGAAGGCGCATCTGGCGCCCTACCTGCCGGGCCATCCGGTGGTGGAAGGGGTCAATCCGGCGGCCGTGCCCGGCGAGCCCGACCACACCGTCTCGGCGGCCCCCTGGGGTTCCGCCTCGATCCTGCCGATCTCCTGGATGTATATCCGGATGATGGGCGTGGAAGGCCTGGCGCAGGCGACCAGGGTCGCGATCCTGAACGCCAACTACGTCGCCAACCGCCTGCACCCGCACTTCCCGGTGCTCTACCGCGGCGCCAAGGGCCGGGTCGCGCACGAGTGCATCATCGACCTGCGCCCGCTCAAGGAAAGCTCGGGCATCACCCCGGAGGACGTGGCCAAGCGGCTGGTCGACTACGGCTTCCACGCGCCCACCATGTCCTTCCCGGTGGTCGACACGCTGATGATCGAGCCCACGGAGAGCGAGAGCCGGCGCGAGCTGGACCGGTTCTGCGACGCGATGATCGCGATCCGCGAGGAGATCCGGAAGGTCGAGGACGGCACCTGGTCGCTGCAGGACAACCCGGTGCGCAACGCGCCGCACGTCCCCAACGCCCTGCTGGGGCGCGCCTGGAATCATGCCTACGACCAGGAAACCGCGTTCCATCCGGGCCGCCATCCCCTGTGGGACGACAAGTACTGGCCGCCCGTGGCGCGGGTCGACAACGTGTTCGGCGACCGCAACCTGATCTGCTCCTGCCCGCCCATGGAGGACTGGCAGGAAGCCGCGGAGTAGGCCGGCAAGTGCTGCCACCGGCCCGGCAGGAATTGCCGGGTCGGGTGCGGCGGACATTCGACTTCATGTAGCGGTGATTCGACCAGCAGGCCGGGAGCGAGCCAGGACACTGGCTTGGCCCGGCCTTTGCTGTTCTTGGCGGCGACCGATCTGTTTCGGGTGACCGACCGCCATGTTCCACCGCCTGGCCCTTTCGCTGCTCCTGCTGTTCACCCTGCTCTGCCGGCTGGTCCAGCCGGATCCGGCGCAGGCCGCGCAGTCGCGCATCAAGGACGTCGCCGACTTCGAGGGGGTCCGCGACAACATGCTGGTCGGCTACGGCCTGGTGGTCGGGCTGAACAGCACCGGCGACAGCCTGCGCAACTCCGCCTTCACCCAGGAGAGCCTGACCGCCATGCTCGACCGGCTGGGCGTGGCGACCCGCGGCGGCAAGCTCAACACCAAGAACGTCGCCGCGGTGATGGTGACCGCCACCCTGCCGCCGTTTGCCCGCCAGGGCAGCCGCGTCGACGTGGCGGTCAGCGCGCTGGGCGACGCCAAGTCGCTGAACGGCGGCACGCTGCTGGTGACCCCGCTGATGGGTGCGGACGGCGAGATCTATGCCGTGGCCCAGGGTGCGCTCACCACCGGCGGCTTCGAGGTCGGCGGTGAGGCGGAGAAGGTCACCCGCGGCGTGCCGACCAGCGCCCGCATCCCGTCCGGCGCCATCGTCGAGCGTGAGGTCGCCTTCGCGCTGGCCGACCTGCAGGCGGTCCGCCTGGCGCTGCGCAATCCCGACTTCACCACCGCGACCCGAATCGCCGCGGCGGTCAACCGCTGGTCCAAGACGGTGGGTGCCCAGGCGGTCGACCCGGCGACCGTGGTGCTGGAGGTCCCGGCCGGCTACCGCGACCGCATCGCGCTGCTGATGAGCGAGGTCGAGCAGCTCAGGATCGATCCGGACCAGCCCGCCCGCATCCTGGTCGACGAGACCAAGGGCATCATCGTGATCGGCGAGAATGTCCGGATCAGCACGGTGGCGATCGCCCAGGGCAACCTCACCGTGCGGGTCACCGAGACACCGCAGGTCAGCCAGCCCGCCCCGTTCTCCGATGGCGAGACGGTGGTCACCCCGCAGACCAACGTCCAGGTCGACGACCAGAGCGGCCGGCGCATGGCGGTCCTGAGCGGTGCCGTCACCCTGCAGGACTTGGTCGACGGGCTGAACGCCATGGGCGTGGGCCCGCGCGACATGATCGGGATCATCCAGGCGATCAAGGCGGCCGGTGCGCTGCAGGCCGAGATCGAGGTGATGTGATGGCGCATGTCGGCCTGCCCTTCCTCGACACCCTCCACACTGCCGCCGCCGCCCGCCAGCCGGCGCCCCTGCGCGAGCGGGCCGCGGCCGAGGAGGCCGCCCGCGAGTTCGAGAGCGTGTTCCTGGCCAGGATGCTGGAGGGCATGAGCACGGGCCTCGGCGGCTCGCTCCTGTCCGGCGGCCAGGCCGAGGAAACCTGGCGATCCTTCATGAACGACGAATACGCGAAACTGATCAGCCGCTCCGGCGGCATAGGCGTCGCCGATGCGGTCCTCCAGGCCATGCTCGGCGCCCAGGAGGTGGAGTGATGGAAGCTCTGGAACGGGTGAGCGTCGTGATGATGCTGATGCGCCAGCTCGAGCAGGTAATGGAGCAGGAGATCCTGATCCTGCGCGCGATGCGCCTCGACCGGCTGGAGGAAGTGGTCACCGAGAAGACCGTGCTCTGCCAGGCCTACGAGGCGGAACTGCGCGCCCTTCGCCGCGAGCCCGAGCTGCTGGCGGGGCTGGACCCGGCGCTGCGCACCGAGCTGGAGCATGCCACCCGCGACTTCCAGGCGCGCGCCGGCGCCAACCTGCGCGCCCTGGATGCGGCGCGGGCCGTGGTCGAGCGGGTGATGCGCCATATCGGCGCCAGTCTTGAGGCCGCACCGTTCAAGCCCAGGCTGTACCGCCACGGGCCCGAGCGCACGCCCATGCGCGGCCAGGTCATCGCCCTCGCCTTCGACCGGCAGATCTGACCGATGTCGCTCGCCGCCACCCTCGCCAATGCCGCCTCGGGGCTCAGCGTCGCCCAGGCCGCACTCGCCACCACCGCCAATAACGTCAGCAACGTCAACACGCCGGGCTATACCCGCAAGGTCGTGCAGCAGGAGACCCGGATCCTGGCCGGCCAGGGTGCCGGTGCGCGGGCCCTGGACGTCACCCGGATCGCCGACCAGTTCGTCGCCAGCCAAGCGCGCGAGCAGGCCATCCGGCTGGGCCGCAGCGACATGCTGGCGACGATCCAGCAGCGCATCCAGGACACGATCTATGGCGAGCCCGCCCAGACCGGCCGGGGCATCTCGTCGAGGCTGACCGACCTCTTGACCTCGCTGGACGCGCTGACCGCCTCACCCCACCAGGTCGCCGCCCGCAGCGAGGTGCTGGGCCGGATCGAGGCGACGCTCTCGACCCTGACGGCCGACCTCGCCGCCGTCGAGACGATCCGCTCGGACGTGGACCACCAGATCGGCCAGGTGGTCGGCTCGATCAACACCGACATTGCCGAGCTCGCCGCGATCAACCAGCAGTTCAGCCGCGGCAACGGCTCGGCCGATCTCGCGGATCGCCGCGACGGGGTGCTGGCCCGGCTGGCCGGCCGGATCGACATCCAGGTCGGCTGGCAGGACGACGGCCAGGTCGACGTCACCACCCGCAACGGCACGGTGCTGCTCGACGGCGAGCCCCGGCAGCTCGTGTACGAGCCGGCCTCCTCGACCGGGCCCGGCGCGCCGTTCGGCCGTATCGCTGTCTATGCCGCGAAGGACATCGACCGGGCCACCGGCCTGCCGGTGACCGGCGCCCGCTTGGACGAGCTGGTGAGTGCCGGCACCCGCGCCGCCCTGACGCCGGAGCTGGTAGCGGCCGGCGCCGTGCCGGTCGTCTCGAACCTGCGCGGCGGCACCCTGCAGGGCCTGATCGAGGCGCGCGACCGGGTGCTGCCGGAGCTGACCGACCAGCTGGCCGAACTGGCGCTGGCGGTCCGCCATCGCCTGAACGCCGCCCACAACGATGCCGCCACCAGTCCCCCGCCCGCCACCCTCTCCGGCACCCACACGGGCCTGGCGCCGACGGATGGCTTCGTCGGCACGGGCACCGCCACGATCGCGCTGGTCGACCGCAGTGCCGGTACCACCGCTCTGGCCTTCCAGCTCGACCTGGCGGACTTCGCCTCGGTGGGCGACGTACTGGCGGCGGTGAACGCGGCATCGGGCGGGGCGGTCAGCGCCAGCCTGGACGGCCAGGGTCGGCTCGTGCTCGCGGGCAGCGACCCGGCGCTCGGCATCGCGATCGGCGAGGGCGACAGCGCCGTCGCCGCCAGCGATTCCGCCGGCCATGGCTGGAGCTTCGGCTTCTCCCATTATTTCGGCCTGAACGACCTGATCGTCGATGCGCCGGGCGGCAGCGTGGGCAGGATCCGGCCGGACATCGCCGCCGACGGCTTCGCCCTGGCCACCGCCACGCTGGATGCCGCGGCCGGCCCGCCGCTCGTGGCCAGCCTCGGCGGCAAGGGTGACGGAACCGGCGCTGCCAGGCTCGCCGCGGCCCTGCGCGAGCCGGGCAGCGTGATCGCCCGCGGCGGGCTGCCGGCCTATGCCGTGTCGGTGACCGGCTATGCCGCCGACATCACCAGCCTGGCCGCGGCCGCGGCGGCGGAGGCGCAACGCGTCGCCACCGGCGATCAGGCGCTCGCCACCGACCTCGCGACCCGGCAGGGCAGCCTGAGCGGGGTCAATCTCGACGAGGAGATGTCCCGCCTGATCCTCTACCAGCAGGCCTACAGCGTTTCGGCCCGCATCATCTCGATCACCGACGACCTGTTCGGCGAGCTCCTGCGGATCGCCGGCTGAAGGAGCCATTCGACATGACCGAACGCATCGGCGACTTCGCCCACCAGACCAGGCTCGCCGACATGATGGGCGCCACCCGCGCGCGCGTCCGCGGCCTGGAGACCGACGTCGTGACCGGCAAGAGTACCCGCAGCTTCGCCGAGATCCCGCAGGACACGGGGCTCCTGCTGCGCACGCGCGAGCAGCTGGCCAGCGCCAGGAGCTTCATCGCTCAGAACGAGCGCCTCACCAACGAGATCCAGGTGATGGACGGGGCGCTGGGCAGCATCGTCTCGATGGCGGAGCGGCTGCGCACCCTGCTGGTCCAGCGCCTGAACGACCCGACCGGCCAGGAGATGCCCCTCGACATCGAGGCCGCGGCGATGCTGGAGGAGGTCGTAGCCAGCCTGAACACCACCTCGGACGGGCGCTACCTGTTCGCCGGCACCGCCACCGACCGCAGGCCGGTGACGCTGCCGACCGCCCCGCTCATCACCGACAATCCCACCCTCTATTATGCCGGCGACGGGCGGTCCCGCACCGTCTGGCTCGACCGGGACGTGGCGGTCGGTCTGCCCGCCCGGGCCGATGACCCGGCCTTCGCGCAGCTGATCGCCGCCCTCGGCACCGCCGTCGCAGCGCACGGATCGGGCGACCGGGCGCAGCTTGAGAGCGCGCTGACCCGGGCGGAGCAGGCGCTCGCCGGCGTGGTGGAGCTGCGCAGCCGGATCGGTGCGGTGGCCGGCCGGGTGGAGGACGTCACCGAGCACCAGCGCGACACGGTGCTCTATCTGGACGAGACCCGCGCCGCGATCGAGGACACCGACATCGCCGCGGCCATGACCGGCATGGCGCAGGACAAGGTCGCGATCGAGGCATCCTATCTCCTGGTCAGCCAGATCAGCAGCCTGTCCCTGGTCGACTATCTGCGCTGAGCCCCCACCCGAGGCCGACGCATTGTCATGAGCAGAGGTCGGCTATCGGCAACCACGGCCGGATCACCGCTTCCCTCCGGCCTGGGAGACTGCGCGCTTCGCCGACCATGAAGGCGATCCCGCCAGCTTCGCCGGGAGGCACCGCACCACGGCAACAGTCGGATTGCCGCAGCAGTCCCCCCTCGGGAGATGGCCCGGCAGGCGGTGACCGCTTCAGGTGGGCTCGGCTAGGTGTGCGGTCCCGCAGTGTGGTGGTACAGTGGATCACCATGCGGCGATGGGAGGTGCGATGGGCCAGGTTCTTCACGGCAGCGCCCGTACGACAAAAGGCGGTCGGCGTCCGCGGACGCGCCCATAGGGCCGAAAGAGGTTCGCTCGACGGTCCTGACGCCCGAGGAAGAGGCCATCATCGTCGCGTTCCGCCGACACACCCTGCTGCCGCTGGACGATTGCCTCCATGGCTTGCAGCCGACCATCCCGCACCTGACCCGCTCGTCCTTGCACCGCTGCTTGGCACGGCCTGTCCGCTGTGCGGACATCCCTCCGGGGGATCGGGCTGAAGCCCGATGGGATCAGTCGCCTGCCGGAGATCGAGAGCGACAAGCCTGAAAAGAAGTGCTTCGCCAGCTACCCGATCGGCGGATCCTGCCCTCGGGCTTGACCCGAGGGTCCACATCAATCTGACCGAGGTGCAGACCGAAGAAGGCAAGCTGCGCCTGTTCGTGGCAATCAGCCGTCAGCAGACGGCTGATCCGATCTCCCAAGGAGACCGGGCCAGCAGGCCCGGGAGGCGACCGCACCAGCAAGTTCGCCTTCGTCCGCCTTGTCGAAAGCGCCGGCAAGATGGAGGCGGCGCAGTTCCTGCGCGACCTGATCCTGGCCGGGCCCTACCGCATCCACACGGTGCCGACCGACCACGGCATCCGGTTCGCCAATCGGACCGGTGACCAGTACGCCTTCGTCCACATCTTCGACCGGGTTTGCACAGAGCACGGCATCGCGCACCGACTGACCAAGGTGAACCACCCCCTCCCGCCGGCTCCTGCCGGCGGTCCTTGCAGGAGACGGAGCGATGGCCTGCCCGTCCGGTTCTTCTGAACCGGACGGCGCTGCTGATGGATGATCGGCCTGCTGGCCGATCATGGCCATCGATGGACCAACGGCCAGGTCGAGCTCATGGATCGCACGCTTGAGAGCCTGCCCTCGGGCTTGACCCGGGGGACGCTACCGTCAAGCGCTTCCACTACGACAGCCATGAACAGCTCCGGGTCCATCTGCAGCTGTTTGTGGACGCCTACAACCACGCCCGCTGGCTCAAGACCCTGCGCGGCCTCACCCTCTACGCGTTCATCCGCCAAGCCTGGGTAAAAGAGCCCAACCGGTTCAGGCTCGACCCGTCACACCACATCCCGGGACCATACACCTAGTGAAGGGGCTGGTTCACCTTGTCAGGCGGTGGTCGATAGCATCGCTGTGCGATCCCCCCGGGGCAGCAGCAGCACAGCCGCTGCAAGGCTCCGCATAGACCCGATCGAAGATGTGGACGAAGGCGTACTGGTCACCGGTCCGGTTGGTGCACCGGATGCCATGGTCGGTCGGCACCGTGGATGCGGTAGGGCCCGGCCAGGATCAGCGCGCGCAGGAACCGGGCGGCCTCCATCTTGCCGGCGCTCTCCACGAGCTAGACGAAGGCGACCTCGCTGGTGGGGTCGCCTGCCGTGCCTGCTGGCCCGGTCTCCTCGAAAGATCGGCTCAGCCGGCTGCCGACGGCTGATCGCCACGAACAGGCGCAGTTCGCCCTCCTCGGTCTGCATCTCGGCGATGTCGAGGTGGACCCTCGGGTCAAGCCCGAGGGCAGGAT
>NZ_DATMFZ010000108.1:0-41550 GCF_035556675.1 Geminicoccus sp. | reverse complement strand
GCGGATCATGTTCGTGAAGGTGCAAAGGTCGCCGCCCAGGCTCCAGGCCCTGGGCGCGTCCGAGCACCAGGCCAGGTAGCGGAACGGGATCTCCTCGGCGCCCAGGCCGGCATAAAGCTCGACCAGATGGTTTTGCAGGGTGCGCATGTCCTGCATCAGCGCCTGGGTGTAGCAGGCCCGCTGGGTGTGCTTCATCCGGGCGAACAGCACGCCCAGGGAGGCATCCAGCGTCACCGACAGATGCTCCAGCTCCAGTTCCGGCGTGCGCACCCGCCGGCCACGGAACGGGGTGACGGTGGCGTGACGAGGCTCGTCCGGGCTCACGCGGGAGTAGCCGACGAGCTCACGCATCTTGCGCAGGGAGATAGCCATCTGTTGGTTCCTATGCTTGCCGACTGGAGCGTTTCAAGTTGCAGGCCGGCCGTCCACCGGGTGTTGCCCTGATAAATCACCGGGAAATATCGTATTCAAATGATTTATTTTCCAGATTTACTTCATTTTTCCGCATCATTTTCAGAAGTAAATCTTCACGTCAATTAGAAAATCTGGGAGCGATGTTGTTTCAATCACCAGACTTGCCTCAGAATTGCCGAGTTCTTCGCCCTGACCCGCTCCACCCGCGCCTGCAACCGGAGCGCAGGAACAGGGGAACTTCAAGATCCGCGAAGTAGTTATGCAACTTGCTACCTTCATTTGCCTCCAGCCAATTGGCTACCTATCAGGTTAGGGCTCATTTTATTAAATTTCATCCATTTTTTGCTTACTCAACCCCGGATGCAATCGAAGTCCCATCATTAACTCCAGATGAACGGGCATGTTGATCTTGAGACTATCCCAGCATCTGCGTGCTTGATGAGTAAGCAATTGCCATTTTCTGAATTCTTATGCCAATATCCGGGCGAATTCTAAAAAACTTTACCCAAATATCCCGGCATTGACTATACGTGTATCCGGCTTCCATCCTCATCATGCTTTCTCGCGCCCCTGTTAACGGGCATCCTGTAGCGGCAGGATACGCCAAAACAACTTGCGGGAGAATGTCTCGCAACTACAGTCAACAAGGGAGAATTTTCGCATCTGCATCGCCTAGCGGAGTTCACGGAACTGCTCCAAAAGGTCGCAGCATGGCGATCCGTCCCCTTGCCGTGCCCCTTCCGATCCGGCCGGCCACGCGGCGCACACGATGGAATGCGGCCGTGTAGACAAGCTGGCATGGCCTCGCCGGATCCCGCCCGGCTATCAATCATCGAGAGACAGGAACAATTCCAGCAAGAACTGGAAATCGACGTGAATCTGTTCACATAAGCTACTTATTTTCTTGTGCTAGTTTTAATTATTCTAGAAGTTTTTGACCAAAGCAAAAACCATCACCATCAATACATTAGAATGCCCCGGATGATTGGCGACCATTCGAGAGATGCGAGCTTTCAGCGCACCATGCTTGCCTTGCGAGGGCCCTGGCTGATACTTCCGGGGGTCATCCGGATCTGAGAAGGTGCCGGGCGATTAACCAAGAGCTGAACGATTCGGCGGTAGCCAGGTGCCTGAACGCCTCGCAAGCACACAGTTCCTCTCGACGGCAGGAGCGCAGCCGGCTGCCCGCTTCCTCGCCGCCATCGGCGTCCTGGCGCTGCTGGCGGCACTGGCGACAGCGTGGCTGGCCGGTCCGGACGGTGTGCCGGTGCTGCTGAACCCGGTCAGTGCCATCCTGCTGATCGGGCTGCTGCGGTGCCGTCCGGCCGCACTTCCGGCCATGGTAGTCCTCGGCCCCGTGGCGATCCTGGCCGGATGGCTGCTGGCCGGCCAGCCGTTCCGACTAAGCCTGGAAGCCGCGCTGCTGCACATGCTCGAGGCAGGCTTGGCCGCGGCCCTGCTCCGGTACGGTAATCGTGTACGGATTGAGCAGCCCGCCGATGCTCTGTGGTTCGGCATCGTGGCCCTGCTGGTGCCCGCCTTCACCACGCTGGGTGCCATCGCCCTGGGCCACTTTCAGGGGCGGCCGCTGGACCTCCTGGCCGCCTGCCATGCCTACGCCGCCAGCACGCTGGGCCTGCTGGTGCTGGTGCCGCTGGTCCTGGTCAGGGGCTTGCCTGGCTGGCGCCTGGGCGCAGCGCTCCTGGCCGTGCTGCTCGCGGCCGCTGCCGCTCTGAGCGCGGCCACCGCCGTTCCGCCCCTCCTCCTCCATCTGCCGCTCCTGGCGCTGCCCTGCCTGACGCTGGCGGCCCTGCATCTGGGGCTGCGCAGCGGCCTCCTCCTGACGCTCGCCACCGCCGCAGGAATGAGCGTCGTACTCATGGCCCTGGATCTGGGCGTCGCCGTTCCGGCCGGCACCGTGCTCGCCTGGCAGGCCTATCTGCTGGCGGCGGCCCTGGCCGTGCTGGCGGCGGGTGTCGCCCAGGCGGAGCGCTGCCGCCTGCTGGCCGATCTGCGTGCCGCGCGGCAGATCGCCGATGACGCGCGCAGCGCCAAGGTCAACTTCCTGTCCGCGATGGGCCACGAGTTCCGCACTCCGATCACCGCGGTGCTGGGCATGGTCGACCTGCTCGACCAGTCGGACCTTCCGGCGGGCGAGAAGACCTATCTGGAGACGATCCGCACCTCCGGGCGCCACCTCCTGGCGATCGTGAACGACCTGCTCGACTTCTCCCGCAGCGAGGCCGGCCGGCTCCAGGTCGACAATGTCGAGTTCTCGCTGCGCGAGATCCTGGACCAGACCCGCGCCTTTCTGACTCCCCAGGCCAGCGAGCTCGGCCTCGAGTTCCACTTCGACGTCGACGAGCAGCTCCCGGTGGTGGTCCGCGGCGATCCGCGCCGGCTGCGCCAGGTTCTGCTCAACCTCACCGGCAACGCCCTGAAGTTCACCAATCGCGGCAGCGTGACGGTGCAGATGCGGCACACCGTGGCGGACGGTGCGGTGCGGCTGCGGGTCGACATCACCGATACCGGTATCGGCATGGCGCCGGAGAAGGTGGCCCGCCTGTTCCGCTCGTTCGACCTGGACGGCACGCCCACCCGGCGCAGCCATGGCGGCATCGGCCTGGGCCTGGCGATCAGCAAGCGGCTGATCGAGGCCATGGGCGGCCAGATCGGCGTCGAGAGCACCCAGGGCGTCGGCAGCCGGTTCTGGTTCGAGGTAACGCTGCCCCTCGGTTCGGCGCCCAACCCGGTCCTCCTGAACGCCAGCGACCTCCCGCCCCTGCGCGTGCTGGTGGCCGACGATGGCGCCGTCAATCGCAAGTTGCTCCTGCAGATGCTGAGCCGCTACGGCCACCAGGTGACCTCGGCCCGCAACGGCGTCGAGGCGGTCGAGATGGTGGTGCGTGGCCAGTTTGACGTCGTGCTGATGGACATCCAGATGCCGGTGATGGACGGCATCGAGGCGACCCGGCTGATCCGCGAGCTGCCGGCACCGCGCAATGCCACCCCGATCCTCGGGATCACCGCCAGCATCATGCCGGAGGAGTACCAGCGCTGCCTGGACGTCGGCATGAACCGCGTTCTGGTCAAGCCCCTGGACTGGGAGCAGCTGTTCGCGGTGATGGCCGAGCATGCCAAGCTGGACGAGGCCGACGCCTGATCGCCTGGCCGCGGCGGGAGGCCCGCCTCTTCCGCGGCGCACGGCGCTGGGCATGAGCGGCACCGTGCTCATGCTGCTGACCAGGGGTGCCATGGCCGTTGTCCCGGCCGACGACCGGCTGCGGATCGACCGGCTCATCGCCCTGATGACGATCGAGGAAAAGGCTGGCCAGCTTACCCTGCTGGCCGACCCGTTCCGCTGGCGCCCCACCGGCGTCAATCCCGGCGACACGGATGGCCTGGACACGGACCAGGCACGGATCGCCCGCCTGATCCGCGCCGGCCGGCTGGGCGCCCTGTTCAACGGCGTCGGCGCCGAAGCGGGCCGGAGCCTGCAGCGCCTGGCGGTCGAGGAAAGCCGGCTGGGCATCCCGCTCCTGTTCGCCGCCGACATCATCCACGGCCTGCGCACGATCTTCCCGGTGCCGCTCGCCGAGGCGGCCAGCTGGGATCCGGAACTGGCCCGCCGGATTGCGCGCGCCGCCGCCCGCGAGGCGGCCGCCAGCGGCATCCACCAGACCTTCGCGCCCATGGTCGACATCGGCCGCGACCAGCGCTGGGGCCGGGTGGTCGAGGGTGCCGGCGAGGACGTCCTGCTCGGCCGGCTGTTCGCGCAAGCGCGGGTCCGGGGCTTCCAGAGCGACGATCTGACCAGGCCCGACGCGCTGCTGGCCACACCCAAGCATTTTGCCGCCTACGGTGCCGCTGAGGCCGGGCTCGACTATGCAGGCGTGGAGATCTCGCTGCCCACCCTGCGCGAGGACTACCTGCCCCCATTCGAGGCCGCATTCGCCGCCGGTGCCGGTGCCGTGATGAGCGCCTTCCACGAGCTGAACGGCGTGCCCGCCACCGGCAACAGATGGCTGCTCACCGACCTGCTGCGTCGCCAGCTGGGCTTTGCCGGCTTCGTCGTCGCCGACTACACCGCCGATGCCGAGCTGGTGGCGCACGGCGTTGCCAAGGACGAGCGTGACGCCGCCCGGATCGCGTTCCTGGCCGGCGTCGACATGTCGATGCAGAGCGGCCTCTATCTGCGCTACCTGCCGGACCTGGTCGCCGCAGGCGAGGTCCCGCTCGCTCTGGTCGACGCGGCGGTGCGCCGGGTGCTGGCGGCCAAGGCGGCACTCGGCCTGTTCAGAAATCCCTATCGCGGCACCGACCCTGAGACGGAGCGCCGGGTGCTGGCCGATCCGGCACAGCTGGCGCTGGCGCGCGAGGCGGGCCGCCGCTCGGCCGTGCTGCTGAAGAACCAGGGCGACCTCCTGCCCCTGCCCAAGGGCGGGCGGCGGATCGCCCTGATCGGCCCGTTCGGCGACGACCGCGCCAATCTGTTCGGCCCCTGGTCGATCTTCGCCGACCCGGAACGCGCAGTGACGATCGCCGACGGGCTGCGCCGGGCGATGGCCGATCCTGCCCAGCTTCGGGTCGAGCCCGGCTCCGGCGTGGAAGAGCCGCTTCCCGGCGGCATCCAGGCCGCGGTGGCTGCCGCCGAAGCGGCCGATATCGTGGTCCTCGCGATCGGCGAGTCCGCCGCCATGTCCGCCGAAGCGCAGTCACGGGCCGAGATCGTGGTGCCGCCGGCCCAGCAGGCCCTGGCGGAAGCCGTGGCCGCGGCCGGCAGGCCGATCGTCGTGCTGCTCAAGACCGGCCGGGCCCTGGCCCTCTCTGGTGCTGTCCGTGATGCGCAGGCGGTCCTGGTGACCTGGTTCCTCGGCTCCGAGGAGGGCCATGCGGTGGCGGACCTCCTGTTCGGCGACCATGCCCCATCCGGCCGCCTGCCCGTGAGCTTCCCGCACTACTCCGGCCAGGAGCCCTTCTACTACAGCCGCAAGCCCACCGGCCGGCCGGAGCGGGCGGACGACCATGCCTTCAAGGCGCGCTTCCGGGAAACGGCCAATCGTGCCCTCTACCCGTTTGGCCATGGCCTCACCTATGCGCCGGTCCGCTACGGGGAATTGCGGGTCGAGCCCGCCCATCTGCCCTGGGACGGCGAACTCACCGTGACCGCCCGCCTGCGCAATGACGGCAGCCGCCCGGCCGAGGAAGTGGCGCAGCTCTATGTCCGCGACCGGGTGGCGAGGCTGACCCGGCCGGTACGGCTGCTGACGGCGTTCACGCGGGTGACGATACCGCCGGGCGGGGAGGCCGAGGCCCGGTTCACCCTGCGCCGCCAGGACCTGGAATATGTCGGCCCGGACCTGCAGCCCACGGTGGAGCCTGGGGAGTTCGACCTCTGGGTGGCGCCCGACGCCGAGCACGGGCTCCAGGCCCGCTTCACCCTCCTCGCCTGACGACGGCCTACTGGGCGAGGAAGCCGCCATCCACCGGCAGGGTATGGGCGGTCACCATCGCGGCCGCCGGGCTCGCCAGGTAGAGCACGGCGCTCGCCACCTCCTCCGGCTCCGCAATCCGGCCGAGCGGCGTGCGCTCCTCGATCTTCCGCATCACCTCGTCCTGGGCGAGCAGGGCCTGGATGAAGGGCGTGCGCACATAGGTGGGTGCCACCGCGTTCACCCGGATCCGGTGCGGCGCCCACTCGATCGCGAGCGCCCGGGTCATGTTGACCACCGCACCCTTGGTGGTCTGGTAGGACACGTTTGGATAGATCCCGCCCGACAGTCCCATGATCGAGGCGATGTTCACCACTGCCCCGCCCTTCCCAGCCGCAATCATGTGCTTCGCCGCCTCGCGGGCGCAGACGAAGCTGCCTGTCATGTTGACCGAAACCACCTTGTCCCAGTCGGCCATGTCCAGCTCGACCGCCGGCTGGCGGATCGCGATGCCGGCGCAGTTGACCAGGATGTCGACCGGCTGACGCTCGGCGATCGTAGCAAAGCTCTGTGCCACCGCCGCCGCGTCGGCGACGTCGCAGGCAGTGGCATCGATCCCGTCGCCCAGCGGATCTGCCGGCACCTGCCGGTCCAGCACGGTCACGGCGGCACCGGCGGCCCGGAGCAGCCGTGCCGAGGCCAGGCCGATCCCGCTACCGCCGCCGGTCACCACCGCGCCGGCGCCATCCAGGCGGAACAATCCATCGAGTACTGAGCGAGCCATGTCGGTTCCGTGCAGGCAGCCTGTTGCGTGAGGGGTCGCTAGGCGAAGGCGTCGTACTGGATCTTCATGGTCCCGCGCTTGGTGGGCGACACCATCTGCTGGGCGATCCCTTCCAGCGGCAGGCGGTGCGACACCAGCGCCTCGGCCTTGCCGCCCAGCCCCTGCAGCACCGCGATCGCGTCCGGCAGATTGTTCGACACCGCATGGCTGCCGATCAGGATCAGTTCGCGGCGGAAGATGTCGTAGGGGCTGACCTCGATCCGGGCCGTGGGCGGACACACGCCGAAGAACAGGATGGTGGCGCCGTCATGGGCATAGAGCGGCATCCGGCCCGCCACCTCGGCGACACCGGTGCAGTCCACCACCAGGTCGAACCGCTCGCCCAGCCGCTCCGGCGTCAGGCCCTGGCCCTCGACCGTGCCGGCGGCGCCCAGGGCGGTCGCACGCTCCAGGCGGGACGGCTCCAGGTCCACCATGGTGACATCGGCAAGGCCGCGCGCCTGCAGGCCCAGCATCATCATCAGGCCGATCGGCCCGGCGCCGAACACCAGGGCGCGCATGTCCGGCCGCACCTGGACCCGGTCGATGCCGTGCATCACGCAGCCGAACGGCTCGGCCAGCGCCGCCACATGGAACGGCAGGCCGCCCACCGAATGGGCGTTGCGCGCGGCCACCTTCACCATCGGCGCGAACCCGCCATGGGTGGTGGCGCCATAGGCCTGCAGGTTGGCACACAGGCTGGGCCGGTTGGCCTGGCAGGAGCGGCAATGGCCGCACGGGATCATCGGATCGACCGCGACCCGGGCACCCACCTCGATCCCGCGCACGCCCTCGCCCACCGCCCGCACCGTCCCGGCGATCTCGTGGCCGGGCACCACCGGATAGGCGCACAGATAGCGGCCGTGCAGGATGTCCATGTCGGTGTGGCAGACGCCGGTAGCCGCCACCTCGATCAGCACCTCGCCATCCGCCGCAACCGGCTCGTCGATCGCCATGATCCGCGCATCGCCCTGCGCGGCGAACACCAAAGCCTGCACTGTTCTCGCTCCCTGATCCCGCCGTCGTTGCGGCTGGTCCAGCCCTGCCAACGATCCGGGGGGCCGGTCAATCCCTGCCGGACGACGGCGGGCGGGATGGGTTGCCTCTAATAGCCCAGCGCCATGCCGTCCTTGCGCGGGTCGGAGCCACCCCAGAGCGTGCCGGTCGCCTGGTCGATCCAGATCGCCTGTGCCCCGCCGATCGGCGAGCCGACGATCTCGACCCGGTGGCCAAGTGCGGTGAGCCGCTCCAGCGTACCGGTATCGACCGTGGGCTCCACTTCCAGCATGCCGTCGAACGAGAAGGCCCGCGGCGCGTCGATGGCTTCCTGCACGTCCAGGCCCTGGTCCAGCATGCCGGAAAGGAAGGCGGCATGGCCGGCCGCCTGGTAGTGCCCGCCCATCACCCCGAATGGCATCACCGTCCGGCCATCCTTGCGCAGCATGCCCGGGATGATCGTGTGCATCGGCCGCTTGCCGGGTGCGATCGCGTTGGGATG
Organism: Geminicoccus sp.; assembly: GCF_035556675.1. Classification (GTDB taxonomy): domain Bacteria; phylum Pseudomonadota; class Alphaproteobacteria; order Geminicoccales; family Geminicoccaceae; genus Geminicoccus. The sequence continues at coordinate 33,383 of NZ_DATMFZ010000108.1, read as the reverse complement.
GTCCTCGATCAGCCGGAACGAGGCGCCGCGGCTGTGCAGCAGCACGCCGCTTACCGGATCCAGCCGGGTCGAGCCGAAGGCGTGGAAGATCGAGTTGATGAACGAGATCGCGTTGCCGTCACGGTCGACCACGCAGAGATAGATCGTGTCCTGATGCTCGGGCTCGTGCCAGAGCGTGGCCACACCCGCCCGCTCACGCGACAGGCGCCGGCGCAGGATGGCGGTGGTCTCGTCCGAGAGCAGGGTCTCGACCGGGTGCGGCAGGTGCGCCGGGTCCGCGATCAGTGCGTCGCGGTGGTGGTAGGCGAGCTTGGTGGCCTCGGCATGGAGATGAATCCGCTCGGCCAGCGGCATCGAGGCCGGAAGCTCGAACCCGCCAAGGATGTTCATGATCATCAGCGCCGCGACACCCTGGCCGTTCGGCGGGCACTCCACCACCTCGTAGCCGCGATAGCCGGTCGAGATCGGCGTGCAGTAGATCGCGCTGTCCATCCCGGCCGCAAAATCGTCGAGCGTGTGCAGGCCGCCCAGCGCGCGCAGCCGCGCCACCATCGATTCGGCCACGGCACCCGTATAGAACGCCCTGGCCCCGTGCTGCGCGATCTCGCGCAGCCGGGCACCCAGCTTCGGCTGGGCATGGGTCTCACCCACCCGCGGCGCCCGTCCGTCCTTCAGCAGGAACTGCGCCGCTCCTTCGTCCTTCGCCAGGAGTTCCGCCTGGCACGCCCAGTCATGTGCCACGCGCGGGCTGACCGGATAGCCGTTCTCGGCATAATGGATCGCGTCCCGGAACAGCCGGTCGAGCGGCAAGCTGCCATGGTCGCCGTGCAGCTTCATCCAGGCGGAGATCGCACCCGGCACCGTCACCGCATGCGGGCTGGTCTGGGCGATCTCGGTCAGGCCCAGCTCCCGGAGCCGGGCCACGGTCGCCCCGGCCGGTGCGCGGCCGCTGCCATTGATCGCCACCACCTCACCGCCGGCCGGCGCATAGAGCGCGAAGCAGTCGCCGCCGATCCCGGTCATGTGGGTGTCGACCACCGCCTGCACCGCGACCGCCGCCAGCGCCGCGTCGACCGCATTGCCACCCTCGCGCAGGACCTGGAGCCCCGCCGAGGTCGAGAGCGGGTGCGAGGTCGCGATCGCCGCGTTCGGCGCCAGCATCGGGCTGCGGCCAGGGCGGAACAGGTCTCTCATGCTGCGGATCCTCTGGCGGATGACGATGGCGTCCCGGTCCGGGCAACGGCGCCGGACTGGCTGACGGTCAGGCCAGCGGATGCCTCGGCCCATTTCAGCCGACCGTTGCCGGATCGGCCAGAGGCAAATGCCAATCGTCACCGCCCGGGCAGTTCCGGAAGCCGCAGCCGGCCATCCGAGTTTAGCCAAGGTGGGCCTGCCAGCGCCGCGGCTGCACCCATCATACATGCCGACTTCCGGAAGCTCCTGCCGAGTGCTTGCCCAAAATCGCTGCACGCTGGCCTTCTGGCCCGATACGTCGCTGGCGCGATGGAGGCTTCGCCCGTGACGACCACCGGTTCCATCACCGCCCTGGCGGCCCTGACCATGGGCGCAGGCGGGCTGATGTCGCCACAGCCGCAGCGACGATCGACGCGGCACTGGCCTGAGACGCCACGCACGACAATCCCATCGCCTCCAAGGCCGCCCATCCCGCCGAACTGGCCGAGATCCACACCGGCTGGTGGAACCGCGCGACCGGATGGTCAGGGAAAAGGACCATATCCGCACGCAACGGGCCAGGAACGGCCTGCCCAAGCGGCAAGATCCAGGACCGCCCGCTCAAGCACCCCTGGCACAACCGGCGGCCCGGCTGTCCCGGCCGGGCGGGAGAGCGAGTGCCCATGGACTTGGCTACTTGCCCCCCTTCGCCCGACCCTGAAGCTTGGCCAGAATGGCCTGGGACTGTGGAGGTCAGATGGCACAAGAAGGGGATGAATCGCCGCTCGAGCCGATCATCGCCACAGCCGGAACATCGCTGGTCGTGCGCGAGTGGACCGCCTGCGGCCTCTCCTACCTGCACATCCACCGCGCGGATGACGAAGCGTGGCATGTGCTGGAGAGATCGCTGCGCTTCCGCCTCCGGGACCTGGAGTTCGACGCTCCCGCGGGAACCGCGGAGCCTGCCCGGCGGCGCCGATCCGCATCCCACGCTCGCCGAGTTCGACACGGGGCTGGTGGGCCAGCACTGCCCCGCAGGCGGAAGACGACGCTGACACCATGGCCGGCATCGGCGGTCACGCGATCGAAGCTGAGCGCCGGCAGATCTCAGTAGTTGACCGCGACCTGATCGCCCGGATGGGGCCGTTCGCCCGTGGTCACCGCCTTCACATAGCCATAGGCGTGCAGCATCATGCTGGAAGGCGCATCCCAGTATTCCGCGCAGTCGACCGTCACCCTGAGCAGCGCGATTGCAGGGTCGGCCGGCCCTTTCGGGAACCAGACCCGCAGGAACTCCGACCAGAGCTCCTTCACCTTGGCAGGGTCGTGCAGGATCTCGGCACGTCCGGAAATGGACACGTAGTTCTGCTTGCGCTCGTCCGAGTAGGTGATCGCCACGTCGGGAATGGCCTGGAGCTCGGCGATCATGTCGGCGTTCTTGTCGGTCACGAACCAGAGATGGCCGCCGAACTCGGCCTCGATCGTGCCCATCGGCCGGCTGTGCATCGACCCGTCGGCATGCCGGGTGGTCAGCATGGCGATCCGCGCGTCCTTGATCAGCTCGACCAGCTTGTCCTTGGCCGCCTTATCGTCCCTTACTTCCATCGGCATTGCTTCCTTGCAGTTCGCTTGGCGCTAAAGCGATGGCCGGACCCACAGTTCCGAACAGAGTGCTCTACCACGAAGCGAACGCGACGGCCGGTGATCCAGATCACCGGTCCGCGTGATCCCCGGCACAATGGCTCTGCAGGGTTCCCGCTATCCTCTCCGGCCATGGAACGCCCGCTTGGTACGGGCCTGGGAGAGAAATCATGTTCGTCGATGCAGATCGGGCCAGTTTCCGGCCGCTCCGGCGCACGGTCGCCGACCGCCTGGGGCGGCTCAGGGAACGGGTGTCCGCCTACCTGGCCGAGCGCCGGCTGCAACAGGCCATCATCTCGCTGAACGACCAGGACGATTTCGTGCTGTTCGATCTGGGTATCCGCCGCGACCAGATCGCCAACGTGGTGCGGCATGGCCGGCCCGTTCAACGTCTCCACGGCCTGCACCCGGAGCGCGACTGACGACCCGATCTTGTCTTTCCGCCAGCGCCGGCTGATGGTCCGGCCGCGAGCGGAGGAACGGGCAATGGCATCGGGGGTCACGATCCTGGACGGCGGCATGGGCCGCGAGCTGCTGCGCATGGGCGCACCCTTCCGTCAGCCGGAATGGTCGGCCCTGGCACTGATCGAGGCTCCCGAGCTGGTCGGCCGAGCCCATCGCGCCTTCCTGGACGCCGGTGCCCAGATCGTCACGACCAACAGCTACGCGCTGGTGCCCTTCCATATCGGCCCGGAGTGGTTCGCCGCGCAGGGCCAAGCCTTGGCCGACCTGGCCGGCCGGATCGCCCGGGAAGCCGCGGATGAGAGCGGTAGCGGTGCCAGTGTCGCCGGCTCGCTGCCCCCGCTGTTTGGCTCCTACCGCCCGGACCTGTTCGATCCCGAACTGGCGCCCGACCTGCTCCGCACGCTGGTGGAGGGTCTTTCGCCCCATGTCGATCTCTGGCTGGGCGAGACCTTGAGTGCCACCGCGGAGGCCGCGGTGATCCGCCAGGTGCTGGGCAGTGACCGCCGCCCGCTCTGGTTGTCCTTCACCCTGGCCGACGAGCTGACCGACGGGCGCGCCCGGCTGCGCTCCGGCGAGCATGTCGCCCGTGCCGCGGTCGATGCCCGGGCACTCGGCGCCGTCGCCCTCCTGTTCAACTGCAGCCCGCCCGAGGTCATGGCGGCGGCGATCGCCGAGGCGGCCACGGTGCTGTCCGGCAGCCGCATGCGCCTGGGCGCCTACGCCAACGCCTTTGCCGGAACCGGCCGGAGCGCTGCCAACGGCGATCTCAGCCCGCTGCGCGCCGATACGGGACCCGTCCGCTACCTGGAGCTGGCACGCGGCTGGATCGGGGCCGGCGCCAGCGTTATCGGGGGCTGCTGCGGCATCGGCCCGGAGCATATCCGCGGCCTGGCAGTTGGCCTCGGCTGAAAGGCCGGGGCACGGCCTCTCGGACCCCGTCCTGTCATTCCGCCCTATGCTGGAAAGGACCGAAGGGAGGCCACCCCGGCCGGTCCGCCCCTGCCGCCGTCACATCTTCTTGTAGATCTTGGTGGCGATCTCGTAGATCTCCTCTGGCGCGTATTCCGGCGTGAATGCGCTGGAGATGCCGCTCAGCTCGGCGATCTTGCCGCCGTCCGGAATACCGTCGACCACTTCCAGCTCGCCCGGCGGGTCGGTCGGCAGCGCCTGCTCCCCCCGCCCCCAGATGCTGGCGATGTCCTTGTAGTCGGTCGGACTCCATGTGTAGAGCCGCCGGTGCGAGCCTTCCTGCTCATACTTGGCGGCTTCCGGGATCTTCGCGAGGCTGATGTTCGGCACCGGCAGCATCTTCTCGATCTCGACGCCGGTCAGGTTCTTCAGCGCCAGCCCATAGGCATGGGCATGGACGGAGCCGCGCACCAGAAGGTAGCCGCAGACCTCGCGCGCGCACGGGTCCGAAACCGTCTCGTAGACCCGCAGCTTGTGCATGCGCGCGCCGCACTCCAGGAAGAAATTGTGCAGCAGGTCCAGGACCACGTTGCCGGTCGAGAACACGAAGGTGCCGTTCCAGGGCAGGCCGTTGCTGTCGGCGACCTGGGCAGCACCGCCCGCATGCAGGAAGGAGGCCGCCAGGCGGATGTCCTTCATGTCGGCGAACGGCGTGTCCGTGATGTCGTCGCCGTGCGTGTCCTCGCCATCCGGCCCCGAAGCCACCTTGTTGACGCCGGCAGTCACCAGCTCGACATGGCCGAGCTCTTCCGCGGTGATGCTCGCCACCAGGCTGTAGAACGGCTTCAGCTTGGACTTGCTGCGGAAGTTGAAGCTCTGGAACAGGTAATTGTTGAGGGTCGACATCTCGCCGAACTTGCCGCCCAGCAGTTCCTGCAGCGCCGCGGCCTGGTTCGGATCCGCCCTGGTGGGTTCGGGCAATTCGGTCTGGAGCTGGTCGATTCGCATGAACATGCGCCGGTCCTCCCGTACCTGACCATCAAGGTCACGGAACGAGAGGAGCCGGCCAAGGTTCCTTCGACCAAGTGCCGGACGCCGGTGCTTCAGGCGTAGCGCGACAGTGCCAGATCCGCCGTGTCGATGTCGGGCCGCCGCCCGGAAATCTGGTCGGCGATCACCCGTGCCGAGCCGCAGGCCATGGTCCAGCCGAGCGTGCCGTGGCCGGTGTTGAGCCACAGATTGTCGTAGCGCGCCTTGCCGATCACCGGCGTGCTGTCCGGCGTCATCGGCCGGAGCCCGCACCAGAAGCTGGCCTTGCTGTAGTCCGCGCCGTCCGGGAACATGTCGCCCACCGAGTTCTCCAGCGTGGCCCGGCGTCCGGGTCGCAGCGCCAGGTCAAAGCCGGTGACCTCGGCGGTGCCGCCGATCCGGATCCGGTTGCCGAGCCTTGTGATCGCGACCTTGTAGGTCTCGTCCATCACCGTCGATTCCGGCGCCCCGGACGGGTCGGTGATCTCGGCGGTGAGCGAGTAGCCCTTCACCGGATAGACCGGCAGGTGGACGCCATGACGGCGCAGGAGGAAGGGCGAGTAGCTGCCGAGCGCCAGCACATAGGCGTCGCCGCTGATCCGCTCCTTCGGCGTGCGCACGCCCACCACCTGGCGGCCATCCGCCTCGATGCCCTCGATCGGCGTGCCGTAGCGGAACTCGACTCCGCGCTTCGCCGCCATCTCGGCGAGCTTGGTCGTGAACATCTGGCAGTCGCCGGTCTCGTCGCCCGGCAGGCGCAGCCCGCCCACATACTTGCCCTGGACCCTTGCCAGCGCCGGCTCCGCGCGGATGCAGCCCGCCACGTCCAGCACCTCGTAGGGCACGCCCGCGTCCTGCAGCGCGATCACGTCGTCGCCGATGCCGTCCATCAGCTGCTGGGTGCGGAACAGCTGCAGCGTTCCCTGGGCCCGCTCGTCATAGGTGATGCCGGTGTCGGCGCGCAGCTGCACCAGCACGTCGCGGCTGTACTCGGCCAGCCGCAGCATCCGGCTCTTGTTCAGGAGGTAGCGCTTCTCCGTGCAGTTGCGCAGCATGCCCGCGATCCAGCGCCACATGGCAAAGTCGAGCTTCGGCCGCACCACCAGCGGGCCATGCTTCATCAGCATCCACTTGATCGCCTTGACCGGCACGGCCGGGCCGGCCCAGGGCGTTGAGTAGCCGGGCGACACCTCGCCGGCATTGGCGAAGCTGGTCTCCAGCGCCGGCCCCGGCTGGCGGTCGATCACCACGACCTCGTGGCCCGCCTCCGCCAGCCACCAGGCACTGGTCACGCCGATCACGCCGGCCCCAAGGATGATCACCCGCACCGGAACAGCTCCTCGTCATGTTGCGCTGCGGCAATGTCGGGGCCTGTCATGCACGCCGCAAGCACCATCATGCGGATCCGGGTTGCATGTGACCCGGATGTCAGACGTGCTGCAGCGTGCTAGCAGAGCTGTCCCACTCTGCCCCGGAAGCCCTGTCTTGTTCCAGCGACCGCTCCGCCTGCTCGTCGTCGAAGGCAACACGGCCGAGACCTGCGACCGCATCCGCAAGATCACCGGCCAGACCATGTCGGACAACTATGCCGAGGTGCTGCGCCGCGCTGCTCCGGATGCGACGGTCGACATCTGCTATCCCGCCTTCCCCGGCGCGAACCTGCCCGATGCCGCCGGGCTGGACAGCTATGACGGAGTCGCGATCACCGGCTCGGCGCTGAACATCTATGACCGCGGCCCGGCGATCGACCCGCAGATCGAGCTGGCGCGCGCGGTCTATCGCTCGGGCGTGCCGTTCTTCGGCTCCTGCTGGGGCCTCCAGGTCGCGACCGTCGCCGCCGGCGGCGAAGTGCGCAAGAACCCCAAGGGCCGCGAGCTCGGCATCGCGCGCAAGATCACGCTCACCGAGTTCGGCCAAAGCCACCAGATGCATGCCGGCCGGCCGCCGGTCTTCGATGCACCCTGCGTGCATCTGGACGAGGTCGGGATCAGCCCGGACGGGCTGAAGATCACTGCCTGCAACGAGGTGTCCGACGTCCAGGCCGCCGAGATCCGCCACGAAGGCGGGCTGTTCTGGGGCGTGCAGTACCATCCCGAATTCAGCCTGCTCGACCTGGCCGCGGTGATGCTCCGCTACGGGCCGGTGCTGTGGAAGGAAGGCTTCTTCCCAGACGAAGCCTCGGCCATGGCCTTCGTCGATGACCTGAAAGCGGTGCATGCCGACCCCGCCGGCCGCTGGGACCTCGCCTGGCGCTACGGCTTCGGCCGCGAGATCACCGACCCGATGCTCCGCCAGAACGAGATCACCAACTGGATCGAGCACTATGTCCAGCCGACCCGCTCGGCGCGCGGGCGGGGCTGAGGCGGGAGCAGGCATTGCACTGCACCGCGTCGCCGGTTAGGCGGATTCGGGGCCTCTGGTATCCCACGGGTTCACCATCGGCACTCCGGTCGTCCTGAAGTCCTTTACATTGCGCGTCACCAGCCTCAGCCCGTGCACCAGGGCAGTGGCCGCAATCATCGCATCGCGATGCGGGTGCGTCCGGGTCACGTGCAGGCGGGCGCACTGCTTGGCCACGGCGAGGTCGACCGGCAGGATGCGGTCCGAGAAACCGGGCAGGATCTGCTCGTCGAGCCACTCACGAAGGACAGCCGCCTGCAGCACGTCCTTGCGTGCCTTCAGCAGGACGCCGAGTTCCAGCTCGAAGATGGTGATGGTGGAGAGAAAGAAGCTCCTGCTGGAACGTGGCTGCATCCAGGCGATCACTGCCGGATGGGCCCGCCTGTGCTTGCGCAGCTCCGACACCACATTTGTATCAAGCAGAAAAGTCAATCAAGCTCCGCCGGCCTGAAGAACTCGTCATCCATCCGGGGCGGGTCGAAGTCGAACTCAAGGTCGCTCTTCTGCGCCAGCACGTCCAGGATGCTGCGCTCCTCGCCGGCAATCCTGCGGTACTCATCGATCGTCAGCAGGACGTAAGCCTCCTTGCCCCGGTCGGTGATGAACACCGGTCCGTCCTTGGCGGCGCGCTTCGCCTTGCCGACATCCTGGTTGAACGCGCGGCTGGACAGCGTGGTGATCGCCATCGGCCCCTCCGAGGGAGATGATGGCGATCAATATAGGCTGGAAGTAGGTACGTTGCTACCTCGTCGTTCAGGCCGCCTTCGGCCGCATCAGCACCTTGATGGAGTCCAGCCCGTAGGCGACCTTGATCGCTTCGTCCCACTCCTCCAGCGGGTAGTCATGGGTGACGATGCCCCTGGAGGTGACCAGCCCGCGGCTCAGCAGGTCGATCGCGATCGGGTAGCAGTACGGGCCCAGATGGGCGCCGCGAATGTCCAGTTCCTTGCGGTCGCCGATGATCGACCAGTCGACCGTGGCAGGCGCCCCGAACACGGAGAACTCCACGAACCGGCCGAGCTTGCGGATCACCTCCAGGCCCTGGTTGACGCCGGACGGCGATCCGGTGGCCTCGATATAGACATCGCAGCCATAGCCGCCGGTATGGCTGCGGATGATGGCGGCAGCGTCCTCGTTCTTCGGGTCGATCGCGACGTCGGCGCCGAACTTCAGCGCCAGCTGACGCCGCTCCTCGACCATGTCGATCACGATCAGCTTCTTGGGCGTCTTCAGCTTCGCGACCTGGACCATCATCAGCCCGATCGGCCCGGCCCCCGCGATCACCACCACGTCGTCCAGCTGGATGTCGCCGCGCTGCACGGTATGGATGGCGCAGGCGAGCGGCTCGATGATCGCCGCGTCCTCCAGCGGCATCTCGCGCGGGATCTTGTGCACCCGGGCGGTGGAGCCGAGCTTCATGAACTCGGCCATGCCGCCATCCGCGACCTCGCGCTGGAAGCCGTAGATGTTGTGGACCTCGCACATCCAGTACTGGCCCGAGCGGCAATAGCGGCACTTGTCGCAGGGGACGATCTGCTCGGCGATCACCGTGTCGCCGACCTCGACCCCGAAATGCTCGGCCGCCTCCTCGCCCATCTCTTCGACATAGCCGAAGAACTCGTGGCCCGGGATCACGGGAGGCTTCACGTAGGGCTGCTTGCCCTCCCAGAACATCGGCGCGCCCGACCAGCACTTGCAGTCGCTGGCGCAGATCCCGCAGGCGCCGATCCGGATCACCATCTCGCGCCGCCCGGGCACCGGCCGGTCGACCTGCTCGACCCGGTAGTCCTTGGGCGCGTAGCAGACGATCGCGGTCATGCGGGAGTTCGGGTTCTTCATGGCGCCTCTCCGGAGCTAAGCCCTGCCCTGCTGGTGGCGACTGCCTACGACAGGCCGAAGACGCGCGCCAGCCTCGCCCGGCAGTCCGCCTCAGGATGTCGCGACCAGCCGCCTGGGCGCCACCGTTCGCCACGCGACCCACAGCGCATCCTGCAGCGTGGCCTCGTCGCAGCCGTCCAGGCGGAGCCTGGTCCAGCCCCGCCGCCCCCATGCCCCGGCCGCCGGCGAGAACAGCGAGGGCTCGGCATCGAGCAGCACCCGCTGGTGCTCCGGCGGCAGCTTCACCACCGCAATTCTCTCCTCCGGCCGCATCGCCGCGAAGATCTTGTTCCGCACCCGGAAGTCGGGGTGGCCCATGTGCGCGCGCTCCACCGCCTCGGGCATGGCCAGTGCCAGTCGCCGCACGTCCTCGGGCGTCATGCCCATATCCCTGCACTCCAGGGGTGGCGTGAGCAGCCCAGGCGGGCCCGCGCTGCGCCGCGGGGCGGGCCCGCCGCACCCTTCTGCTGGCACCGCCGGATGCAGCCATGCTGCCGGAGAAGCCGGCGTCAAGCCCTGGCTACCGCCTTGGCCGCCAGTGCCCGTGCGCGGCTCTCGTCGAGCATCCGCGCCAACTGGTCGAACAGCACGACGCCCAGCACGATGAACGCCAGATCGAACACCCAGTTGGTGTTCCAGGAGCGCATCGCGATCTGGCCGATCGCGGTGAGGATGGAGCCGGCGGAGAAGATCGCGAGTCCATGCCGCCCCATGCGCGTTAGCGGTATGAAGATCGCACGCCCGCGCAGCCAGGCGGTGACCCGGAGCGTGTGGAGGGCATAGGCCAGCGCCAGGAAGTCGACCAGGCGGACGATGCCGAGGTCGGTCTTGGACTTGTAGGCATCCAGCCAGGTCATGGAGGCGAGCAGGCCCGGTGCCTGACCGAACAGGTCGGAGACCAGGAGTGCGCCGATCAGGTCGCAGGCCAGTGCTGCCAGCAGCAGCGGGCCCAGGCGCGGGATCGGTCGGCCGGTGCGGAGCATGAAGCCCGCGGCGATGCCGATCGCGAAGATGAACTGCCAAGCGAACGGATTGAAGAACCAGCCGTGCTGGACCGGCCAGCCCGGCAGGTGCAGCCCGCCCAGCGTGGCGGCGAGGTAGATCAGGCCCGAGGCCGCCAGCATGAGCGCCAGCGAGCGGACGGCCAGCCACAGCAGGACCGGTGCCAGCACCAGCAGCACGAAATAGAGCGGCAGGATGTTGAAGTAGCCCAGCTGGTGGCTCAGCCCCAGGATGCCCAGCAGGGCATCCAGCGGTGCCGTCACCAGCACGTCACGGCCATGCTCGGTCATGAACGCCATGTGCTCGATCAGGTAGTCGGCGGTGGCGAACAGCACGCAGGCCGCGAAGGTCAGACCCAGATGATAGAAATAGAGCAGCCGGGCACGCCGGCCGAGGCCGGTCAGGACCGTGACCAGATCGCCTTTCATCATCCGCCCGACATAGGCCAGCGCCACGGCGACCCCGGACAGGAACACGAACGCCTCGGCCGAATCGGAGAAGCCGAAATTACGCGGCGTCCAGTTCTCGAAATAGTTGCCCGGCAGGTGGTTGATGAAAATCACGATCAGCACGAGGCCGCGCCAGAAATCGACGCCGTCGATGCGCTGGTTGTTCATTTGCGGAGGGCGTTTCTCGGTCGGATGGAAATGACGGGCACCAGGCGCCATCCGCGACCGTAGCGTGCCCGTGTGACGGGCATGTGTCGGCATCGTGACGTGCTTCTCGGGGCCTGCGGAGTTCTGCCAAGCGGAAGAAGAAGCTGGCAAGCTTGGTCTGTCCGGATCGGCCATGACGCCACAGGCCGAGGTCGGTCAGCGCTCGGTCACGAACTCCCGCCAATCGAGGCGCGCCTGCCAGCCGGCACGCTCCAGCTCCGGCACGCTGTGCTCCTCCTCCGGCCGCCCGACGCAGAGCAGGGCCACGAACGCCCAGGCCTTCGGCGCATCGAGCAGATCGGCGACACCGGCCGGATCCAGGATCGACACCCAGCCGACGCCGATGCCGCGCGCCCGGGCGGCCAGCCAGAAGGTGTGGATCGCGAGCGCCGTCGAATAGCGCAGTGTCTCGGGCATGGTCCGCCGGCCGAGCCCATGGCCCGCCGCCGGCGCCTCGTCGGCGAACACGGCCAGGATCTCCGGGGCCTCGCGCAACCCGTGCAGCTTCAGCTGCCGGTAGCGCGCCTGCGCCTCGCCTTCATAGGCGGCCGCGGCCAGCTGGTTCTGCAGGTCGACATGCCGCGCCAGCCTGGTGCGCAGATCGCCCGAGCGCACCCGCACGAACCGCCAGGGCTGGGCGTTACCGACCGAGGGTGCCAGGCAGGCCAGGCGCAGCAGCTCGTCCATCTCGCCCGGCGGAATCGGGTCGGAGCGGAAGCGGCGGACGTCGCGGCGCCAGACCAGCAGCTCTTCCAGCTGCCGGACGAACAGCGAGCCGAAGGTGGCGCTGCGGGTCGGCCGTTCCATCTCCCCTGCCCTGCCGAGAACATTCCTCAGGGCATCCTGCCATGCCGGGTCAGCGCTGTCGCGCCGACCGGCCATTGGGCCGCTCGCACAGCACCTCGACGCCGCCTTCGCGGAACGCCTTGGCGAACGGCTCCGGCGGCGGACGGTTGGTGACGACGGTGAGCAGCGTGCCGAGCTCGAAGGTGCGCACGGAGGCACGCCGGCCGAACTTGCTCTCGTCGCAGATCAGAACGTTGCGACGCGCCTGGCCGTAGAGGATCCGGCGCAGGTCGGATTCCTCCTCGGCATAGTCCATCCAGCCATGCTGCGCATCGCAGGCGGCGATGCCCATCACCGCGATATCGAACACGAAGCGGCGCACGAAGGCCACCGTATCGCCGCCGAGCAGCGCGTTGTCGTTGGAGCGCAGCCAGCCGGGCGTCACCTTGATGCGCAGGCCGGGCTCGGAGGCGAGCAGCTGGGCGATGTCGAGCGAGTTGGTGACGAGCTGGACGTCGCGCTTGCCCACCAGCGCCCGGGCGAACGCCAGGGGCGTGGAGCCGGTGTCGACGAACACGGTCATGCCGTCCTCGACCAGGCCCGCCGCGATCTGGGCGATCTTGGCCTTCTCCTTGGGCCGGATGCGTTCGCGCTCGCCCAGCGGCTGCTCCTGGTCGGGGCGGAACGGCACCGCACCGCCATGGATGCGGCGCAGCCGGCCACGCGCCTCCAGCTCGTCCAGGTCGCGCCGGATCGTCTCCTCGCTGACCGCCAGCTCCTGGGCCAGGCCCGAGACGCGCACGCGCGGCTCGCGCTCCAGGCGGCGCAGGATCACCTCGTGGCGGTGCCGGGTGAGCGGGGACGAGCTCACGGGCACCACCTTGCCGGCGGGCGAGCGGGTGCGGCCCTGCATGTCCCTGCCATCAGGGACATGGTCAGGCCGCGAGGTGGCAGGCCGCGTACTCATGGGGTGCCACCACCTTCAGGCCGGGCTCCTGCTGGGCGCAGCGGCCGATCGCGAGCGGGCAGCGCGGGCGGAAGCTGCAGCCCTCGGGAATGTCGATCGGGCTGGGCGGCTCGCCCTCCAGCAGGCAGTCCTCGGCCCGGTACGGCTTCTCCTCCAGCACCGGCACCGCCGAGAGCATCGCCTTGGTGTAGGGATGGGCCGGCTTCATGAACACGGTCTGGTTGTCGGCCAGCTCCACCACCTTGCCCAGATACATCACCGCGATCCGGGTGCAGACCTTCCGCACCATGGCCAGGTCATGGCTGATGAACAGGTAGGTCAGGCCATGGCTCGCCTGGAGCTTCTCGAACAGGTCGAGCAGGCGCGCCTGTTCCATCGGGTCCAGCGAGGACAGGGTCTCATCCAGAATCATCAGCCGCGGCTCGAGCACCAGCGCGCGCGCAATGTTGATGCGCTGGCGCTGGCCGGCCGACAGGCCGATCGGCAGGCGCTCGGCCAGCTCGCGCGGCAGGCCCACCTCGGCCATCACCGCGTCGACCTTCTCGCGGATCTCCTTGCGCCCGGCGCCATGCACCTGGAGCGAGAAGCCGATGGTGCGGCCGACCGGCAGGTTGGGCGGGATGCAGTTGTAGGGGTCCTGCAGGAGCAGCTGGAAGCCGCGACGCATGGTCAGGCGCTCGCGCGCCGACATGGTGGCGATGTCCTTGCCGTCGAACAGGATGCTGCCCGAATCCGGCGGCTCCACCCAGGACAGGAGGCGGGAAAGCGTGGACTTGCCGCAGCCCGATTCGCCGACCAGGCCGAAATTGTCGCCGGGGAACACGTCGAAGGTGACGCCGCGCACCGCCTGGACGACCTGCTTGCCGAAGAACCGGTCGCGGTCCGGCACGCTGTAATGCTTGGTGACGTCCTGCACCGACAGGATCGGCTGGGTCTTGCCACCGGCCTTCGCCCGCGCCTCCTGCGCCTCCACGGTGGAGCGCAGCGGCGGCTGCTCGGTCCAGATCCGCGGCATCCGCTCCAGCAGCTCGCGCGAATAGGTGTGCTCGGGAGCTGCCACCATGCGGGCCGGCGTGGTGCGCTCGACGACCTGGCCCTTGGACAGGACCAGCAGGTCGTCGGCGATCTCCGCGACCACCGGCACCGAGGTCGTGATGAACAGGATGCCGGCCTTGATGTCCTCGCGCAGGTCGCGCAGGAGGCGCACGATCTGGGCCGCCACGGTCACGTCGAGCGGCTGGGTGACGTTGTCGCAGACCAGGAGGGTGGGCTCGGCCACCAGCGCATCCACGATCATGGCGCGCTGGAGCATGCCGCCTGAATACTGGCTGGGATACTCGCGGTAGCGGCGGGCGGCCGAGGGGATGCGCACCCGGTCGAGCAGCTCGATGGTGCGCTTGGCGGCCTGCGCCATCGGGATGTCCGGCCTGACCGCGCGCAGTTTCTCGGCAATCTGCACGCCCACCGGGATGGTGGGATCGAACGAGCTGCCGGGATCGGCGCCGATATAGCCGATATGCCGGCCACGCAGGGCGCGGGTGTCGGCCTCCGACAGGCCGAACAGGTCGCGGCCACGATAGAGCACCTGGCCGCCCTTGCGGAACAGCGGCGGGGCGATCCAGCCGGCGATCGCCTTGGCCAGGATGGTCTTGCCCGAGCCGCTCTCGCCGATCAGGCCCAGCACGGCCCGCTCTTCCAGGCTGAACGAGACCTGGTCCAGCACGGTGCGGCGCTCCTGGCCGCGGATCAGCTCGATGGAGAGGTCCTTGACCTCGAGCAGCGTCGCTTGCTTGCCCGTCATCAGATCGTGCCCCGCAGCAGCATGTTGCGCGCGCGCTCCAAAGAGGCGCCCATCAGGTTCAAGGACAGGAGCGAGAGGAACAGGAACGCGCCCGGCATGGTGGCGATCCACCAGGCGTTGATCAGGTACTTGCGCCCGTCCGAGATGATCGTGCCGAAGGTCGGGGTCGGCGGCTGCACGCCGATGCCGATGAAGCCCAGGATCGCCTCGAAGATCATCATGCGCGCCACGTCCAGGATTGCGACGAAGGCGATCGGCGGCAGGATGTTGGGGGCCACCAGCATCAGCATGATGCGCAGGTCGGAGGCACCCAGGATCTTCGCACCGCGCACATATTCCCGGCGCCGCTCGGTGAGCGCCACGCTGCGGGTGACGCGCGCATAGGCCGGCCAGCTCGCCAGCGCCAGCACCAGGATCACCGTGAGCGGCGTGGGCCTGGTGATGGTCAGGATCACGATCGCCAGGATGATCAGCGGGATCGAGAGCTGGGCGTCGGTGAGCCGCATCAGGATCGTGTCGACCCAGCCGCCCTTGTAGCCGGCCACCAGCCCGATCGTGGTGCCGATGATGAACATCAGGATCACGGTGGAGAAGCTGATCAGCAGCGCGTTCTGCAACCCGATCAGCGAGCGGATGAACAGGTCGCGCCCGAGCTGGTCGGTGCCGAGCGGATGGGCGAAGCTGCCGCCTTCCAGGAAGAAGGGCGGCAGGAACTTGTCCTTCACCGAGATCTTCACCGGGGAAAGCTCGGTGAAGAACGGGAAGATCACCGCCAGGCCGATCAGGATCAGGAAGATGATCAGGCCGACCTTGAACTCCGGACGCTTCCAGGCGGTCGCCCACAGGCGCCGGGTCGGACCGACCGGGCGCTTGACCGGGAGGGGGGTGGCGCTGCCGGCCAGGACCTCGCTTGCCATGGGCTCAGCTTTCCAGACGGGGGTCGATCCGCGCGGCGGCGAGGTCGACCAGGATGTTCACGACGACGAAGATGGCGCTGGACAGGATCGCCACGCCCTGGATCACCGGGAAGTCACGCTGGGTCACCGCCTGGACGGTGAGCAGGCCGATGCCGGGATAGTCGAAGATGTACTCGACGATCAGCACGCCGCCCAGCAGTGCGCCGACCTGCACGCCGAACAGGTTGAGGATCGGCACGGCGGCGTTGCGCAGGACATGGCCGTACAGGATCTTCCTGGGACCCAGGCCGCGTACCGCGGCGACCTCGACGAAGGTCTGGCGCAGCGTGTCCGCGACCGACACCGACAGCGAGCGGATGAAGATCGGCGACATCTCCACCGCGATCACGATGGCCGGCAGGATGGTGTAGGCGAAGCCCTGGTAGCCGATCGACGGGATCCAGCCGAGCTTGGCGGTCACCACCAGCGCCAGCACGATCGCGAACCAGAAGTTCGGCAATGAGACGAACACCGAGGACAGGTAGACCGCGAACTTATCCTGCCAGCGCCCGGCATGGACGCCGCCGGCGATGCCGATCGGGATGGAGACCACCAACGTGATCAGGAGCGCCAGGCCGGCCAGCTGCAGCGTGTAGGGCAGCGTCGAGCCGATCAGGCTGCCCACCGAGGCGCGGGCGCTGCGGATCTGGTCCTGGTTGCCCATGGAGGCGCCACCGCCTTCGGACTTGATGTAGGATGTGCCGAAGTCGCCCTGCAGGATGCCAGTGAGATAGCGCCCGTACTGCACCAGGATCGGGTCGCGCAGGCCCATCTCGCGGGCGGTCTGCTCGACCAGCTCGTCCGAGGCCATGCCGCCCAGGATGGTGCGCGCAGGGTCGCCCGGCGCCATGCGCACGAGCGCGAAGATCGCGAAGGACACGACCAGGACGATGAGAAGACCTTGCGCCAGCCGACGGGCGAGGAAGGTCAGGATGAAACCCATGTCGACGAATTCCCGTCGGCTGGAATGTGTCCGGTTCCGCTGGACACGCTCCGGCATTCCCCGGAGCGGCCAGCCAGGCATTCGAAGAAACGGAAGCCGTCCGGCGGCAGCGTCGCCGCGCCGCCGGACGGCTCTGTGCTGCTCAGGCCTTGAAGGAGGCCTTGCTCGCGTCGATCGGGCCGTTCGGATAGAAGGTCAGCCCTTCCAGCCCGGTGCGGTAGCCGTGCAGCAGCACCGAGGTGAACAGCGACAAGGACGGCGCCTTGGCGGCGATCGCCTCGGCGGCCTGGGCCACCAGCGCCAGGCGCTTGTCCGGATCCGGCTCGGCCTGCTCGGCGTTGAGCGCGGCGTCGATCTCCTCGTCCTGGATGCCGTTGATCAGGCCGCCCTTGGGACCGGCCTTGCTGTAGAACATCGAGCGCAGCACCAGGTCGGGCTCGGGCGAGCCGGTCGACCAGCCGCAGTCGACCATGTCGCCGAAGCTCGGCTGGCCAGCCTGCTGGTAGAGGCGCGCACCCCAGGCGGCGGTCTCCATCACCGTGAACTTGATCGGGAAGCCCTGCTCCTGGAGCATCGCGGCGATGACTTCACCATACTCCTTGGTCTTCGGGTAGAAGCCCATGGAGGTGAAGTATTCCATCTCCGGCAGGCCCTGGCCGTTCGGGAAGCCGGCCTCGGCCAGCAACTCCTGGCACTTGGCCGGGTCGTAGGTCGGATAGTTCGGCAGGTCGGTGTAGCCGAACTTCACCGGCGACATGTAGCTGTTGGACGCCTCGCCGGCCGCACCCATCACGCCCAGGATCTGGTCGCGGTCGATCGCGTGGCAGGCAGCCAGGCGCAGCTTCGGGTTGTCGAAGGGCGGCTTGTCGCAGCGGAAGTGCAGGTACTTGTTCTCGGTCGAGACGGTGCGGTGCAGCGTGACCTTCGATTCGCTGGAAAGCGAATCGTACTGCTCCGGCTCCAGCCGCTCGGTGATGTCGATCTCGCCGGAGAGCAGCGCCAGCACGCGGGTGGTGGCGTCGCCGATATAGGAGAAGTGGACCTCCTCCAGCAGCGGCTTGCCGTGCATGTAGCCGTCGAAGGCCTTGAGCACGGTGGTGTTGCCACGCTGCTCGGCGAACTTGAACGGGCCAGTGCCGTTCGGGCGGCCCTGCAGGGTGGCCGGGTCGGCGATGTCCTTGGCCGACATGATCGGCAGGAAGCCGGCCAGGAAGTAGAAGGCCGCTGCCGGGTAGTTGCCCTTCTTGGTGTGCACGCGCACGGTCAGGTCGTCGACGATCTCGACCTCGCACTCACCCGGGTACCAGGCGGCCGGGCGGCCGGGGCTCGACGCATATTCGAAGGTCGCCTTGACGTCCTCCGCGCCGAACTTCTTGCCGTCGTGAAAGGTCACGCCGTCACGCAGCGAGTATTCGATCGTGTAGAGATCGACGATCTTCTGCCCGGTCGCCAGCTCCCAGACGATATCGGTCGGGTTCTCGCTCTTCATCGGCGTGCGGAAGAGCTGGCCCATCACGTAGCCTTCCAGATTGATCTGGGAAAGCACGGTGTGCGAGGTGGGGTCCCAGTTGCCGGTGAGCGGCTCGCCGGAGCCGAACACCATGGTGTTGCGGCTCTGGCCGTAGGCGCGCTTGATGAAGGGTGCCGGCAGCGTCAGCGCTGCAGCACCCGCTGCACTGGTCTTCAGGAAACTGCGTCGCGACGGTGCGACGATCGATGAGATGCTCATTTACCCACCCCTCCGGTTCCGGCGCCGAGACTCCCCCGTCCGACCGCCTGCCATGTCTTGTTGTCTTGCCCTCGGGGCCGCCCGGAAAAATCGAGCCTGGCGTGGGCCCGCCCGCTTCCCTGGCAGCTTGCGTGAGCGTAGGCGCGGCTTGCGACGAGCGTCAACGGCGCATACCAAGAAACCCACTAATCCCACAGTCCCGGAACCGACCATTGTCCGCCAGATTCGCCTGCCCGCAGGGCTTTCTCGACCGGCTCGAATCCTTCTCGCAGATCGGCAGCACCGGTGATGGCGGCGTGGACCGCGTCGAGGCCAGCGCCGCCAACGGCCAAGCCCGGCGCGAGCTGGCGGAACGGATGGCAGCCGCTGGTTGCGAGGTCCGGATCGACGGTATCGGCAATGTGTTCGGGCTCATGAAGCTGGCTGAGCAAGAGGCGGGCCAGGAGGCACCCTGGGTGTTCACGGGCTCCCACATCGACAGCCAGCCCAAGGGCGGCCGGCTGGACGGCGCCTATGGTGTGATGGCGGCGCTGGAGGCGGCAACGGCGCTGAAGGAGCGCCTGAACGGGCAAAAACCACGCGCCAACCTGGGCGTGGTCGCCTGGACCGGCGAGGAGGGCGCGCGGTTCCAGCCAAGCCTGCTAGGTTCCTCGGTCCATGCCGGGATCCTGCCGCTGGAGCAGGCACTTGCCCGCAGGGACGGCAGCGGGGTGAGTGTGGCCGACGCACTGGACGCGATCGGCTTCCGTGGCACCGACCAGGCGCCCAGGCCCGCCGCCTATGTCGAGCTGCACGTGGAATGCGGCCCTGAGCTGGAGCAGAGCGGCACGCGGCTGGGCGTGTTCGACCGCTGGTGGGGTGCGCACAAGCTGGAGCTCCTGTTCAGCGGCGCCACCGCCCATACCGGGCCGACGCCGATGGTGAAGCGCAAGGACGCCCTGCTCGCCGCGGCCGAGGTGATCACCGGCCTGCGCCGCCTGGCCGACACCTTCCCCGGCGCCCTGCACACCTCCGTGGGCCGTCTGGAAGTCCTGCCGAACTCGCCGAACGTGGTGCCGGACCAGGCCAAGCTGTTCCTTGAGATCCGCTCGGCCGATGCGAGCATCATGGCGGACGCCCATTCCCGGCTGCAGGACCTGATCCCCTACGCCGCGGCGATCGCCCGGGTGACGCACCGGATCGTGCGCGACGAATACCGTGCCCCCGGCGCCTTCGCGCCCGGCCTGCGCGACCTGGCGCGAGCCACCGCGGCCGATCTCGGCGTGACGCCGCAGGCCCTGGAGACCATCGCCGCGCACGACGCCATGCCGATGGCGCGAATCTGTCCCTCGGTCGTGGTCGCGGTGCCGAGCCGCGACGGCCTGTGCCACTCGCCGCGCGAATGGACCGAGCCCGCCGACCTGGAGCTGGGCGTCGCCTGGCTCGGTTCGATGCTGGAGCGGCTGGTGCTGGAAGGGCCGTCGGTCAGCTGAGGTCGGCAGCCGGCAGGGCATTCTGGCCGAGTTCACGGATCGCGGCTTGGTCGGGTTTGCCCTGCTCGGTGAGCGGCATCCGCTCCAGGGGCAGCCAGACCATCGACCGGACCACGGTAGTACCGAACCCGGCCAGGACCGCGGCCGCGCAGGCTGCCAGGTCGATCGTGCCACCCGGCCAGGGCAGCATGGCGGCGATCCGGGCAGCACCGTCGGGCTCGGCCACGACCACGGCGTAGCGCACGTCCGGCAGGCCGCACAGCAGGTCTTCCAGCAGGGTCGGGCTCACCATCTGCCCATCGACCCAGGCGATGTCGGCGGTGCGGCCAAGCACGTGCAGATAGCCGTCTGGGTCGAGCCGGCCGAGATCGCCGGTCCGGTACCAGCCGTCCTGGAAGGAGGCTGCCTGCAGCTCCAGCCGGTTGCGGTAGCCAGCAGCCATGGCGGGCGACCGGACCTCGATACCGCCGGTCTCCCTATGCGCGACCAACGCACCGTCCGCGCCACGGAAGCGGACCTCCACGCCCGGGAAGATGCGGCCGGCACAGGTGAACCGCTCCGGCACCGCCGGGTCGTGCTCGGCCGGCGTCAGCACGCTGACCAGGCCGATCTCGCTGGCGCCATAGGTGTGCGCGATCACCGGCCCGAGCCGCGTATGGGCACGGCGGCGCAGGGTGGCCGGCGCGGAGGCGCCGATATGGTTGATCACCCGCAGCGAGGACAGGTCGCGCTGCCCGACCTCGGGATGGTCCATCAGCTCGAACAGCTGCGGCTCGACCAGGAACAGGTCGGTGATCCGCTCCGCCTCGATCATGGCGAGCGTCGCCGCCGGCTCGAACTGGCCATCCAGCACCACCGTGCCGCCGCCGATCAGGGTGATGTCCACCAGCACCTGGGACAGGTAGGCCAGGTGGCCGTTGACCAGCTGGCGCCGCCCGGGATTGCTCGGGGCATGCACCATGGCCGAGTAGGTGGCAAAGCTGCGGCAACTGCCTTTCGGCACGCCGGTGGTGCCGCCGGAGGAGACGATCACCGCCAGATCGTCCGGGCGTGCCAGGCATTCGACCGCCTCGCCCGGCTCGCCCTTCGCGAGCCGGTCCAAGCGCAGCGCATCAGCCAGGTCGATGCCGACGGCGGCCCTCCGCACCCTGACGCCCTCCGGCAGGAGCCCTGCCGTCTCCGCAAATAGCACCAGCAAGTCCGGCGCGATCTGCGCCAGCAGTTCCACCCGGCGCTCCGCCGTCCCCGGCACCGACAGAAACACCGCTGCAGCACCCAGCAGATGCGCCGCATAGCGGATTGCGAGCGCTTCGGGATGGTTCGGCGCGAACAGCGCCACGAGGCTGCCCCGGCCGATGCCCTGGCCGGCCAGGACCCTGGCATGGCGGTAGATCGTGCCTAGGAAGGCCGCCGCGGTGACGTCCTGGCCCTGGTGCCGGATGACCGGTGCCGCCTCACGCTCGCGCAGCCCCGCAACCAGGGCTGCGATGTAGGGCTGTTCGGGGCCGGGCACCTGGATCGTGAACATCGGGGCCTCCAAGGGGCACGGGAGCTGGCCGAAACCATGACAGCCATATTCCCGCGCCCGGGGACACGAAACACAAGGATCGCCTCGCCCATCCTCCACTCGCCACCATGGCACGATCGTGGCGGGCATTTGGCCAGGCCGCAGCGCATCATTCCTGGCCGTGCGGCTCCGTCGCCCTGACATGGGGCCGGGGCTGCACCAGGACGTCGTCGGCGGTGAGCACCCGGCCGTCCTGGGCCAGGATCTCCAGCTTCCGCACCGGGCGCCCATGCTCGGCGTCGATCATGAGCGCGTACGGCTCGCCCTGGTCGAACAGATGCTCGCGGCCCCATTGCCCGAGTGCCGCCAGTACCGGCAGCAGCGCCCGGCCCTTCTGGGTCGGCACGTATTCCTGATAGGCGCTGCCATCGGCGGCGGGCGCCAGTTCCAGGATCCCTTCCGCCACCAGCCTGCGCAGGCGGACGGTCAGGATATTCTTCGCCGCCCCCAGGCTGCGCTGGAACTCGCTGAAGCGCCGCACGCCCAGCAGCGCGTCCCGGACGATCAGGAGCGACCACCAGTCGCCGATGATGTCGAGCGACCGGGCCACCGGACACAGATTTCCTTCCAGGCTCTTGCGCTTCACCACTTCGACCCGACTCCGCCGCACTTGGCCAACCATGCCCCATCCCGGGGCTGCCTACCAAAGTATGGTTGCATCATAAAACCAGCAAGCCTAGCCGTTGGTTTCATCATGAAACCAAGGAAGCGTGCCATGCGCCTTGCGGGAAAGACCGCCTTCATCACCGGCGGCAACAGCGGCATCGGGCTGGCGACCGCCCGCCTCTTCATCGCGGAAGGGGCCAGGGTCGCGATCACCGGCCGCAGCCAAGTGACGCTCGACGCCGCGGCGGCCGAGCTCGGCGAGAACCTGCTGGCGATCCAGGCGGACGTCACGGACGTGGCGGCGATCGAACAAGCGGTGGGTGAGGCCGCCCGGGCGTTCGGCGGGCTGGACATCCTGTTCGCCAATGCCGGGATCGCAGGGACCACGCCGCTCGGGCAGACCACGCTGTCGGCCTTCGAGGCGATCATCCGGACCAACCTGACCGCGGTCTTCTTCACGGTGCAGGCAGCCGTACCTCACCTGAACGACCGGGCGTCGGTCGTCCTGAACGGCTCAGTGCTCGCCGTGACCGGTGCCCCCGGCTGGTCCGCCTATGCCGCGACCAAGGGTGCCGTGCGCTCCATGACCCGGGTGCTCGCCGCCGAGCTGGCGCCGCACGGGATCCGGGTGAACCAGGTCAGCCCCGGCGCCGCCCGGACCACCATCTGGGACCCGATGGCCCCGGACGCTGCCGCCATGGCACAGCTCGAAACCAGCCTCTCCACCGCCATTCCGCTCGGCCGCCTGGGCGAGGCCGAGGAGGTGGCCCGGACCGTCCTGTTCCTCGCCTCCGACGATGCCTCGAACGTGACCGCTGCCGAGATCATGGTCGATGGCGGCACCACCGGCGCACCGATGGGTGCCCCGATCTATCGCGGGCGGACCTGAGGCAGCCGTCCGGCGAGCAGGTTCAGAACGGCCAGGCCGGCATCGGCCTGCGCAGCTTCTCCAGGGCAGCCCCGACCTGCAGCACGCCCAGATCGTCCAGCCGCCGGCCGACGACCTGCACCCCGATCGGCCGGTTCTTGGCGTCATGGCCGAACGGCAGCGACAGGGCCGGCTGGCCGGTCTGGTTGAACAGGGCGGTGAAGGTCGCGTGCGCCAGGGGCGTCTCGACGTCCAGGCCTACCTGCTCGGCTGGGAAGGCCACGCACGGCAGGGTAGGCGTCACCAGGAAGTCGTAGCGGTCGATCGCGGCCAGCAGTTCCAGCTTGCTCGCCTCGATCCGGATGAGCAGGTCGAAATAGGCGGCACCGTCGATGCCCTCGGCCTTGAGGCTCCAGTCGCGGACCTGCGGCAGAACCCTGGCCTGCTGCTCTCTTGTGAAGCTGCGATATTCGGCGAGGCCGCGCACCTGCAGAGACAGGTCGATCGCCTCATAGGCGTCATAGGCGAATGGTGGCGCCACCTCCTCCACGATCGCCCCGGCATCCGCCAGCGCCCGGGCAGCGGCGCGCACCACGTCCTGCACGACCGGCTCCACCGGGGCTCCATAGCCCATGGACAGGAGCAGGCCGACCCGCCTGCCCTTCATGTCCGCGTCCAGCCGCTCGTGATAGGCGATGTTCTCCGGGGCCAGCGCGCCGCTGTCGCGGTTATCGAAGCCGGCGAGCGTGGTCAGATAGAAGGCTACGTCCGCGACATTGCGCGCCATGGGTCCGGCCGAGCGGGTGGTGCTCGGGACCAGATGCGGGATGCGGCCCTGGGTGGGCTTTAGCGCCACCACCCCGCAATGGGCGGCCGGCAGGCGCACCGAGCCGGCGATGTCGGTGCCGACCGCCAGATGGCAGAAGCCCGTGGCCAGCGCCGCCCCTGCCCCGGCACTGGAGCCGCCGGTATTGGTCGACGGGTCCCAGGGGTTGCGGACGATGCCGAAGGCGGAGCTCACACC
Source organism: Geminicoccus sp. (assembly GCF_035556675.1). Lineage (GTDB taxonomy): Bacteria > Pseudomonadota > Alphaproteobacteria > Geminicoccales > Geminicoccaceae > Geminicoccus. The sequence continues at coordinate 9,511 of NZ_DATMFZ010000108.1, read as the reverse complement.
GGCCGCCAGCAGGCCGAAATCCGGCATGGTGGTCTTGGCCAGCAGGATGGCCCCGGCTTCCAGCGTGCGGGCCGCCGGCGGAGCGTCGAAGGTGGAGGCTGCCCTACCCTCGTTGGCCGCGGTGCCGTGCAGATAGGGCCAGCCGGTGACGTGGATGCTGTCCTTCAGCGTGGCCGGGATGCCGTCGAGTGCGCCCGCCGGCTCGCCCTTGGCGAAGCGGGCCTCGGCAGCCTTGGCGGCATCGCGGGCCGCCTCGGCACGGATCGACCACAGCGCGTTGATCTCGCGGTTGGACTGCTCGATCCGGTCGAGTGTCGCATCGACGACCTCGACCGGCGAGACCTCGCGGGCACGGAACCGTGCTGCCAGCGACAGTGCCGAGGATTCCAACAATTCCCGCATCGCCCTACCCCTTCACGCTGCTGCCGGTCTCCGCCGTCATGGTCGGCAAGTCAAGCAGACCCCGGCAGAATCGGCTTTGCGTACCGGCCGAGCCTACCTAGGCTGTGACGACCAAATCGAAGCAAACCCAAAACCGCTTCCTTCCTGGAGGAACCGCCGCCGATGAGCGAGCTCGACCCGGATCGGGGCCGCGCCATGGCCGCCGTCACCGCCCTGCTGGCGGAACAGGCGCCAGATGCCGCCGAGATGCAGATCGTGCTGGAACCGGCCTTCGCCGTGCTGGCCTCGCCCGGCTGGCACGGCGTCGACGGCGTCCACTTCAAGGCGACCCTGCCGGACGGCAGCCGGCGGCACGTGAAGACCATGCACGCGGATGCCGGACACTATGTGGACGTCCGCACGGCATTCGCCGCGGCCAAGGTCGCGGCCGAGCTCGGCATCGGCCCCAGGATCGACGCGGTCGACCTGGGCAACGACACGCTGCTGATGGAGGACTGCACGGGCTTTCGCACCGGCACGCTCGACCGGCTGCGCGACCCGGCGATCGTGGCGAACCTGCTCCGCCAGCGCCAGGCCTTCCACAGGACCGGCGCGCTCGGCCGGCAGGTGAGCGTGTTCGATGAGATCCGCCGCTTCCACGATGCCTGCCGCAGCGCGGACGCGCCGCTGCCCGCGGACATCGACTGGCTGGTCGACAACGTCATGGACGCCGAGCGCGCGATCCTGGCGGCCGGCGTCGACCTGGTCCCGGCGCATGGCGACGGCAACGCCTCGAACTTCCTGGTAGGTCCCGACAAGCAGGTCCTGCTGGTCGACTGGGACCGGGCGGCCGACATGGACCCGTTCGCCGATCTGGGCAGCTTCATCGTCGAGGCGGCGCAGCAGGAGCCGGAGGCGCGCGGCATCTTCGTGATGGCGCATGGCAGCATGGACGAGGCGCTGTTCGCTAGGACCATGCTCTACGGCATCGCCGACCATCTGCGCTGGGGGCTGATCGGCTTCCTGCTGGCCAAGGTGTCGACCAGGCCCAGCCTCGAGTTCCTCAAGTATGGGAGCTGGCGCTTCTTCCATTGTCGGCAGGCGGTCCGCGAGCCGCGCTTTGCCGAGCGGCTGCGGAGGGTCTGATGGCGACGACGGAACGGCTGCTGGGCGAGGCGCGCACCGCGGACGAGCAGGCGATCGAGGCGGCGATCCGGCGGGTGCCGCATTTCGCGGACGGCGAGGTCCGCTACCGGATGCTGGTGGGCGGCATCAACAACCGCAACTGGCTGATCAGCGTGAGCGGCCATGCGCGCCGCTATTTCGTGAAGGTGCCGGGCCCGGGCACGGAGAAGTTCATCGACCGGGCGGTGGCGCACCAGGCGGCGGTCAACGCCCATGCGATGGGCCTTGCCCCCGAGGTGATCCATTTCGATCCATCCGACGGGCTGGAAGTCCACGAATTCCTGGAAGGCTACCAGGCCTGCACCAATGCCGACTTCGAGAACCCGGCGATCCAGGAGGCGGTGATCGACTGCTACCGGCGGCTGAACGCCGGGCCGAAGCTCGACCTCACCAAGACCATCTTCGAGATGATCGAGGAGCACTGGCGCGACGCCGAGCAGCTGGGCGCCCTGCTACCGCACGACTATCCCTGGCTGATGAAGCAGTACCGGCTGGCCAAGGACGCGTTCATGGCGTCGGGCCTGGACCTGGTGCCCTGCTTCAACGATCCCATGCCCGGCAACTTCCTGGTCAGCCCGGGCAAGCCCATGAAGATCGTGGACTACGAGTTCGCGTCCAACAACGAGCGCGCCTACGAGCTGGGCGTGCTGCTGGGCGAGATGTTCTTCACAGAAGCGCGCTCGCTGGAGCTGATCGAGGCCTATTACGGCGAGGTCCGCCAGGACATAGTGGCCCGGGTCTGGATCGGCCGGGCGCTGGCCGACATCAAGTGGGCCGGCTGGGCGATCCAGAACCGGATGCTGACCGACTGGGACTTCGACTACCAGAAGTATGGCGACTGGAAGGCCGCGCGCGCCCGCTCGGTGATCCTGGACCCGCGCTGGGAGTGGTGGTTGCGCTCGATCTGAGCATCCCGGGAGCGGGCCTCTGGCCTGCTCCCGGCCCGCGGCCCGCCCCGTACCGCACACCTGAAAGCCGCGAGACGCGATTGTTCCCGGGCCTCATTCCCGAGGGCAGGCCCGACCGAATCGCTGCCATGGACTGCCAGCGCAAGGCTGGCAGACGAGATGCCAAGGCAGGCAAAAGTCACCGTCGAGGGTGGTTCGTGATGGCAATGATGATTGCCAGAGCAGCATAATCGTCCGACAGTTACTCCTCGTACTTCTAACCTGGGCCGCCGGCGCAGCGCTCACGCGTGCCTGCTCCAATGGCTTGCTGTCGGCCGCGCTGAAGACGGTCAGCGCGAATCCGGCGCCGCGGTGCGCCTGCCTGCATGGGAAGGCGTGTCGGGACAAGTTGACCTTTGCCATCGAGGATCAACGAGAAGACGCCGCCCGACGCTCGCACGTTCCGACGGCGTCCAGGACAGGGAGGAATGGAATGAGGAAAGCTGCGTTCCTTGCCTCGGCCGGGCTGATGCTCCTGCCGGCGGTCGGCCATGCCGAAGGGCTGGTGACCCGCCATCCCGACGGGAGCATCGAGCTGAAGAGCGACGTCGGCGACAGCATCACCTTCCCCAAGGGCACGCTCGGCTCCGTGATCGAGGACGCCTGGGCCAACGGCACCAAGCCCTATGACGGCATCACCGTCTCGGTGGTCACCCTGAACGCCGGCCCGCGCGGCGCCATCTCGGGCGGCATCCTGCCCTGGCAGAAGGCCTGGGAGGAACTGTCCGGCCAGAAGCTCCAGGTGGTGCTCAAGCCCTTCAACGACCTGGCGCCGGTGATCTTCAACGACCTGTTCACCGATACCGGCGCCTATGACGGCTTCGTCCCGCCGATGGTCTTCCTGGGCGACATGAAGGACAAGCTGGTCGTCCTGAACGACTATATGTGCGACCCCAGGTTCCCCAAGGTGTTCACCAACGAGGAATGCCGGATCAGCGACGGTGCCGAGCGCGGCATGAGCACGCTGATGCCGTCGATGCAGCCTTTGTTCCGCTGGGGCAGCGACTGGTACGCAGTACCTTGGGATGCCGATTCCCACATCCTCTACTACCGCAAGGACCTGATCGAGAACCCGGAGGTCCAAGCCCAGTACAAGGCCGATACCGGCAAGGAGATGCGCCCGCCGCAGTCCCAGCAGGAACTGCTGGAGATGGCCTGCTACCTGAACGGCAAGGACCCCCTCGGCACCGGCAAGAATCTCTATGGCGTGATGCAACCGGGTGCTTTGAACAGCCAGCTGTTCGACTGGTACAAGGACTTCGCCGACAGCTGGAGCACCATGGTGGGCGGTGCCAAGGACGGGTTCCGCGAGACCTACCACTTCGACCCGGACACGATGGAGCCCCTGATCAACGGGCCCGGCAACGTCGCGGCGCTGGAATGGATGAAGCAGGCCTATGCCTGCGGGCCGGCCGACTTCGCCTCGATCGACCTGGGCGGCCATTTCAACCGCTTCGTCCAGGGCGAGGCGGCGTTTGCCTGGAGTGCCGGTGACATCGCGGCCCTGGCGGAAGAGGAAGGCTCGAAGATCAAGGGCAATCTCGGCGCCATGGTCATCCCGGGCTCCGAAGAGGTCTACAACGCGCGGGACGGCAAGATGGTCCATGTCGACCAGCCGCGGCCGGCCTACAACGTGTTCGGCGCCAGCTGGTCCGGCGAGGTGTCGGCCCTGTCGAAGAACCCGGAGGCGACCTACGCCCTGTTCGCCTTCCTGGGCTCGCCCACCATGCGCGTCTGGAACGTGAAATGGGGTTTTGACGGGATCGACATCGGCCAGAAGGCCGACTTCCTCCCGCCGAATGGCACCGCCAAGCTCGAGACCTACTTGGCCGGCGGCTTCGACAAGGGGGATGCCGAGACGGTCTCCCAGGCGATCCACGATAACTTGGCGGGGCCGACCTTCGAGTATTTCAAGATCCCGGGTGCCGCCGAGTACAATCTGGCGCTCGAGATCGCCCTCCAGCAGACCCTCACTGGGCAGCTCGAACCGCAGCAGGCCCTGGATGGCGTCGCCGAGCAGTGGCGGTCGATCACCGACCGGCTCGGGGTGGACAGCCAGAAGGAGGCCTACCGGCTGACCCTCGGCCTGCAGTGAGCACCGCCGTCACCACAGGTGCGGAAGGCCGGGCGCGGGTGGCGGCACGCCGCCCGCGCCTTGGCCGCTTCCGCTCCGCCAAGGCCTGGTTCCTGCTGCCCGCGGTCATCTGGACCTGCGGCTTCACGTTGTTCCCGCTGTTCTATGCCCTGTGGCTGAGCCTGCAGCAGTCGCGCGGCATGGGCCGGCCCCTGGAGTTCGCCGGCCTCAAGAACTATGGGCGCCTGTTCGGCGACGACCGTGTCTGGGGTGCCCTGGGCTTCACGCTCGGCTATGCGGCGGTGACCGTCGCGATCCAGATCGTGCTGGGCCTGGGCCTGGCGCTGCTCGTCAACCGCGAGTTCCGCCTGCGCGGCCTCGTGCGCACCCTGCTGCTCCTGCCCCTGTTCGCCACGCCGGTGGGCTTGGGCTTTCTCGGCCGGATCATCTATGCCGATGCCGGCCCGATCAATGTCGCCCTGACCGCGATCTTCGGCAGCGGCGTCCCGTGGATGTCCAATCCCTGGTCGGCGCGCATCGCCGTGGCCCTGCTCGACATCTGGCAATGGACGCCGTTCTGCTTCCTGATCCTGCTGGCGGGCCTGCAGAGCATCCCGGACGAGCTCTACGAGGCGGCACGGCTCGACACCAACCGCCGTTTCGAGATGCTCTGGCACATCACCTTGCCACTGCTCCGGCCGCTGATCGCGCTCACCGTGCTGCTGCGCCTGGTGGAAGCGCTGAAGATCATCGACATCCCGTTCGCGCTCACCGCCGGCGGGCCCGGCCGCGCCAACGAGACCTTCAGCATCTTCATCTACCGCACCGCCTTCACCGGGTTCGACATCGGCTATGCGTCCGCCGCGTCGTTTCTGTTCCTGGTGGTCGTGCTGGTGGTGGTGAACGCCTTCATCCTGTTCGGCCGGTTCCGGACGGTCTGGCAGGCGGGAGACTGAGATGAACGTAGCCGGTCGCCTGCCCCCGTTCCTGCGCCTGCTCTGGCTGCTGGGGCTGCTCCTCGCGCTGACCATTGCGCTCGCCCCACTGCTCTGGGCGATCCGCAACTCGCTCATGACGCTGGAGGACACCTACAAGCCTCTGTTCATCCCGTTCCTGCAGTTCATGCCGACGCTCGAGACCTGGTCATTCGAGCTTCTGGAACAGTCGGAGCTGTCGACGGCGCTCGGCCGCAGCCTGGTCGTGGCGTTCTGCCACCTGCTGGTCGTCATCCCGATCGGCACGCTCGCCGGCTTCGCCCTCGGGCGGTTCCGCTACCGGCGGCCCGACAATTTCAACATCACCTTGTGGTTCCTGTCGCAGCGCTTCCTGCCGCCGGCGGTGGTGATCATCCCCTACCTACTGATGATGCGCGCCGCCTGCGGGCCGATCGCCCTGCCGTTCGGCCTGTGGCTGCCCCAGCCCCTGCAGCTGGTCTGCGTCCTGGAGGGGGATCGCAACCTGCTCAACACGCTCTCGGCGATCACGCTCGCCCACGTGACCTTCAACCTGCCCTTCGTGATCCTGATCATGCGCTCGATCTTCGCCGAGCTGCCGCGCGAGATCGAGGAGGCGGCCAAGGTCGACGGTGCCAGCGACCTGCAGATCTTCCGCAAGATCGCGCTGCCGCTGGCCGTGCCGGGCCTGGTCGCGGCGACGCTCATCACCTTCGCCTTCTCCTGGAACGAGTTCCTGTTCGCGCTGATCCTGTCCGGGCCTGATTCGCAGACCCTGCCGCTGCTGATCGGCTCAGGGGAGGGCGTGCGCAGCCTCGACTTCCCCTCGGTCAGCGTGCGCGCCCTGGTCGCCATCCTGCCGCCGGTGGTGCTGGCGGTGCTCACCCAGCAATGGATCGTGCGTGGCCTGACGCTGGGCGCGGTCAAGGGCTAGGGAGCAGGCCAGCCCCGACTCGGCGGGCCGCCGCGAATGAGGTCAGAACGGCAGGAGATGGCGGCCGAACTGGGCCAGCACGATGCCGGCGGCGGTGCCGGCCACGGCGAACGCGATCCAGGGCCAGGGCGAGGACGAGGCACGGCGTCTGGGCTTGGGCCCGATCGTCAGCTCGATCCGGCCGTCGTCGCGCTGGTGGCTGCTCAGCACCTGCTCGTCGGGCAGGAGCACCAGCATCCCGGCCATCTCGGGCTCGATCACCAGCGTCTGCCGCGTTACCGGCCCGCCCAAGGATACCGAACCAGACCTCAAGGTCGCCATGGCCCGTTCACATGCTGGTAGTTGCGCCCCACGTGCACCTGCCCGGCCATGCTCTTCCAGGCCGCCCAAGTCGACCCCGACGCTAACCCCCGCCTCCGGAGCGATCAACTTAAATGATTGTTCAAGATCGGCACCGGCGGCGCACTGTGACATGTACATACCTATTCAAGTACTTCCGGGATACTTCTGACAGCACGCCGAGAATAACCTACACGCCTTCCAAGTGAACAGCAGCGGTGTTCGGCAACTGCCCGAATAACCGCAGGCTACAGCCGGTCCCAGCCTGGAACAGGCCTGGACCTCGGCCGCCCTGCCACTGTCGGGTGCGGGTCCCTGGCGCTACAGCATCTCCAGGGGCCGCTTGCGGCGGGGCGGCGGGAACGCCCGGTCCAGCAGCGCCAGGTCCTCCGCGTCCAGCCGGAGGTCGGCCGCCCGCCGGTTCGCTGCCACATGAGCCTGGCTGCTGGCCTTGGGGATCGCGATCACGCCCGGATGATGCAGCACCCAGGCCAATGCGATCGTGAACCGGTCGACGCCATGGCGGCCTGCCAGCTCGTCCAGCGCCGGGCTCGCCGGCAGCCGCCCCTGCTCGATCGGGCTGTAGGCCATGACCGGCACGCCGTGGCGGCGGCACCAGGGCAGAAGGTCGAACTCCGGCCCGCGCCGGGTCAGGTTCAGGAGGATCTGGTTGGCGGCACAGGCCTTCCCGCCCGGCACACCCGACAGTTCCTCCATGTCGTCCGTGTCGAGATTGCTCACCCCCCAGTGGCGGATCTTGCCGTCCCGCTGGAGCCGCTCGAACGCCGCCACCGTCTCGCCCAGCGGATAACGGCCGCGCCAGTGCAGCAGATAGAGGTCGATCCGGTCGGTGTTGAGCCGCTGCAGGCTGCGCTCGCAGGCGGCAACCGTACCCTTGGCCGAGGCATTGTGCGGATAGACCTTGCTGACGATGAACACCCCGTCGCGCTGGCCGGCAATCGCCTCGCCGACCACGATCTCGGCCCCGCCTTCGCCATACATCTCGGCGGTGTCGATCAGCGTCATGCCGAGCTCGATGCCCCGGCGCAGTGCTGCCACCTCCGTCCTGCGGCTGGCCGCCTGCTCGCCCATGTACCAGGTGCCCTGCCCCAGCGCCGGCACCCGCTCGCCACCCGGCAGCTCGACCTGCTGCATCGTCACTGATCCTCCTGGGCGCCCGCCCGCGCCCTGCTATATGCGAGCGGGCGCCAGGGTCCAGCCCTGGTGCGGCCTCTTTCCCTTGGAGATCAACGATGAAGTACGTGCTGCTCGCGACCGCCCTCCTGACCCTGCCTGCCCTCGCCGCCACCGCCGATGCCCAGGAGTTGCGCGGCTGCGCCGCCCGGGTCGCCGACCTGGAGGTCAAGCGCGACGAGGCCCGTGCTGCCGGCGAGATCGAGCGGGCCGACGGCCTGCAGAAGGCGGTGGTCGACGCCAAGCAGAAGTGCGACGACGCCAAGCTGCGCGCCGAGCGCGAGGAGCGGGTCGCGGAGAAGCGCCGCGAGGTCGAGGAGGACAAGGAAGACCTGGCCCGCGCCGAGCGCGAGGGCGACTGGGAGGACATCGAGGACGCAAGGCGCGACCTGCGCGAGGCGCAGTGGGAACTGCAGGAGGCCGAGGCCGACCTGGACCGCTAAAGCATCCTGAAGCCGGCCATCATGGCGGACCTACCCACCATGATGGCCGCCCGGCGTCAGCCCGGCATGTCGATCTGGATCTTCACCGAGCCCTTGGGCGAGGTCGCGGCGTACTCGAACGCCTTCACGCTTTCGTCGAACGAGAACTTGTCGGTGATCAGCGGCGACACGTCGATGGCGCCAGAGCCCAGCATGGCGATGCAGCGCGGATAGACATGCGCGTAGCGGAACACATGCTCCACCCGCGCCTCCTTCAGCGCCGCCCCCGGCACGTCGTACGCCACGTCGTGCAGCGGCATCCCGATGAACACCACGCATCCGCCCGGCCGCAGCGGCTGGAACACCTGCGCCGCCGCCTTCTCGTTGCCCGAGCACTCGAACACGACATCGGCACCCCAGCCATCGGTGTCGCGCATCACCACGTCCTTCACCGACGTCTCGCGCACGTTCACCCCGACCACCGAGCCCGGCACCTTGGCCAGCTTCTCCGCCAGCGCCAGCTTCCCCTCGTCGATGTCGCTGACATAGACCTTGGCGCAGCCGGCCGCGAACGCCGCCAGCACGGTGACCAGCCCGATCGGCCCCGCCCCGATCACCACCGCCGTGTCGCCCGGCGTCACCCGCGCCTTGACCGTGCCATGCACGCCCACGGCCAGCGGCTCGACCATCGCCGCCGCCTCGAACGACACGTTGTCCGGGATCTTGAACGTATAGTCCGCCGGGAACACCAGCGTCGGCCGCAGGCACCCATGCACCGGCGGCGTCGCCCAGAACTGCACCGCCGGATCCAGATTATACATCCCCAGCCGCGACGCCCGGCTGTTCGGATCCGGAATGCCCGGCTCCATGCACACCCGGTCGCCCACCTTCAGATGCGTGACCTCCGGGCCGGTCTCGATCACCACGCCCGACGCCTCATGGCCCAGGATCATCGGCTCGCGCACGATGAACTGCCCGATCCCGCCATGGGTATAATAGTGCACGTCACTGCCGCACACGCCCACGGTCTTCATCTGGATCCGGACATCCCGCGGGCCGAGCTGCTCGTCGACCTCGATGTC
>NZ_DATMFZ010000107.1:0-3096 GCF_035556675.1 Geminicoccus sp. | reverse complement strand
TGGTCGGGGCGAGAGGATTTGAACCTCCGGCCTCTTGCTCCCGAAGCAAGCGCTCTACCAAGCTGAGCTACGCCCCGTCCTGCGGTGCGCGGGAGATAGCCGCCAGGACGCTCCCGCGCAAGTGGGTTCCTGGTCAGAACGCCCGATGCACCGCGAAGTCGGCCAGATCGAGCAGCGCCTGCCGCGCTGGGCTGTCGGGAAAGCGGGCCAGTGCCCCCTTGGCCTCGGCGCAGTAGCTCTCGGCGCGCCGGATCGTGTCGTCGATGGCGTCGTGCCGGTGCAGGATGCCGATCGCGCGCTCGAGGTCCTGCTCCTCCTGCTCCATCGTCTCCATGCAGCGCGTCCAGAAGGCGCGCTCCTCGCTGCTGCCGCGCGCGATGGCGAGCAGGATCGGCAGGGTGATCTTGCCCTCCCGGAAGTCGTCGCCGACCGTCTTGCCGAGGTTCTTGCCGGCACCGTAGTCGAGCGCGTCGTCGACCAGCTGGAAGGCGACGCCGACCGAGCGGCCATAGGTGGCCAGCGCCTCTTCGTCGGCCATCGGGCGATCGGCCACCACCGCGCCCACCTGGGCCGCCGCCTCGAACAGGGCTGCGGTCTTGGACGCGATCATGTGCAGGTAGGCGGCCTCGGTGGAGGAGGTGTCGTTGGCGGTCACCAGCTGCTCGACCTCGCCCTCGGCGATCACGGCCGAGGCGCGCGAGAGGATCTGCAGCACCCGCAGGGAGCCGTCGTCCACCATCATCATGAACGCCCGGCTGAACAGGAAGTCGCCGACCAGCACCGGCGCCTTGTTGCCCCAGACCGCGTTGGCGGTGCTGCGGCCGCGACGCAGGTCGCTCTCGTCGACCACGTCGTCGTGCAGGAGAGTGGCGGTGTGGATGAACTCGACGCAGGCCGCGAGCGCCACGTGCCGCTCGCCCTGGTAGCCGCACAGCTTGGCCGCGAGCAGGGTCAGCACCGGGCGGATCCGCTTGCCGCCTGCCGCGATCAGGTGGCGCGCCAGCTCCGGGATCAGCGACACCTCGCTCTGCAGGCGGTCGAGGATCAGGCTGTTGACCTTCTGCATCTCGGGAGCCACCAGGGCGAGCGGGCCGTCCAGGCCGGCCTTCGTCACTGTCGGAGTCGTGTCATCGGAAAGAGGCGCCAAACTCAACTCCGTCGTCCTCAACTCGTGGCCCGCCTGATAATGTGCAGCGCCGGATGCGGCGCGGCGTTGCTACCATGGGCCGCTGAGCGGTGGCAAACCGACCGGTGCATGAGGGCAGGGTTCCGCCGCCGCTTTGCCGCTTCCTGCGCCGCAAGCCCGCGATGACCGGCAGGTTCGGGCTCCTGCAGGGCCGGGTTGCCATGATCGACCAGGCGGGTCTGGCGCGGCCAGCCATCGACGGCGTCCTGCTCGCCGCCGCAGCACCGGTGCCGGGCCCACAGCGGGTACTCGATGCCGGCAGCGGCACCGGGGTGGTGGGCCTGTGCCTGCTGGCCCGTGCGCCGGAGGTTCAGGTGACCGCGCTGGACGTGAACGGGGCTGTGCTGGCCGCCGCCTCGGCCAATGCGGCGCTCAACGGCCGGCAGGAATCCTTCCGGACGATCGAGGCGGACCTCGGGGGCTTGCGCGATGGGGGCTTCGACCTGGTGCTGAGCAACCCGCCCTTCCACCATCCCGCCTCCTCCCGGGCACCTGAACCCGCCCGGGATCTCGCCCGCTTCGGCGGCATGTCGCTGTCCGACTGGCTCGGCCACTGCCTGCGGCTCTGCCGTTCGCGCGGCCAGGTCGTGGTGATCCTGCGCGCCGATCGGCTGGTGCCGGCACTCGTCAGCCTCGCCGGCAAGGCAGGTGGCATCCGGATCCTCCCGATCCATCCCCGCGCAGGCCGTCCGGCCTCCCGGGTGCTGATCCGGGCGCGCAAGGACGACCGCAGCCCGGACACGCTCTTGCCCGGCCTCGTCCTGCATGGGCAGGATGGCGGCTGGACCCAGGCGGCCCGGCACATCCTGGAGGACGGGGGTGCGATCGATTGGGCCGCAGGCGATCGTGAAGGTGGAAGCGCTCGATGAGATTCCAACGGTTCTGGCCGCTCAAGCGCGGGCCGGTGGTGCCGGTGGTCCGCCTGTCCGGCGTGATCGGCAGCATGCCGGGCCGCAACGGGCTGACGCTCGCCGCCGTGGAGGCCATGCTGGGCCAGGCGTTCGCCCACAAAAGCACCGACACCGTCGCGATCGTGGTGAACAGTCCGGGTGGCTCCCCGGTCCAGTCGGCGCTGATCGCCGAGAAGATCCGGCTCCTGGCGGAGCGGAAGAAGAAACGGGTCGTGGCATTCGCGGAGGACGTGGCCGCCTCGGGCGGCTACTGGCTGCTCTGCGCCGGCGACGAGATGTTCGCGCACCGCTGCTCGCTGGTCGGCTCGATCGGGGTGATCTCGGCCGGCTTCGGCTTCACCGAGGCGATCGCCAAGCTCGGGATCGAGCGGCGGGTCCGCGCCCGCGGCGAGCGCAAGGCGCTGCTCGATCCGTTTAGGCCGCAGTCGCCACAGGACCTGGAACTGCTGGACGAGATCCAGGCCGACATCCACCACGCCTTCATCGAGCATGTGCGGGCAAGGCGAGGGTCCAGGCTCACCGGCGACGCCGCCGAGATCTTCAGCGGCCGGGTCTGGTCGGGCGAGCGGGCCCAGGCGCTGGGCCTGGTGGACGCGCTGGGCACACCGGAATCCGTGCTGCGGGAGCGCTTTGGCGACGAGTTGCGCCTGCGGCCCTATGGCCGGCGCCGCTCCTGGCTGCAGCGGCGGCTTGGTATGGCTGGGCTCGGTGGCGAACTGCTGGACCTGGCCGAGGAGCGGCTGGCGTTTGCCCGGTTCGGGCTATAAGAGCGAGGCGATGATCGGTACGCTTTCTGTCGGCAAGCTCCTGCTGCTGGTCCTGGTGATCGGCGTGATTGTGCTCATGATGCGCTCGCGGGCCAAGGAGCGGGCGAGCAGCCAGGCCATGCCGCGCGGCAACCCAAGGACGGTGGAGCTCAGCGCCTGCCCGCGCTGCGGCACCTTCCTGCCCAAGGGCAAATGGTGCGACTGCGACCGGCGCTAGCACTCCTGGCGCGCC
>NZ_DATMFZ010000106.1:0-47397 GCF_035556675.1 Geminicoccus sp. | reverse complement strand
CCCCTCGCTCTACACCATCACCGAGAACCGCGACCAGTGGGTGACGTTCGCCAAGGCCAACATCGCGGAAGCGCGCAAGTACGGCAAGCCGGTGATCCCGTTCGTCTGGCCGCAGTACCACGACACCATGCTGGGCAAGGGTACCGAATACCTGCCGATCAAGTACTGGGAGCTGCAGCTCAACACCATCTACGAGCTGAGCGACGGCATCGCCATCTGGGGCTCGGTCAAGAAGGGCGGCGGCTGGGACGCATGGGACGCCAAGAAGGACTGGTGGGGCTTCACCAAGAACTATGCCGGCGAGTATGGCACCGTCGCCTATACCAGCGCCTGCAAGGCCTGAGGCGCAGAGCCGGCTTGGCTGCGCCAGATCCGCAGCGGAGCTGAGGTCTAAAAAGTGAGGCGGGGCGGCGAGAGCCGCCCCGCCTGTGTATTGTCTTGTGGCGCGGCGACCATCCCGGGTGGAGGGGAGGCCCTAGGGAGATCGGTCAGGCCGGTGCGATCGCGGATTTCCAGCGGCGGCACGGAGGGCTAGCTTCCCCGGCGCCTGCAGGAAGGGGAACGCGATGAACTTGACGGATCTCTACGGCCGCCTGGTCGCGCTGATCGGTGCCGGGACGATCCTGGTGCGGCACCGCAACGACGGGATCCGCGCCCAGGCCACCGGCACGACGCCGGCCATCCCGCCGGCCCGCTCGCAAGGGGCGCTGCCGACCCTGAAGATGCCGACGGCGCAGGGCTGGAGCGCCGGGCAGACCCCGACGGCCGCCCCCGGCCTCAAGGTTAACGCGTTTGCCTCGGGCCTAAAGCACCCGCGCTGGATCCATGTGCTGCCGGACGGCGGCGTGCTGGCGGCCGAGGCGCTGACCCTGCCGGGGCCGGTCAAGAGCCCGTTCGACTTTGCCCAGTACAGCACGATGAAGCGGGCTGCCGCGGTCGGGGAGAGCCCGAACCGGATCACCCTCCTGCGCGACCAGGACGGCGACGGGACGGCCGAGACCCGGCACGTGTTCCTGGACGGGCTGAACCAGCCCTTCGGCATGGCCCTGCTGGGCGATACCTTCTATGTCGGCAACACTGACGGGCTGGTCGCCTTTACCTACCAACAGGGCGCCGACCGGATCAGCGGGCCCGGCCGCAAGCTCACCGAGTTCAAGCCGGGCGGGCACTGGACCCGCAGCATCCTGCCGAGCCCGGACGGTGCCAAGCTCTATGTCGGGGTCGGCTCGCTCAGCAATATCGGCGAGCACGGCATGGCGGCCGAGGAAGGGCGCGCGGCGATCTACGAGTTCGACGTGGCGAGCGGTGCCTGCCGGATCTTCGCATCCGGCCTGCGCAATCCGGTGGGTCTGGCATGGGAGCCCACTACCGGGGTGCTCTGGACGGTGGTCAACGAGCGCGACGGGCTGGGCGACGAGACCCCGCCCGACTACCTGACCTCGGTCCAGGACGGCGGCTTCTATGGCTGGCCCTATTGCTACTGGGGCCGCACCGTCGATGACCGGGTGCCGCAGGACCCCGCACTGGTGGCCCGGGCGATCCAGCCGGACTATGCGCTGGGTGGGCATACCGCCTCGCTCGGCCTGTGCTGGCTGCCGGCCCGCACCCTGCCGGGCTTCGGCGACGGCATGGTGATCGGCCAGCACGGCTCCTGGAACCGCAGCAAGCTCAGCGGCTACCGGGTGGTGTTCGTGCCGTTCGAGAACGGCCGGCCCGCCGGCCCGCCGCGCGACATCCTGACGGGCTTCCTCGCACCCGACGAGAAGGCGTCCTACGGCCGCCCGGTGGGCGTCACCATCGGCCCGGACGGGTCCCTGCTGGTCGCCGATGACGTGGGCGACGTGATCTGGCGGGTGACCGGGGCCTAAAGGCGCCGCGCCACCGTTTTTCCCATGATGCAGAGCTCGGCCGTGCTGTGCACGGCTGGGCCCTTGGCCATTGCGCATGACCGATCGCCCAGCTGCCTGCCTGCCAGAGGCAGGGTTGGCGCAGGTTCGCATGCGCAATCGAGTCATTGCATGCAATTTCAGAACAATGTACGCCGCTCCGTCATCAGGTGTGCAGGCGGTGACGGAGCGCGGCGTGGAGAAGTTGATCATCGAGGTTCGCGTCAACGAGTACGCGATGCGCGACGGCAACCCGAACGTGCCGTGGACGGCCGAGGAGATCGGCCGGGATGCGGCTGCCATCCGGGCGGCCGGCGCCTCGATCCTGCATTTCCACGCCCGCCAGCCGGACGGGTCGCCTGCGCACGGCTATGAGGCCTATGCGGATACGATCCAGGCGATCCGGAACAGCAGCGACCTGCTGATCCATTCCACGCTGGGCCAGATCACGGTGCAGGGGGACGAGGCGCGCGTCGCGCACATCCGGCGCTTGGTCCAGGATCCGGCGCTTCGCCCGGAACTGGCATCGATGGACATCGGCAGCACCAACATCGATGTCTACGATCCGGTGGCGAAGCGGTTCACCACCACGTCCAAGAGCTACGTCAACAGCACCGAGACGCTGCTCTTCTTCGCGAAGACCTTTCGCGAGATCGGCGTCAAGCCGGCACTCGCCTGCTGGACCATCCCGTTCCTGCGCTATGTCGAGGCGTTCCAGGAGATGGGACTGCTGGACGATCCGGCCTATCTGCTCCTGGTCCATACCGACCGCGCCATCCTGGGCGGCCATCCTCCCACCGCGGCCGGGCTGCGTGCGTTTCTCGACTTCCTGCCCAAGCACCGGCCGGTCCAGTGGACCGTGAACGCCAAGCCCGGGAACCTGTTCCCGATCGCCGCCCAGGCGATCCAGGCGGGCGGGCACGTGGCGATCGGGATCGGCGACAATCCCTATGCGGAGCTGGGCGCGCCCACCAACGCCGAGCTCGTGCGCCGGATCGTCGATCTGGCGAAGGCCTGCGGACGGGAGATCGCCACGCCCGCCGAGGCCAGGGCGATGCTGAACATCCCTGGCTGAGGAAGCGAGCAGCTTTCCGGTGATATCGAACAAGCAAGAGCAACGGAGGCTAACATGTGGAAGCGAGCAGTCCTCGGCAGTGCTTTGTCACTGGCCCTGTCCATCTCGGCAGCCCAGGCCGAGACCATCAACTGGAAGATGCAGTCCTTGATGCCGGCGGGTTCGACTGCCAACAGGGTGTTCGAGGACTTCGCCAAGAACGTCGACGCCATGTCGGGCGGCCGGCTGAAGATCGAGGTCATGCCGGTCGATGCGGTGGTGGCCGCCGACCAGACTTTGGAAGCGATCGGCCAGGGCATCCTGGATGGCCATTTCGGCTCGCCCGGCTACTTTGCAGGCGAGGATCCGGCGTTCGGCGTGCTGGGCTCGTTCATGGCCGGCTACGACACGCCGCTGCAGTTCCAGATGTTCTATGAATATGGCGGCGGCACCGAGATCGCCCGCGAGCTCTACCAGGATTACAACGTCCATTTCGTGGGGCCCTCGTTCTGGCAGGCCGAGTCGATCCCGGCGCGCAAGCCGATCCGCAGCACCGAAGACTTCAAGGGCGTGAAGATCCGTGCACCCGGTGGTGTGGTGGGTCAGGTGTTCTCCGCCCTGGATGCCAGCGTCGTCTCTCTGCCGGGCAGCGAGATCTTCCAGGCACTCAGCACCGGTGTGATCGACGCCACCGATTACAGCACGCTCGGCCAGAACGCCCAGGTGGGCCTCTACCAGACCGCCAAGTATTCGCTCTATCCCGGCATCAGCTCGATGCCGGCCTGCGACATCTCGGTGAACCTGGACCGCTGGAACGAGCTGCCGGACGACCTGAAGGCGATCGTCGAGACCGCCACCAAGCAGTTCGCCGCGGACATGAACGCGCAGACCCTGATCGACGACCAGAAGGCCGCCAAGGCCGTGGTCGCGGAGGAGGGGGTCGAGCTGATCGACTGGTCCCCGGAGGAGCGCCAGAAGCTGCGCGCCATCGCCGCCGACGCGGTGAAGGAATATGCCGAGGGCAGCGAGCTCGCGAAGAAGGCCTACGAGGCGCATATCGCCTTCATGCAGCAAATCGGCCTGCTCTGACCTGAAGGAGGGCAGGAGCCGCGAGCCCCTGTCCTCCGCCTTCCTCATCTGGATGCGTTCTCGCCTCTGTCCCGGGATTTCGCGACATGTGGATCGACCGCCTGTCGAAGGCGTCCGGTGCCCTCGCGGCAGCACTGATCGTCCCGGCGATCGCGATCTCCACCTATGAGGTGATCGCGCGCTATGGCTTCAGCCAGCCGACCAACTGGGTGCATCCGCTGACCACCAGCCTGTGCGCACTGACCTTCGTGCTGGCAGGCCCCTATGTCCTGCAGCGCCAGGAATTCATCCGCGTCACCTTCGTCTATGACCGGTTCGGCCCAAGGATCCGGCGGGTGATCGACCTGTTCTCGTCGGTCCTGCTGATCCTGTGGGGGCTGGTCCTGACCTATGCCGCCTGGCTCCAGGCTGCAGCCTCGATCTTCCGCTTCCGCGGCGGGCGATGGCGCCCGGAGACGCTGGGCTCGGCCTGGGACGTGCCGCTGCCGGCCCTGGTCCGCGGCGTGCTGTTCCTCGCCTGCGCGCTCCTGCTGCTGCAGGCGGTCGTGAACTTCGTGCGGGCGGCGCGCCGGCTGGAGGCCGTCCATGGAAATTGAGCTCATCACCGTCCTGATGTTCGGCGGCATGATCCTGCTCATGGTGCTGGGCGTTCCGCTGGGCGTGGTGACCGGGATCATCGCCACCTTCTTCATCCTGGACTTCGACCGGCTGAACAGCCTGATCCTGATCACCGGCCGGATCTACAGCTTCATCAACACCTATGTGCTCGTGTCCCTGCCGTTCTTCATCTTCATGGCGGGGATGATGGAGCGTACCGGGGTAGCCCGCGACCTGTTCGACGCGATGAGCGTCTGGGGCGCCAAGCGCCCGGGCGGCTTGGCGGCGATGACCACGGTGGTCGCGATCATCATGGCGGCGATGACCGGCGTGGTCGGCGGCGAGATCATGCTGCTCGGCATGATCGCCCTGCCGCAGCTTTTGCGCATGGGCTACGACGAGAAGCTGGCGCTGGGCACCATCGGCGCCGGCGGTGCGCTGGGCTCGATGATTCCGCCCAGCATCAACCTGATCATCTATGGCCTGACCGCCAACGTCTCGGTAGGCGACCTGTTCACCGCGGCGTTCCTGCCGGGCTTTCTGATGGCGGGCAGCTTCATCGTCTACATCCTGGTCCGTTGCGGCCTGAACCCGGCCATGGGCCCGCCGCCCGCGGACGAGCGCCGCAACATGCCGCTCGCCGAGAAGCTGGCGCTGCTCCGCCGCATCGTCCTGCCGCTCATGATCGGTGCGGGCGTGCTGGGCAGCATCTATCTGGGCGTGGCCGCCGTGACCGAGGCCGCGGCACTGGGCGCTGCCGCGATGATCCTGGTGGCGGCCCTGCGCCGCGAGCTCACCTGGTCGATGCTGGTCGACGTCTCCATGCAGACGATCCGCACCTCGGGCATCGTGCTGTGGCTGGTGTTCGGCGCGGTGGCCCTGATCGGGGTCTACAACCTGCTGGGTGGCACCAGCTTCGTGAAGGGCCTGTTCCTGGGCTCCAGCCTGCCGCCCTGGGCGATCATCGGCGTGATGCTGGCGATCTGGGTATTTCTCGGCGCCTTCATGGAAGGTACCGCGATCTGCCTGCTCACCGTGCCGATCTTCGGGCCGGTAGTGACCGGTCTTGGCTACGACCTGGTCTGGTTCGGCGTGCTGTTCGCGATCACCTGCCAGATCGGCTACCTGACCCCGCCGTTCGGCACGGCCGCCTTCTACATGAAGAGCGTGACTCCGCCGCACATCACGCTCGAGACGATCTTCAACGCATTCTGGCCCTTCACCTTCCTCCAGTGCCTGCTGCTGGTGCTCGTCTGGGCCTTCCCGATCCTGGCCAGCTACTGACCTGCCGGAACCGCCATCATGACCTCTGCTGAAGCAACCCATCCCGTCGAAGCGGCCGCCGAAGCTGCGCTGGCCGGTCTGCGCGTCCTCGACATCGGCACCTTCATCGCCGCTCCCTACGCTGCCACGATCATGGCCGAGTTCGGCGCGGAGGTGCTCAAGATCGAGCTGCCGAAGATCGGCGACCACGCAAGGCGTCTGGGTACCCTGACCGAGTGCGGCGACACGCTCGTCTGGCTGAGCGAGGCACGCAACAAGAAGTCGGTCTGCCTGGACCTGCGCACGCCGGAAGGGGCGGAGCTGTTCAAGGACCTGGTCCGCGTCAGCGACGTGGTGTGCGAGAACTTCCAGGCCGGGACGCTGGAGCGCTGGGGACTGGGCTGGGATGTCCTGTCGGAGGTCAACCCGAAGCTGATCCTCCTGCGCGTGTCCGGCTACGGCCAGACGGGACCTTACGCCAACCGGCCGTGCTTTGGCCGGATCGCCAACGCGTTCGGCGGCATCTCGTTCCTGTCCGGCGAGCCGGACCGCCCGCCGGCCCAGCCCGGCTCGGCCACGCTCGCCGACTACATGGCCGGCCTTTATGGCGCGCTCGCCGTGCAGATGGCGCTTCAGGCACGCCACCGGACTGGCAAGGGCCAGGTCATCGACATGGCGCTCTACGAGGCGATCTTCCGGATCCTGGACGAGGTGGCGCCGGCCTATGACCGGTTCGGCTTCGTGCGCCGGCGCGAGGGCGCAGAGACCCCGATCGTGGTGCCGCACAGCCACTACCCGACCAGCGACGACCGCTGGGTGGCGATCGCCTGCACCAACGACAAGATCTTCGGCCGGCTGGCCGACGCCATGGGCCGCCCGGAGCTCAAGGAGGATCCACGCTACGCCACCAACAAGGCGCGGATCGAGCGGCGCGGCGAGGTCAACGGCATGGTCGCCGACTGGACCGGCTCGATGCCGCGCGACGAGGTGCTGGCCCGCTGCTCAGGAGCCGAGGTGCCGTGCGGTCCGGTCTACGGGATCGACGAGATCTTCACCGACCCGCATTACGCCGCGCGCGGCAACATCCTGCGCGTGGCTGATCCGCGGGCAGGGGAGGTCGCGATACCGAACGTGATCCCACGCATGAGCGGCACGCCTGGTGCCGTGCGCTGGCTCGGCCCGGCCCTGGGTGCCCATACCGACGAGGTGCTGCGCGACCTGCTTGGCCTGGATGCGGCGCGCATAGAAGAGTTGCGCGGCAAGGGTGCTATCTGAGCGCCGCCCGCATCTCGATCCGGAGACCGCATGAAACTGACGTCCCAAGAGCTGACCGCGCGCATCCGCGACATGATCCTGCGCGGGGAGTTCGCGTCTGGCCAGCACCTGCGCGAGGCGGCCCTGGCCGAGCAGTTCGCCGTCTCCCGCACGCCGGTGCGGGCGGCCCTTGCCGCCAACGAGAAGGACGGCCTGCTCGAATACAACCCCAACCGCGGCTTCATCGTCCGGCCGTTCCATGTCCGCGACATCATCGAAGCCTACGAGATGCGGGCGCTCTTGGAGGGCATGGCCTGCCGGGTGACCGCCGAGCGCGGCATGAAGCTGGACGCGGAACGCTCGGCCCGTCACGCGATCGACCAGGTCGAGAAGCTGCTGCGCAAGACCGGCCCGCTCGACAACCATGCCCGCGATTCCTGGCGTCAGCACAACCAGGTGTTCCACCAGAGCATCATCGAATCGGTCGAGAACCGCTTCCTCCAGCCGATGCTGCAGATGGTCCGGCAGATCCCCTCGGTCTATCCGCCGATCTTCGCCTCCTACACGGCGGAGGAACTCGCCCAGTACAACCAGGAGCACAAGAAGATCCTGGAATGCATCATCGACCGCCAGGCGGTGCGGGCCGAGCATCTGATGCGCGAGCACATCCTGAGTGCTGGCGAGACCCTGCGCAGTTCGATCCGCGATGCACAGCGTGTGGACGAAGCGGTCCTGCCGGCGCCGGATCATGCCACCGCTTCATCCGCGGAGCCGCCGCAACGGCGCGCTCCGGCCCCGCCCTCGGAGTGACCTCATGTACGTGCCGCCGCGCGCGCTCCTGTTCGTGCCCGCCCATCGCGACCGCTTCCGCGAGAAGGCCACTGGCTTCGCCGTCGACGCCCTGATCCTCGACCTGGAGGACGCGGTGCCGCCGGCCGAGAAGCCGCTGGCCCGCGAGAAGGCGGCCGGGTTCGTCGGCGCGTACCCGGGCCGGGCGTTCGTGCGGATCAACCCGGTGCGTGCCTCGACCGCCTTCACCGTCGCCTGCGGCGAGGAGGATCTGGCGGGCGTGGTGCATCCCGGCCTGCGCGGCATCGTCCTGCCCAAGATCGAGGCGGCCGCCGACGTGCTGGAGCTGGATGCGCTGTTGCGCGCCTGGGAGCGGGCTCGCGGCGTGCCGTGCAGCACGCTGGAACTGATCGGCATCGTCGAGACCGCCAAGGGCATCCTGAACCTCGGCGACATCGTGCAGGCGCGGATCGCCCGGCCGTTCTGCCTGGCCTTCGGTGCCGGCGACTTCACGGGCGATCTCGGCGTCGAATGGACCAGCGGCGAGGCGGAGTGCCAGCATGCGCGTGCCGCCGTGGTGATCGCCTCGCGCGCCGGCGGCCTGCCCAGCCCGATCGACAGCGTGTTCGCCGACATCCGCGACAGCGACGGCCTCCTGGCCAATGCCCGGCGGGTCAAGGCCATGGGCTACCAGGGCAAGCTGGCGATCCATCCGGACCAGGTCGGCATCATCCAGGGCGTGTTCGCGCCCGAGCCACAGGAGGTGGACTGGGCACGGCGCGTGCTGGACGGGATGCGCCAGGCCGAGGAGCAGGGTCATGGCGCGTTCACGGTCGACAACAAGCTGATCGACTACCCGATCCTGGAGCGCGCCAAGGCGATCATGGACCGCGCAGGGCGCTACGGGAGCTGAGGCGGCAGGCGGAACCTGCCGCTGGTCAGGGCTTCCCGGACGGCGGCCTGGGCCTGCTCGGGCCGGTGTCCGTCCAGGTCGATCGCGTGGTGCTCCAACGCACCCAGCGTGGCGAACTGCTCGTGCAGGGATGAGATCGGACCGGATGCCGTGAGCGTGTCGCCGCCACGGCGGCGACAGCGTTCCAGCGCGGTCGGCAGGGGCACGCGCAGGACCACGTAGTGCAGCGGCGCTGCGATGGCGCGGAACGGCTGGAGGAACCACGGTCCCACGATGCCATCCACCACGACGAAGAACCCGCCTCGGGCATAGGCCGCTGTCGCCTGCGCCAGGGCCTGCATCACGGTCTGGTTCTGCTCGTCGGCAGCGGGAAGATAAGGAGGGATCGCACCGCACTTGATGAAGTGCCAGAAGTCGTCGGCATGCAGATGCACGGCCGGCCTGTCCGCATGTGCGGCGAGCGCACGGGCCGTCGTAGTCTTTCCCACGCCCGGTGGGCCGGTGAGGACGAGAACTTGGCCGCCACTCTTAGGCAATCCACTCCCTCCGCACGCGGCATGATACAGGCAGGCCATCTAGCAAGGCTCGATACACAATGACTCCGCCGCCTGCTGGTCGGTGATCAGCAGGTTGGCATAGCCGGCGGCCAGCACCGCGCGCATGGCCTTGCCCTTCTCCGGGCCGCCCGAGGCCAGGATACGGGTCGGCACCGCCGCCAACTCGTCCGGCGCCACACCAACCACCCGGCGATTGACCGGGTGGTCGAGCAGCCGGCCGTCGACTCCTAGGAAATGGCCGAGCAGGTCGCCGACCGCGCCGGCCGTCTGGAGCGAAGCCTGTTCCGCGTCGGTCAGGAGGCCGCGGGTCAGGGTCGGTGCGTCGGGGCCGAGCGTGCCGACGCTGAACAGGATCAGCTGCGCCTGCATCGCGCGGGTGCGAACCTCCGCCAGCGAGTCCTGTTCGTGCAGCAGGTCGCGCAGGGCCGGGGTGGAGGCGTAGGTGGGGGCCGCCATGTACAGGCAGGTGGCATCCAGGGCCTCGGCGAGGCGCGCCGCGGTTTCGTAGGTGTTGAACTCCGAGGCCCGGCCGAGGCCGCCCATCAGGGAGACGATGGTGAGATCCTGGATGCTCCGGCGCTGGATCGAGTGGGCACTCCAGCGCAGGGTGCGGCCCCAGCCGATGCCCACGGTCATGCCGGGGCCCAGGCGGTCGGAAAGATAATGGCCGGCCGCGGTGCCGAGCACCACGGGCAGGCTCGCCGGGTCCCCTGGCGTGGGCAGGACCACCGCGTCGCGCAGGCCGAAGCGGCGGCACAGCTCCCGCTCCAGGGCCACGCAGCCGGCGAGGCGACCATGGATGCGGATTTGCACCAGCCCGGACTCGCGCGCGGCTGCCAGGTCGCGCAGCACCTTCACCCGGTTGATGCCGAGCAACGCTGCGATCTCGGCCTGGGTGCGGCCCTCGACATAATAGAGCCAGGCGATCCGGGTGCGCCGCTGCTCGTCCTGGTCGATCATGTCTCTTCGGCGGCGAACCCGTCGAGCCCGCCGGCCTGCGCGGCGAGATCGAGAAAGCCGTAGCGGTCGCGGATCTCCAGCGCGTGGCGGACCGCCTGGCGGTAGAAGGCGGGATCGATCCCGATCTCGGCGGCCGTCCTCGGCATGCCGGCACGCGCGATCGCGTCCTCCATCCGTTCCAGTGGCAGCATGACCGCCAGGAGCTTCTGCCGGATCTCCGGCCAGCGGGCCTGGAGGCGCCGGTTCATCCTGGCAGTTGCCGCCGGATCGAAGGGCTTGCGCCCGATCGCCTCCTTCACCCCGCCGGCCAGCTCGCCATAGCGCCGGGCCAGCTCGGCGTCAGTGAAGGTGAGCGGTGCCAGGACGGGCGGCGTGTCGCTTGCCAGGTAGCGCGCCTGCAGCCGTGCCATCGTCCAGGTGGCGATGCCGACCTGCTGGCCATGCAGCGTGCCCGGGTGGGGGCGCAGCAGCATGTCGATATAGTGGCTGATCTGGTGCTCGCCCATCGAGCCGCAATGGCTGGTCCCGGTGACCAGCACGCCGCAGCCGGACAGGACGGAGAGTCGGACCAGCTGCAGCACGGCCGCCTGGTCGCCCTGCTTCAGCCGCCCGGCCAGCTCGTAGAGCGGCTGCTCGTCGGCAGCCATCATCGCATAGGGCGTCTCGGCATAGACCGTGTCGAGCAGGAGGTGGGAAAGCAGCCAGTCGACCTGGCAGACGCTGCGGCAGATCGTGTCGCCGAAGCCGGCTAGTGTCGCGAACTCGGGCGCTGCGGCCATCACCTCCAGGTCGAAGAACACGCCCCGGGGCGCCTGGGCCGGCAGGGTCAGCTTGTAGCCGCCACGGGTGATCGACACGGTCGTGGTCACATAGCCGTCCATGGACGCCGCGGTGCCGAACACCGCGCAGGCCCGGCCAGTGCGGTGCGAGACATACTTGCACAGGTCGTTGATCGTGCCCGAGCCCACCGCGATCAGGTGGTCGCAGCCGGCCACGCGGTCCTGGAGCTGTGCCGCGGTCGCCTCGTCCGCCTTAGGATGGTCCAGCACCACGAGCTCGGCGCGCTCCAGGGCCTCGTGGACCCGCCGGCCCATCACCGGCATGGTGTTCTGGTCGGCCACCACGGCAAGCCGGCCGGACAGCCCGACGCGCTCGACCAGTGCCCGCTCACGGCCGGCCAGCGACGGCGCGATCTCCAGGAGCTGGATCGGGGAGGGCAGGTTCTGGCCGAGCTCGGGCGCGAAGAACCGGCCCTCGACCACGTCCCGGACGACATCGCTCACGTTCTGGATTCCTCGCGAAAGGCGGCGAGACCGGCATAGGTCCGCTGCAGGGCCGGGTAGAGGCCGGCATGGAGCTCGCGCAGCTTCCGGTAGCGAGCATGGGTGGCCGGGTCGGGAAGCCGGCGCTCGCGCAGGCGGCCGGCCATGGCGCGGGACGCGTCGGCGACGTCAGGGTACCAGCCGGCTGCGGTCGCCGCGACCATCGCCGCTCCCAGGCAGGAGGCTTCCACCGTGTCGGATACCTGCACTTCCTTGCCGGTGGCGTCTGCCACGATCTGGCGCCAGAGCTCACTGCGCGCGCCGCCGCCGATCGCGACGAACCGGTCGATCGGGATGCCGCCCGCCGCCTCGATCGCCTGGCAGCCGGAGGCCAGGTCCAGTGCTATGCCCTCGATCAGCGCCCGGTACACATGCCCCTGCCGGTGCTCGGCGCTCAGGCCGACCAGGGCACCGCGCGCGTCCGGGTCCCAGTGCGGCTGCATCACGCCGCTCCAATAGGGCAGGAGCAGCAGCCCGCAGGATCCCGCCGGCACGGAGGCGGCCTCCTGTTCCATGCGCGCGAACGAGGCGGGGTCGGTGCCCTGGCGGAGCAGGCTGGCCATCAGCCAGTCGGTGAGGAACGCGCCGGTGCGCAGCACGTATTCGCACAGATAGCCGGCGCCGGTCAGGCTCGACACGGTGCGGAACGCGCGATCGACCACGTAGTCCTGGCTGTACACGCCGAGCACGGTGGCAGTGCCGAGGTTGAGATAGGCCGCACCCGGCTCGAGGATCGAGCAGCCGAGTCCGGCGCACTGGCCGTCACCCCCGCCGGCCGCGACCGGGATGCCTGCCGGCAGGCCGGCCGCGGTCGCTGCCTCTTCGGTGACAGTGCCGAGCACGGTGCCGGGGCGCTCGGGCTGCAGGAAGTGGCCTTCGGTCAGGCCGAGCCAGCCCAGGATCTCCGGCGAGAGCCGCTTGTGCTCCAGGTCGTAGAAGCCGTGCGGGTCGGCGCTGGCCCAGCTGGTCCGGCCGTTGCCGGTCAGGCGCCGGACGAGGTAGCCGTGGACATCGACCACGTGCGCGACCCTGGCGAACGCGGCGGGCTCGGCGCGGCGCAGCCAGTTGAGCTTGTAGACCGCGGGCGTGAGGTCCGGCGCCTTGCCACTGATCCGGTGCAGCCGGTCCGCACCGAGAGCGTCCGCCATGATCTCGATGTCCGGTCGCCCGCGCTCGTCCAGCCAGACCAGTGCCGGCCGGACCGATTCGCCGGCCGCGTCGAGAAATCCTACCGTCTCGCGCTGGTTGGCGATGGTGAGCGCCCGGACCGTGGCGAGATCGATTTTGCCGGCGAGATCGGAGAGCGCGTCCACCAGGGCTGTCCACCAGGCGCCCGGCTCCTGCTCGAACGCGCCCGCGCCCGGCTGGCTCATCGGGATCGCCGCCCGACCTTCTGCCAGGGGCGTGCCGGCCCGGTCGAAGGCGATCGCCTTGGTCGCGGTGGTGCTGCTGTCGACGCCGATGACCGTGTCCATCAGCCGGTGACACTCCCTGAACTTATGTTCTTTGCTAGATAACTTTGTACAAGGCTAGCCGGAGATCCTCGATCCTGTCAAAGCCGCACCGCAGGCCATCACCGTGGCTGGTAACGTTTCACCTCGATCTCGTCCGCGCGCTGCCGGATCGCCCAGGCGTCGAAGCGCGCTTGAAGACGCAGCAAGGTCTCCAGGCTGAGGCCGAATGCCTTTTCCACCCGCAGCGCCATCTCCGGCGACAGGCTGGTCCGCTCGTGGAGCAGGTCCGCCAGGCTGTCGCTGCCGACACCCAGGATGTCAGCTGCCCGTTCGATGGACAGTTCCAGATCGGTCAGGATCTCGTTGCGGATGAACGCGCCCGGATGCGTCGGTTTCATTGCGGCTCGCAGCGATGGTCCCAGGTCCCTATGATGATCGAACGGCTGACGGACGCATCGGCTGCGCACCGGCGGGCCGGATCAGGCGCAATCCTGCCCGATCCCGTCCCGGTCGGGGAGTGCCCCGCCGCCGCGTGTCAGGCAACTCGAACGGGTTCAGCTACCCTCCGGCCTTGGCTGCGGGGTATCACCCGGCGGCAGCCGTGCACCTGCCCTGTCGGGAACAGGGCCAGCAGGGTGAAGCTGACCAAGATCAGCAGGCCGATCTTGAGCACGCGCAGCCGGCTTCGCGTGGCGCTGGTCCATGCAACCCTGAGCGTGCAGCAGGATTTGAACGGTGAAGCCAAGATCGAGCTCAGGTCGCTATGCCCAACACGACACCGACTGTCCCTCCGCCGCCGCCGCCCAATCTGAACAGCGCGCTCAAACGCAACATCGACGCCATCACCGAGCGGCGCCGGCAGGAAGCAGCCTCGGCAACACGCGAAGAACGGCTAGCCCAGGCGATCACGTCATTCACCGGCAGCATGCGCTTCGTGTACCTGCATCTGGCACTCTACGGCTCATGGATCGTGATCAATCTGGGGATCATACCGGGAGTGCCGAGGTTTGATCCGTCGTTCGTCATCTTGGCGATGGTGGCATCGGTCGAAGCGATCTTTTTGTCCACCTTCGTGCTGATCAGCCAGAATCGTACGTCCGCTGCGGCTGATAAACGCGCCGATCTCGATCTTCACATCAATCTGCTGACCGAGCACGAGTTGACCAAGCTTTCGGACGTCGTGACGGCAATTGCTGCCCACTTGAATGTCAAGGTCAACGACGCTTCCGCGATTGAAGAGGTCAAACGGGATGTTGCTCCGGAAGCGGTGCTGGACGAGCTCAAGGAAAGCAAGGAAGTCGACTGACGTAGGCTGCTGAGCCGGCATCCGGCACTCGCTGATCCGCCAGCACCCGATCGATGCTGCATCGGCCGATCCGGGGTGCCGGGCTGCTCTTCCTCCTTGAGGGTGTCAGCTGCCCTCCGGCTTCGGCTGAGGGGGGATCTCGCCCGGCCGGTAGTCGGGCAGCTGTCCTGCCGGGATCAGGGCCAGCAGGGCAAAGCCCGCCATGATCAGCAGGCCGATCTTGAGCGCGCGCAGCCGGGCTTCGATGTTGATGCGCATGGCCTCCTCGACCTGGTCCGGCGTGGCGCTGGTCTGCCCCATGACCTCCAGCAGCCGGTCGTTGCTCACGAAGTTGACATTGTCGAGATCGACCTCTTCCTTCAGCTCCGCCGGAATGACCGGGTTGTCGACGAGGCTGCGCATCACGCCGGCGCTCAGCAGGCCCACCACCAGCGCGCCCGCGACCGCGGTGCCGACGGCGGCCGCCAGATTGTTGGTGGTACCGCGCAGCGAGCCCACGTCGCCGGCCAGTTCCTTGGGCGAGGCGGTGACCAGGACGTTGAACACCAGGGTCACGAGCGAGCCCTGGCCGATGCCGAACAGCACGAGGCCGACCAGCACCGGGAAGGTGCTCCAGTCGTTGCGGACGACCACCGCCAGCCAGACCAGCGCCACGGCGGACAGCGCAAAGGCGAGCCGTCCGATCTGGCGGGGCGCCATCCTGTCATACAGGCGGACGATCAGCAGGGCTGCGAAGAAGACGGACAGGTTGAACGGCATCATGGCGATCGCCGTGTCCAGCGGCGTGCGCCCCTGGACGATCTGGATATAGAGCGGCACCGTGAAGTTGAGTGCCGCCTCCAGGGCGACGATGATGAACATTGCATAGACGGCCGCCCGCTCCTTGGGCGAATCGATCACTTCCAGCGCCAGCAGCGGTGTCTTGCCGGCCGCCTGCCGCCGGTGCGTCCACATCAGGAACGCCTGGCCCAGCACGATGCCGAGCACGATCATGACTGGTGCCGGCGACAGCCCCAGAAGGTCGAACGGCGCGCCCGAGCGGGCCAGGCCCAGCCCCCACCGGTTCAGGTTGTTGAAGCCGAAGCTGATGAGGATGATGGCGGCCGCCGCCAGGACGACGCCCACCAGGTCGATCTGCACGTCGGGCCGGCCCTCGTCCCGCCTGAGCCGGAAGCTCAGCACGAAGACGATCGCCGAGAGGGCGATCAGGATGCCGAAGGCCGGGCGCCAGCCGATGAACGTACCCAGGACGCCGCCGATGAGGAAGGCCGCCACGCCGGCCCCGGCACGGGCCGAGCCCAGCGCGCCCAGGGCAGTGGCCTGTTGCCGCCCCCGGTAGTTGTTGGCGATCAGCGCCACCAGGGAGGGGACCAGTGCTGCACCGGCCATCCCGGCCAGGCCCTGCGCTGCGATCATGACCGTCGCATCCGGGCTGAACGTCATCAGCACCATGGCCAGCCCGAAGATCAGCACCACCCCCCGGAACACGGGCTGCGCACCGAACCGCTGGCAGAGCTTGGCGCCCAGCATGACCAGGCCCGCCACGGAGAGCGAGTACATGACGATACCGGTGGCGACCGTGGTCGGCGGCACGTCGAAGCTGTCGACCATCCCGCCGATGGCGACGGGCAGGGAGGCGACATTGAACGACATCAGCACCTGGCCCAGGGCGATGACGATCATCGGCAGCCAGGTCGACTGCGCCTCGTCCTCCGCTCCGGCCGCCGGTATCGCTGCGCTGCGCATCACCTTGGTCCTTCCCCGCTACGGTCGTTCCTTTGTGCCGATCGAGACGGCAGGCCGCACGGACGGGGCCTGCGAAGTGGCTCAGACCTCGGGCTTCGAGACGAACAGGTCCATGCCCAGCCGCTGGGACAGGAACCTGGTGACCAGCTGGCCCTTGACGCTGTTGCCCATGCTGTCGAGCGGCGGGGCGAACGTGCCGAGCCCGCCCTTGCCCGGCGAGACGGTGACGATGCCGCCGCCGATGCCGCTCTTGCCCGGGAGACCGATGTCGTAGAGCCAGTCGCCCGAGCTCTCGTAGAGGCCGGCCGTCGCCATCACCGCCAGCGCGTAGTGGCAGGTGGCCGCGTCCACGACCCGTTCCCGGGTGACCGGATTCACGCCCCCATCGGCCAGGGTCGATCCCATCACCGCCAGATCATGGGCGCTCACGTTCAAGGAGCACTGCCGGGTGTACAGGTCGACCGTCGAGTCGCAGTCCCAGTAGATCCGGCCGAGGCTCTCCAGCAGGCGGGCGATGCTCCGGTTGCGGAAGTTGGTCGCCGAAGCGGAGGCATAGACCTCCTCGTTCAGCGACAGCTTCCGTCCGGCAAAGCCGCATAATCCCGCATAGATGTTCTGCCACTTGTCGTCGGCGGTGGCACCGGGAACCAGGCTGGTCGCCGCGATGGCGCCGGCATTCACCATCGGATTCGTCCGCCCGTCGGCGCTCCACTCGACCGCGGCCAGGGAATTGAACGGCAGCCCGGTACTGTTCGCGCCGAGCTTCTCGCGGCACTCGTCAGGCCCCAGCGCCCGGCACACGAGCGCAAAGACGAAGGGCTTGGACACGCTCATGATCGAGAATTCATGCGCCGTGTCGCCGATCTCATAAACGTTGCCGCTGGTGCCGACCACGCAGATGCCGAACAGGTCACCTGCGACTTCTGCGAGCGCCGGGTAGACCTGGGAGACGTGCCCCTCTTGATTCTCCCGGTAGCGCTCATAGGCCTCGACAACCAGCTGCTGCACCATCTCCGACTGCGGCAGGTGGCCGGTCGACACATAGGTCGGGCCGGTGGCCGCATCGTAGAGGGACCGAGGCGTGGACATGGGTCAGCTCCGAACCGGTTGGCGCTGATGCTCGTCTTGCGTTCGCCAAGGGCTGCACGGGGTCGTGATGCAGCTCTGCCGGATGGATCGAGGCCGAAGCGTTCGATCAGGATGCAGTCAGGTCGAGAACCCCAAGGAACCGGAAGAAATAGCACGCACGATTTAACCGGCCTGCTCACCAGAGCGGCCGCGACACGAATGGAACACCTCTCCCGGTTTCTGGTCAGACCGGAGGCTCCATTCAGCCTATATACACTACTTTACCCTACTGTACATCAATACGGGCTGCCGATTCACCGCGAAATCAGGTGCGGAGCGAGGCTCGGCCCTTGGCGACCGGCAACTGCGTTGACGACGGAACAGGCCGCCTCAGTCCTTGGACGGCTGCACCTGGATGAAATGGCTCAAGGCGAAGATCACTGCGGCGGTTGCGATGCCGGAGGCCAAGAGGCGCAGTCCGGGTGGCACGTTGATCACCTGCTCCAGAAACAGCACCCCGAGCATGACCGCCACGATCCCGGCGAGCTTGCTCTTCAGTCCGTCGAAGTCGCTGGTGCGCAGCCACATCGGTGCCGGGATCCCGCGATCGATGAACAGCGAGTAGAGCCCGAACGCCACCACCTGGAGCACAGTCGCCAGCAGCACGAGGTCGACCAGCTTGATGCTGGCGAGAAACATCTGGCGATTGGTCAGTTGCGTGTCGCCTGGCCACACGAGCAGGGCGACATAGCGGCCGGTCTCGATCGCACCGAACGTCAGCAGAGTGCATGCCGCCACCATGAGGGAGATGATCCCGATCAGCGTGATCAGCTTCGAGACCCACAGAAACAGCCGCACCCCGGGATGAAGGGTGGCAGGACGCGGCGGATCGGCCTCAGTTGCCATGGGGCACAGGGTTCCCGCCCAATCTGCAGGGCGCATGGCTTGGCGGGACGTAGTGCGGCCGGCAATGGCAGGCTATTAGACGCATCGACTGCCGCAGCTCTGAAGTCGCCCGGCGAGCATATTATTGCAGGCTTGTCTTGTCAAACAGTCAGCGCCAGAGTATTCGCGATCATGTCATCGTTGTCTTGAGCGCATGATTGCTGACATGAGAAGATGCCGTCGTGACAGTTGGCTCCCTGGTCGACTGAGCGACGGCGCATTCCGCTCGGGTGCACGTCTTGGCGGGTTGGTCGCCGGGCCCTTGGCCGGAACTGGAGCCGGGCCATGCGGCGGGTCGTGGCCCCCAGGTGGGCCGTTCATTCGCGTTGGCGAGGTTCCATGCCGACTGCATCAGCCACCGGCAGCCGCCTACTGATCGACCTCGCCCTGCAGGGTGGCGGATCGCACGGGGCGTTCACCTGGGGCGTGCTCGACCGTCTGCTGGAAGAGCCCTGGCTCACGATCGACGGCATCACCGGCACCTCCGCGGGCGCCATGAACGCGGCGATCCTGGTCGCCGGTTATGCCGCCGGCGGGGCCACAGGCGCCAGGGCGGCGCTGGAGCGGTTCTGGCGCAGCGTGTCACATGCCGCGCTCGCCAGCCCGTTCCAGCGCGGTCCGCTCGATGTGCTGCTCGGCCGCTGGACGCTCGACAACTCGCCGATGTTCGTGGCCCTGGACCTGACCTCGCGCCTGTTCTCGCCCTACGACCTCAACCCGGGCGGCAGCAACCCGCTGGAGGCGATCCTGGCCGAGCAAATCGATTTCGATCGGCTGGCGGATGCGCCGATCCGGCTGTTCGTCACCGCGACCAGCGTGCGCACCGGGCGCGGGCGGGTATTTCGCAATAACGAGGTGCGGCCCGAAGTGCTGCTGGCCTCGGCCTGTCTGCCCACCTTGTTCCAGGCAGTGGAGATCGATGGCGAGCCTTACTGGGATGGCGGCTATTCCGGCAATCCGACCATCACGCCGCTGGTCCGTGAATGCTCGTCGCGGGACACGATCCTGGTGCAGATCAACCCCGTGGAACGGCCGGGCACGCCCAGGTCGGCGCGCGACATCCTGAACCGGCTGAACGAGGTGTCGTTCAACGCCGTCCTGCTCAAGGAGCTACGGATGATCGCCCTGCTGCGCCGCATGGCGTCGAGTTGCCACGACGAGGCGGCGGCGTGGGCGAACATGCGGATCCACCGGGTGAGCAGCACCAAGCTGCTGGAGTTGGGCTACTCGTCCAAGCTCAACGCGGAGTGGGCCTTCCTGGCCATGCTGCGCGACGAGGGCCGACGGGCAGCCGGGGCATTCCTCGCCCAGCATGGCGACTCACTGGGCCAGCGCTCCACCTTCGATCTCGACCAACTGCTCGAAGGCGTGTGAGCCGATGGGGCTGGCCGGCATCCTCCTGGGCCTGGCCCTCCTGGTGTGGCTGGCGTTCCGGGGCTGGAGCGTCCTTCTGCTGGCGCCCATGGCGGCACTGGTCGCCGCTGCTTTCTCCGGCGAGCCGCTGCTGGCGCACTGGACCCAGACCTTCATGGGCAGTGCCGCCCGGTTCGTCGCCCAATTCTTCCCGCTGTTCCTGCTGGGCGCCCTGTTCGGCAAGCTGATGGAGGATTCCGGCTCCGTCGCCACCATCGCGTCGTTCATGACCGAGCGGCTGGGTGCTCGCCGCGCGATCCTGGCGGTGGTGCTGGCCGGTGCCTTGGTCACCTATGGCGGGGTCAGCCTGTTCGTGGCGATCTTCGTCCTGGTACCGATGGCCCAGGCGCTGTTCCGTCAGGCCGACATCCCGCGCCGGCTGATGCCCGCCGCCATCGCGCTCGGCACCTCGACCTTCACCATGTCGGCGTTGCCGGGCACGCCCGCCATCCAGAACGCGATCCCGATGCCGTTCTTCGGCACCACCCCGTTCGCGGCACCCGGCCTGGGCATCCTCGCCTCGGTGATCATGCTGGGCTTCGGCCTGTGGTGGCTCGGCCGCAGGGAAGACGCTGCCCGGAAGACCGGCCAGGGCTATGGCACCTTGCCTGACGCGCGTCCGGAAGACGCTGCCGCGGATGAGCTGGTGCGCGAGCGGGCCACCAGCGCACGCGAGTTCGATCCGGCCGAGATCGACCGCGGCCGTCGCGCGCCCGACGGCCCACCGGTCCTGTTCGCGGTGCTGCCGCTGGCCGTCGTAGTGGTCGTCAACTTCCTGATGGTGATGCTGGTGCTGCCGCGCCTGGACACCGGCTACCTGGCCGAGGAGCGGTTCGGCGCCGTCTCGCTGGAGGTGGTGGCCGGCGTCTGGTCCGTGGCGACCGGCCTCG
This sequence comes from Geminicoccus sp., assembly GCF_035556675.1. Lineage (GTDB taxonomy): Bacteria > Pseudomonadota > Alphaproteobacteria > Geminicoccales > Geminicoccaceae > Geminicoccus. The sequence goes on along the minus strand of NZ_DATMFZ010000106.1, from coordinate 26,891 downwards.
CGGCCGGGATCCTCGTCCTGCTGCTGGTGAGCGGCCGCCGGCTCGCCACCCTCAGGGTCAGCATGGACGCCGGTGCCAACGCCTCCGTCCTGCCGATCCTGAGCGTGGCGAGCCTGGTGGGATTCGGCGCGGTCGTGGCGGCGATGCCGGCATTCGCCCTGGTGCGCGAATGGGTACTGGCGATCGGCGGGGGGCCATTGGTCTCGCTGGCCGCCGCCACCAATATCCTGGCAGCGCTGACCGGCTCCGCGTCCGGCGGCCTCACCATCGCGCTCGACGCGCTGGGCGCCACCTATCTCGAGATCGCCAGGCAGGCCGGCATCGATCCGGCATTGCTGCACCGGGTCGCGGTGATCGGTGCCGGCACGCTCGACAGCTTGCCGCACAACGGGGCGGTCGTGACCCTGCTCGCGGTCTGCGGCTCGACCCATCGCGAAAGCTATGTCGACCTGTTCATGGTGGCGATCGTGGGCGCGGTCCTGGCCCTGGTGGCGGTGATCCTGCTGGGCTCGCTCGCGGGCTCGTTCTAGCGGTCCGGCCGGGTCGCGACCGCCTGGGCCAGCATGCCGTACTTGACCCGCACCGTGCTGGCCTGGCGGAAGAAGCCCACCAGGTCGCGCCACGGCCCCTCGATGCGGATGAGGCCGGTCAGGCTGGCCACCACCGTGCCGACATCGCTCTGGCCCCGCAGCACCAGCCAGCCGCCCAGGAACAGGATGCCGACCTTGCCGAGCCCGCTGATCGCCGCGAGCGCGGCCTTGGACGACAGCTTGAGGGCGAAGATCCGGCAGCGGATATGGAAGATGTCGTGAAAGTCCTGGACCACCGCATCGTCCACGGTCGTCAGGTCGCCTTTGGAGATCCGGCCTGATGCATCGCGCAGGGACTGGACCCGTGCCCGCACCTGCAGGTTGATCCGGTGCTGGACGATCACCACGATCGCCGTCTGGGGTACCACCACGACCAGTGCCAGCAGACCCAGCCATGGCTGGCTCCCCACGATGAAGCCGATCACGCTCGCCAGCGTGCCGATCTGCACGACTGGCGAAGCGATCGCCGCACCCGCGAACGAGCCGACCGCCTCGGCCTCGGCCGAGACCATCGCGACCAGCGTCCCGGGTGAGGGCGCGTCGCCCGCCTCGTATGCCCGATCATGGGCGGCATTGCGGTAGAGCCGCTCCCGGATCAGCAGGACCACCCGCTCACCCACCTTCGCCATGCGCAGGCCCAGCAACAGCTTCAGCCCGACGCTGAGCAGCAGTGCCAGGAGAAAGCCGGCGCACAGCCAGGCGAGCTGACGCACCTCGCCGCCATAGACGAGGCTGTTGATCGCGAGCTGCTGGAACCTGAGCGGCAGGGCGGCCACCGCTGCCACCAGCACCGACAGGGTGATCAGGACGAACTGCTGGCGGCCGGTGACCCGCCAGATCGCGCGGTACAGCTCGCGCATCCGCATGGCGCTCATCGCGGTGGTGTCGCGGCTTCGACTGACGGAGGGAGCTCTTCGGCGATCCGGTCCAGCATGTAGGGAAAGAACGGGTTGGACGTGATGCGCAGCAGGGAGTCCAGGCTGACGATCAGGGCACCGCGCTCGCCCCGCGTCGCCATGGCACCCAGATGGATGCCGAAATCCTCAGTTGGGTCTGGGTCCAGCCCATAGAGCCCGTCCTCCACTGGGAAGGGCAGGGCGACGTGGGACAGCGAGAACACGTCCTTGCGGTAGCGCAGGTCCAGCGGCCGGGTCCGCTCCTCGACAGACCCCGCTTCGGTGACCCGCTCGACCATGTCCAGGCTGTCGGGCCCGGCATTGGCCAGGATGGTGGTGCGGAATGCCCTGGGTGCGGACGGCAGGACCCGGTTCAGGACTGCATCCACGCGGGTGTTCAGGAGCGGGCCGAACTTCACGGTCCGGTTCAGGTCGAACAGCACGAGCTCGCTGCCGTTCTCCGGGAGCTGCGCATAGAGCGCGGTGATGATGGCGCGGGTGCTGACGGTGAAGTCGATCACCGACTGGAAGGTCAGGACCGGCGGCAGGTCATGGAGGCGGTTCTCCCGTGCCAGCTGGGCGATCCGGGGCTGCAGTGCCCGGGTGAGCAGGAAGGACTGGCGCGCCCCGTTGATCGGGAACGAGTTGTACTTGAACGGGATGAACTCGGGCAGGACGGCCAGCCAGGCGGCCTTGGCAAAGGCCGGGAAGATCGCCGGCCAGCCGGCCACGCCGGCGAACCGGGCAAAGGCGGTGATGCCGATCATCGGCGAGATCAGGACCAGCCGGTCCGGCCGGCTCAGCTCCGGGTCCTCCAGAGCGTCCAGGGCATACTTCATGGCGAGCGCCCCGCCATTGGAGAAGCCCACCAGGTGCAGCGGCCGGTCGGGCCCGATCCGCCGCCTGGCTTCGCGCACGGCCAGGCGCGTCGCCGCCGCCCAGCTCTCCCATTCGATGTCGGTGAGTGCTCCCGGCACGGTGCCATGCGCCGGCAGGCGCGGGATGAGTGCGACGAAGCCTCGGTCCCGGTAGAGCTGGCCGATATGACGCTGGCTGTAGGGCGCGTCGGTCAGCCCGTGCAGGAGCACCGCCGCACCCCTTGGCGGACCGTCCGGCTCGAGCAGGTGCGAGCGGTTCCAGTCGTCGGCGAAGCGGCCGGGATAGATCGGGCTGCGGTCGAAGTAGCGGTTGACCGGAACGCGGTCTTCCGGCTCGAGCTGCTGGGTCACCTTGACGCGCAGCTCGTCGAAGATCTCCTGCTCCCTGGCGAGGTAGGCCGCCCAGTCGGCCCGGTCGAGTTCCTCGACGCTCAGCTCGTCGGGCACGAAGGTGTGCCAGACCTCGAGCGGCAGGCCGCGCTGGGAATCCCAGATGCGGGTCGCCAGGAAGGTGGCGAGCGCGATCAGCATGAGCAGCGCTACCCGCTTGGCCGCCCAGCCCGTCCGTGCACCGATCCGGCGAAGCCGGCTCATGCGCCCTGCATCCATTCAGCTCCAGCCGGGCGCATCCGGTCGTGCCCGCGTGTCAGCTGCCGGTCCGCTCGCGCTGCCATTCGCGGAACAGGCGCTGCTCCTCGATCTCGAGCCGGGTCTGCTCCTCCTGCAGGGCCCGCTGGCGCTCGAAGTCGAGCTGCAGCTGCTGGGCGGTCCGCCGGTCCTCGACCGCCTGCTGGCGGCGGCGCTCCTCGGCCTGGCGGTCCAGGGTCATGTTGCCGGCAAGGCCGCCCACGGCACCGCCGATCAGCATGGCCGAGCTGCTGTTGCCGAACACCGCCCGGCTGACCCCGGCACCCGCAACCGCACCACCCACCGTGCCCACGCCCGGCGACGCAGTCCCGCCGCCGCCATTCTCGCAGCCGACGAGAGCGCCGGAGGCCAGCAGCGCCAGGACGATCGTGACGCTACGGGGCCGGCGCGTCGGGTTGGCGGGGTTCATCGCGCTTCTCCTGTCTCGATATCGACGATCGTGACCATCTCGTCGAAGCTCAGGCCGCCATCGTCGTCCCGATCACCCTGGTCGAATGCCCGGACCTTGTTGGTCATCACCTCCTTGAAGGTGAGGAGCCCATCCCCGTCCGCATCGACCTTGGCGAACAGGGCCGGATCATGCTCGCCCAGTTCCATCGGCGAGAGGGTGCCGCTGCCGTCCTTGTCGAGTGCCGCGAACCCGGCCGCGGCATCACGGGTCATCTCCGCCTCGTTGATGAGGCCGTCGCCGTCGGTGTCGGCGGTATCGAAGGCCAGCCGCCCCCAGTCATAGGCGGGCGGGGCATCCTGCGCGCCCGCCGCACCGGGCAGTACCCAGGCGGCCCCCAGCATCACGAGGGCAACGGGCCATAGGCGCGCTCTGGTCGTGATCATCGGTCGTCTCCTCATCCGCTGGCGGCGCTGGATGGCACCGCCGGTGCCTCGACTGGGGCCGGGCTGCCGCGCAGGCTGAACCAGGCGACATAAACGGCCGGCAGGAAGATCAGGGTCAGGACGGTGCCGACCAGCAGCCCGCCCATGATCGAGAAGGCCATCGGCCCCCAGAACACGGTGGGTGCGATCGGGATCATGCCGAGCACGGTGGAGATCGCGGTCAGCATGATCGGCCGGAAGCGCGCGGTGCCGGCCTCGACCACCGCGTCGAAGGCGCTCCGTCCCTGCCGACGCTCGCTCTCGATCTGGCCGATCAGGATCACCGCGTTCTTGGTGACGATCCCGATCAGCGCCAGGATGCCGAGGATGGCGACGAAGCCCAGCGGCCGGCCGGACACCAGCAGGGCCAGCACCACCCCGATCAGCCCCAGCGGCGCCACGGTCAGCACGATGAACAGGCGCTGGAAGCTGCGCAGCTGCACCATCAGCACGGTCAGCATGATGAACAGCATGGCGGGCACCACCGCGACCACCGAGGCCTGCGACTTGGCGCTCTCCTCCACCGTGCCGCCTACGGCGATCCGGTAGCCTTGCGGCAGCTGGGCACCGAGATCCGCGACCCCGTCCGCCAGCTCGTCGGCCACCGATTCCGGCAGTTCGCCCGGGACCACATCCGCCTGGACCGTCAGCGTCGGCACGCGGTCGCGCCGCCAGATCAGGGGGAAGTCCTGGGTGTACTCGAAGCTGGCGAACTGGCTGAGCGGCACGGTCCGGCCGCCCGGCAGCGGGACCTGCAGGGTGGACAGGGTCGAGAGCGAGACCCGCTGCTCGTCCGTGGCCCGCGCCACCACGTTGACCAGATAAATGTCGTCGCGCAGCTGGGTGACGGGCGTGCCGGTGAGCACCGCGTTGAGCACGCCGGACACTGCGTCGGTGCTGAGCCCGAGCAGCCGGGCGCGCTCCTGGTCGATATGGACGCGCACTTCCCGGGTGGGCTCGATCCAGTCGAAATTGACGGTCTCGACCCGCGGACTGGCCGCGACGAGCTGGGCCAGGTCCAGGGCGATCGAGCGCACCCGGTCGAGGTTCGGGCCGCTCACCCGGTACTGCACCGGCCAGCCCACCGGCGGGCCCAGCTCCAGCGGGTAGATCCGGCTGACCAGTTCCGGGAAGCGCTCGGCCAGCGCCTGCTCCAGCTTCTGCTGCAGCCGCTCGCGCGCCTCGACATCGGCCGCCACGATCACTGCCTGGGAGAAGAAGTCGTTGGGCAGCTGGACGTTGAGGGGCAGGTAGAAGCGGATGGCCCCCCGCCCGACATAGGTGCTCCAGCGCACCACATCGGGATCGTCTTCCAGCAGGTCGTCGAACCGGCTGGTCATCGTCTGGCTGGCGTAGATCGAGGCGTTCTGCGGCAGGGTCAGGTCGACCACCAGCTCCGGCCGGTCGGACGAGGGGAAGAACTGCCTGGGGATCAGCGGCAGGAGCAGGATCGAGCCGATGAACAAAGCAAGCGTGATCGCGATCGTCACCCAGCGCAGCCGCAGTGCCGTGATCAGCAGACGACGATACCACCGCACCACGCGCGGCGTGGTTGCGACCGCCTGCTTCGGCCGGGTCAGGATCGCCACGCCCAGCAGCGGCGCGAAGATCACCGCCACCAGCCAGGAGGCCAGCAGGGCGATGGTCACCACGGCGAACAGCGAGAAAGTGTATTCGCTGGCCGAGCTTTGGGCGAAGCCCACCGGCACGAAGCCGGCGATCGTGACGAAGGTGCCGGCCAGCATGGCAAATGCATAGTGGCGGAACGCGAACTCGGCTGCCGCCACCTTGTCGTCGCCGGCGGCCAGCCGGGTGAGCATGGCGTCGGTGGTGGTCATGGCGTCGTCGACCAGGAGCGCCAGGGCGATGATGAGCGCACCCAGCGAGATGCGCTGCATGTCGATGGCGAACGCCTGCATCAGCGGGAACACGATCGCCAGCGTGAGCGGGATGGCGAGTGCCACCACCAGGCCCGGCCGCACGCCCAAGCTGATGAAGCTCACCACCAGGATGATCAGGATCGCCTGCCAGAGCGAAGTGGTGAACTCGCCGATCGCCAGGTCGACCGTGACCGGCTGGTCCGCCACCAGGACCGGCTCGATGCCCACCGGCAGGTCGCGCGTGATCCCGGCCATCGCCTGCTTGACGTTGCGGCCCAGCGCCAGGATGTCACCGCCCTCGCGCATCGCGATGCCGAGCCCGATCGCGTCCTGGCCGTTCACCCGGAACATCGGCTGCGGCGGGTCGGCAAAGCCGCGCCGGACCGTCGCGATGTCGGCCAGCCGGAGCATCCGCCCCCCCGCCACGAAGGTGATGTCGAGGATGTCGCGCTCGGACTGGAAGGCGCCGGTGACCCGCACCGAGATCCGCTCGTCGCCGGTCTGGATGACGCCTGCCGGCCGGACCACGTTCTGGGTCTGCAGGGCCGCCAGCAGCGCCTGCCGGTCGACCCCTAAGCTGGCCAGCTGCTCCATCGAGAACTCGACAAAGATCACCTCGTCCTGTGCGCCGATGATCTCGATCACCGAGACGTCCGGGACGTGCAGCAGCTCCGAGCGGACCGCTTCCACCTGGTCGCGCAGTTCGCGATGGGTGAAGCCGTCGGCGGTGAAGCCGTAGATGATGCCGAATGTATCGCCGAACCGGTCGTTGAAGAACGGCCCGACCAGTCCTGCCGGCATGGTGTGGCGGATGTCGCCGATGTCGTTGCGCACCTGCTGCCAGATCGCCGGGATCTCCGGTGCCGTCACCGAACCCTCGAGATCGACGAAGATGGTGGCCAGACCCGGTCGGGTCTGGCTGCGCAGCGTGTCCAGGCCCGGCAGCTCCTGCAGCTTGCGCTCGATCCGCTCGGTGACCTGAAGGGCAGTGTCCTCCAGCGTGGCGCCGGGCCAGGCCGCATGCACCACCATGGTCTTGATGGTGAAGGCCGGGTCCTCGTTGCGGCCGATGCCGATGAACGCGGCGATGCCCGCGAGCACGGCCACGATCATGAGGTAGACGACCAGGGAGCGGTTGCCCAGCGCCCAGCCGGACAGATTGAACCCGCTCACGACGCGGGCTCGAGCAGGCGGACCTTCTGCCCGGGATGGAGCGCCTGCACGCCCGCGGTCACCACCGTCTCGCCGGGATCGATGCCGGCCGCCACCACCACTGCACCTGGCGAGAAGCGCAGCACGTCGACGCTGCGCAAGGCCACGGTCTGTTCTGCCGGATCGACCACCCAGACCGCGGGCTGGCGCTCGTGCTGAGTGAGGGCGGAGGCCGGCAGCTCGATGATCTCGCCCTGGTCGACCTCCATCCGCCCGGTCACGGTGGCACCCAGCCGCATGTCCGGCGGCGGGTCGGCCAGCCCGACCCGGACCTCGAAGGTGCGGGTCACCGGATCGGCCTGGGGTGCGACCTCGCGGACCCGCCCGGTGGCGACCACCGATGGGTCCTCGGTCAGGGTGATGGCGATGACCGGATCGGCCGGGGCGGAGCGGATCACTTGGGCTGGCACGTCGAATACCGCGTCGCGTCCGCCCTGACGAGCCAGCCGGACGATCATCTGCCCGGTCTGAACAACTTCGCCCGGCTCGGCACCGATGGTGGTCACCACACCTTCGGCATCGGCCTCGAGCTCGGTGAAGCTCACCTGATCCTGGGCATTCTTCAGCAGCGCCCGGCCCGAATCCACCGCCGACTGCGCGGTCTGCAGTGCCTGGCGGGCCCGGTCATAGACAGCCTGTGCCGCGAAGCCGCGTTCGGCCAGGGTCTGCTGGCGCCGGAACTCCGCCCGCGCCTCGACCAGCTGGCCCTCGGCAGCCGCGAGATTGGCCTCTGCCGCCCGCAGCGCGTTGAGCTCGTTGTGTGGCTCCAGCCGGGCGATCACGTCGCCGGGCTCGACCCTGGTACCCAGGGCCACCGGCCGCTCGATCATGCGTCCCGAAAGGCGAAAGGCCAGCGCTACCTCGTCCTCGGCCTCGATACGGCCAGTCAGGATCACCGGCATGCCGGCCGCGCGCTTCTCGACCGTGACCGTCCGGACCGGCCGGACCTCCGGTACTGCTGCCTCCGGCTCCGCATCGCAGGCAGCGAGCCCCGCTGGAAGGGTCAGCATGGCGAGTATCCGGATCCAGCGCCAGGGACTGGCGTGAAGATTAGCCCGCGGTTTTCCGCCCACCCAGGTGCTCTTCATTGCCCGAGCGTCCTCTGCGTTGGCGGGGACGATGGCCCCCCGGATCCCCAGCGGGTACTATATTGCACACCGGGAAGTATGAGAAGCTCGAATATTCTGGGCCTTGTGCAGCATCGGATCCAAATGATTCTTGCCACTCAATGAGGCCGAGCAGTGGTTCTGCCGGCACGACTGGCGCTGTATTGGTGCGGGTCGGACGGCGAACCGCATCGCCGATCGCAGCATGTTCTCGCCTCGCGATCTGCTGCCAGCTTCCAACGGTCCATGAATCGGGAACTGACAAAATCAGGCCAGCAATCGTCAAGATCGTCCAGTTCAATCGAAACTGGACGAAGTGACGCCACATGACCCGGTTCGTCAGTACGTTGCGGCTGCCAGCATGGATGACCGGCCGCCGTGCTCACCAGTCAGGATCATCGTCCCGCCTGCTTCCTCCTCCATCGGACACCGGCAGGGCGCTTGGCGGTAGCGAGCGTGAGCGCCATGTCGCCAAGATCAGCACCCATGGCCCGATCGCGTGGCAAGAGGCCAACGGCCGAGGTCAGCGTGCTCTGCCGAGATGATCATCTCCCGGTTGACGTGCCGGGACGATGACCTCCTTGTGGCGCGAACGTTCGGGCCATGATCGACCGAATTCGCCCTGCGCATCCTGGTCGTGAACAAGCCGATCCGCCATGCTCAGCCGATCACTGTGCGGTCGCCTGACCGGCACTCGCAGGACACACCACGCCTTTCGACGGTTCATGTATCAACGCCCGGTACCTCGTCCTGTGCGCCTTGCGCGATACCGGCTTCGAGATCGATGACCAGGACCTGATTGCTGACAAGCGCCCCAATCGGCGTTGATATCATCGAGAGCCACATCTTGTGCTCAGAGCCCGTTTTGCTCTGTTGAAACCTCTGGCTGACCGGGAGGCTGGCCGCGCCTGGAAGGAGCCCGGACGGGAGGCGGTGGTGCGGAGCATGACGAAGTCGGTCTTGCAGCTAGAGCCTATTACGGACCTGCCCTAAGTCGGGTGGTCATGCGTGAGCATGATGCAGGTGCACGCGCCGAGGTGGAGGTCGGCGAAGGTGCTGACGTAGCGCTCGTCGTGCTTCCCCAGACGCCAAAGGCGGGTCGCCCAGGCGCAGGATCTCTCCACCCCCATCATCGGCCAGCAGGCCGATGATCCGCTTCCCACAGGGACGGCGGTCGGCAGACCGCCAAGGGCACCGCGGCAGCAGGACGAAACCGCGTTTGACCTCGGCCAGCTTGACGACCTCGCGGTCGATCTCATGGGCTCTGGCCGCTTCCGCGGCCTGTTGACCGGTGCAGTCCTGATCGACGCAGGCCAGATCGATGTCCTGCCCCGTGGCGTCCTGCCCTGCCCAGGCAAGGCGCCCACTTCGGCACGGTTGTCGGTGTTGGCAGGCGTGACGTGCCGGGCCAGGAAATGGCCGAGCGGGTCGACGGCCAGGGGGAACTCGGATCCCTTCTTGCGCTCGGCTCCGCCGTAGCCGGCTCAGTCGCCGCTTTCGGGCGAGGACCGTCGCGTCCGACTGTCCAGGATCGCAGCACTCGGTTCGGCCTTGGGCCCCGCCGCCATACGCAAGACGGCACCTAGATCGTCGGCCAAGGCCTCAAAGCAGCCGGCCGCTGAGCGTCGTCGAGGGCGCTGGCATTGTCGCTGATCGTTGGTGGACGGCTGCCATGTGAAGGCGCCGCAGTCGCGCAAGGAATAGAGCATCATGTCCGTCGGTTCGACGATCAGCGGCTTAAGCCCACGTTCGCGGGGTGCATGCCTCCTGAGGGCAGGCGCCGGGCCAGCTCCCTGGCCAGGTCTATCGAGGAGAGCGGCTTGCGCAGGACCGGATGACCGTCCCGTCCCGCGGGTCGTTCCGGCGCGACGAGGTCGCCATAACCGGTCATCAGGACGACCGGCACGTCCGGCCGGAGGAGGGTGATGCGATCGGCGAGCTGGTCGCCGGTCATGCCGGGCATGACCATGTCGGACAGGACGAGATCGAAGCGTTCGGGGTCTGCCTCGAAGGCCTGAACCGCCCGTAACGGGTCGGTGAAGCCTGCCGGTTCATAGCCGAGGCCCGCCAGGATCTCCTCCGTGAGCGACACCAGCATCTCCTCGTCGTCGACCAGCAGCACGACCTGGCCGGCGCCGAACGGAATATCCCCGCGGGATGGATCCACCGGCAGCAGGGGGAGGTCGGCTTCGGCGGTTGCGGGCAGATAGACCTCGAACACCGTTCCCTGGCCCGGGCGGCTCAGCACGTTCATCGCCCCGCCATGGTCGGCAACGATCCCATGAACGGTGGCGAGGCCCAGCCCCGTGCCGCCTCTGGATGGCTTGGTCGTGAAGAACGGCTCGAAGATCCGCTGAAGCGTCGCCTGATCGATGCCATGGCCCTCGTCGCTGACGCCGATGCGGACGTAGCGCCCGGCCGGCATCGTGCCATGGGACAAGTTGCGCTGTCCGGCAGTCTCCACAACCGAGATGGCGAGGCTGATCCGGCCGACACCGTTCATCGCCTGTGCGGCATTGGTGCAGAGGTTCATGATGATCTGCTGAAGCTGCGTCGGATCGCCCATCACCAAGGCATTGGCGTCGAGCCGATCGATTTCGACCTTCACGGTTGCCGGCAGCACGACATTCAGGAGCCCGGTCGTCTCTTCGATCAGCCGTGCCATCCCGACCGGCGTCCGGTTGCCCTCGCCGCGGCGGCTGAACGTCAGGATCTGGTCGACCAGCAGCTTTGCGCGCATCCCGGCAGTATGCACCGCCTCGACATGCCGGTGGACCTGGGAGCCGACCGTCAGTGCCTGGGCCGCCATCTCGGCATAGCCCAGGATGGCGCCGAGAATGTTGTTGAAATTGTGCGCGATCCCGCCGGCAAGCGTGCCGATCGCCTCCATCCGCTCCGCCTGCGCCAGCCGTATTGCCAGTGCCGCGCGCTCCATCTCGGCACGCTGCCGCTCCAGCGCATGGGCGAAGATGTCGCTCGCGATCCGCAGGTGCTGCAGGCCGTCGGCGCTCCAGTCACGCGGGCCTCGGGTCAGGTCGAATCCGAGCAGGCCCACGCGCTGGCCCTTCTGCCACAAGGGGATGCCGAGCCAGGCACGGATGCCGTGGGCTTCCAGAGCGGTGCGCGCAGTGCCCGGTGGCAGAGCCGATACCGAGGCTATCGGAATGCAGCCGTCCTGTTCCAGCCTGATCAGCTCGGGTGCCGCGAGAAGGCTCAAGGCAGGGTCCGGCCAGTCGCCATTCCCGTGCCCGGCTGGCCAGACGGTCGTGCAGCACGCCTCCCAGCCACTGTCGGCGGCGAACAGCAGATAAGCCCGGTCGACCCCCAGCCGCTGCCCCAGCAGCGCGATGCCATCCCTGACGCCAGGCCCGATTTGCTCCGGCGGAATGTCGATGAATGAGGTGGACAGCTCGGCGATCATGGACTGGGCCGCCGCGCGGATCTCCAGTTCCTGCGCATGCCGACCAAGGTCGTGAGCACTCAGGCGGAGCTTCAGGTAGAGGACCGACAGGTAGCCCAGCAGCAGGATTGCGGTGAGGTAGAGCAGGCCCTGATAGGTCGATGCCTCGCGATCCAGTGCGGCATAGCGCTCGACCAGCAGAGCCCGGAACGCGACGGTGCTGGCTTCGACCGGTGACCGGCCGAGTTCCACCAGCTTCTCGTCCAGAATCGCCATGTGCCGGAGGATCATGCGCCCGTGCGCGCCGATCGAGTGCCAGGCCCCCGGCGGCTCGTCCCGGACCACCCGATCGTACTGGTCGAGCGCCCTGGTCAGCGTGTCGGCATCCACATGCCCCACACCCTTGCTGAAGCGGAGCATGCCGGTGGCGAGACCGGCGAGTTCGGCACCCAGGCCGCCATGGGCGGCGGCTTGGCCGGAGACGAGAAAAGTGAAGTAGGCGAGCGAGTTCTGCACCAGTGCATTGCTGGTCTTGATCGCGTCGATCAGCGGCTCCTGCTGCGCCACCGCCTGGCGCATGGCGGCGAACCGCTCCGCCACCTGTGGCCAGTCCGGCAGGTCCGTCTGCAGCTGCTGGAGAGCGTGCTGCAGCCCTGCATTGGCATCGACCAGCGGATCGTAGTTCGCCAGCAGGCCGGCCCGGATCCGCAGCGCGTCGCGCTCCAGGGCCGCCTGATTGAGGACGATGGCATCCACGGCATGCAGGCGCTGCTCCTGCTCCGGTAGGTAGGGGGCCATGCCCTGCAGCATCAGGTAGGTGATCAGCGCTAGCAGGGCTGCAACTGTCAGGAACGGCCGGACCAGGGTGGTCACTCCGGTGGCACCTCCGCCGCGCGCAGCGGGCGCCCCTGGTAGCGGCCAGTGAGCGTGCCCAGGAACTGGACGATGCGGTCGATCTCGACCGGCCCGAGCGAGCGGCCGAGCTGGGTGCGCGCCATGACGGTGACGGCTTCGTTCAGCCTCGCGGCACTGCCATCATGGAAATAGGGTGCAGTGACCGCGACATTGCGCAGGCTGGGGACGCGGAACACATGCCGGTCGGCCTCGCGCCCGGTAGCCTCCTGGCGCCCCGGATCGGTCTGCTTCCCGCCGGTTCCCGGCGACATGAACAGGCCGAACCGCTCGAACAGGTTGCCGCCGATGTTGCGCCCCTGGTGGCAGCTGATGCAGCCGATCTCCCGGAACAGCCGGTAGCCGGCCAGTTCGGGCGGGGTGAGCGCCGTCTCGTCGCCTTCCAGGTAGCGGTCGAACCGGCTGCCGGGCGTCACCAGCGTCCGCTCGAAGGCAGCCAGCGCGCTGGCGATGTTGCCCGGGTTCGGACCAGTTCCATAGACGGTGGAGAAATCCGTCCGGTAGCCGGGATCGTCCTCGAGCTTGGCGATCACTTCCTGCCAGTTCGCGCTCATGATCGCAGATGCTTCGATGGAGGCCATGGCCTGGGCCTCCAGGCTCGAAAAGGCGCCGGTCCAGCCGAGGGTGGCGCTGAGGCCGGCATTGAACACCGACAGCGTGTCCCGGCGGAGAGGCTGGCCATCGATGCCTTCGCGGACGGCACGGGAGTCGGTGCCTGCCGCGTCCAGGTCATGGCATGTGCTGCAGGCGAACCGGTCGCCGCGCGAAAGGCGCCGCTCGAAGAACAGCTTCCTTCCCAGCGCCACTTCCGCCACCGGTGCATGCGGTGCCCATGGCGGCAGGACGGCTGGCGTGATCGCTCCGTCCGCGGCCGGTGGCACCGGAGGCTGCGCGTGGGAGGGGAAACCCAGGGCAGGCAGAAGCAAGGCTCCCGCCACCATCGCCGCTGCCGCCCCGGCAAACGAAGTCCATCCCGCACGTGCCATCATCTATCGCCGCGTCAGGTCCCGGCTTCGCCAGTCGCTGAGCTGCCCACCTTCCTGGAACAGGCACCGGACGTCCATCCGGTTGAGGCCGATATCCTTGAGCGTACGGTCGTCGAGCTCCTCCAGAAGGGCCTGGGTGCGGTGCATGACGATGCGACGCCGCATGCCGCACCACAGCCGGCGGGCAGGGTGGAGGAGCGCCTGCCACCATGGCACGGGCTGGTTCCGCCGCTGGACCTGGTCCAGCGAAAGGTTCGGCTGATTGTACGAGATCGCCATGGCTCAGGCTCCTCTTGCCGGTGTTGGATCCTCCGGGACCGGATCCGGATCGGGAGGAGCCTCGTCCTGGCACCACTCCGTCGAAGGCAGCATCAGTTCCGGATGCAGGGCGACGGCCGCGGTGGCAAAGCTGGCCACGAGGCTTCCGATCACAGCTTTGCCGAGGCGGGCGATGGTGGCAACGCTTCGCTGCCACCGACTTCGGGCCGCCGAAGATGATCGACATCGATACTGCATGATACTCTCCGTCCGATGACGGAGACGATCCTGCCCAGGTCAGATTACACGACGCTCTCCACCGGCACCGATACGGTTACATCGGTAGCCGGGTCAGGCGATCTCGACCGGCAGCGCGAACATGTAGCCGATGCCGCGCACGGTCTGGACGATGCCGGGCATGCCGGGCTCGGTCTCCAGCTTGCGCCGCAGCCGCAGGATCTGCACGTCGATGCTCCGGTCGAAGACATCCTCGTGGACCCTGGTCGCCTGTAGGAGATGCAGGCGGGTGAGCGGCCGCTGCGGCGCCTCCAGAAAGGCGATGAGCAGCGCATATTCTCCCTTGGTGAGGGGCACGGCGCTCCCATCCGGGCCGGTCAGGCGGCGGGTGGTGCAGTCGAGCTGCCAGCCGCCGAACAGGAAGCGCCGCCGGTCGATGCCGGCCGAGCCGCCAGCGCGCGCCGGGCTTCGGCGGCGCAGGACGGCACGGACCCGCGCCAGCAGCTCGCGCAGGCCGAAGGGCTTGGTCACGAAATCGTCGGCGCCGAGTTCGAGGCCCAACACACGGTCCACTTCCTCGTGCCGCTGTCCCGTGGCGATGATCACCGGGACGTCCGAGGAAGCCCGGATCTCGCGCAGGAGATCCAGCCCTTCCTCACGGCCCAGATGGAGATCGAGGATCACCAGATCCGGCTCGCGGCGCATGAAATGGCTCGACATGTCCCGCCGCCCCTGGGCGGAGCTGACCGCCAAATTGTTCTGCTCCAGGTAGGTCGTGAGCATCTGCCGCATCGCCGGGTCGTCATCGATCACCAGGATGCGCGCCCGGTCCCCCTTGTCGTCGGTCATGCCGGGTCCCCGCGGCCGCGCTTGCCAGCCGGTAGCATGGTCCATCATGAGCATGCAGTCGCACTACCTCGTCTGGCCGGGCCATGGCGGGTCCGGCCGCACTGCCCCGGGCGGCACCGTCGGAGCCGCCGAGGACAGCATTCCGCGGCGCTCATAGCTGCGCCTGCGATCGAGGCAGTGATGTCGGTCACAGCGACACCGGCGGCCCATGCACGGCAAGAGCCGACCCGTCGCCGGATCGGCTCTTGCGAAGAAGGAGGTTCAGGGAACGGTCGCCGGGCCGCCTGCCGTGCCCGGCGACCGCGGATCCTGCGGAAGCTAGGCGGCCACCAGCCCGGCGGTGCGCAGCGCCTGCAGGGGCTTGAGCAGGTGATGGACCTCGGACAGCAGGCGGCAGGCGTCGGGATCGACCAGTGCCTGTCGCCGGAGCGCCGCCTGCTGCTGCAGCTCCTCCTCGAGCCGCGCCGGCCGCTCGCCTTTGGTCTGCGGATAGACGAAATCCGGGAGCGTGGAGACTGCCCATGGCGTCTCGATGAACCGCTCGGCACCGGCGAGGAACTGGTCGGTCAGCGTCGCCAGCGGATCAGCGGAGCCCGCCTGTCGCTCCAGCAGGTCGCGGAGCAGCACCGCCTCCTGCGCCGCGACGCTCATGCCCTGGCCATAGACCGGGTTGAACCGGCAGATGGCGTCACCGATCGGCAGGAGGCCGCGGGGCAGGCGGGTCGCACCCCTGAAATGCCGCCAGACGCTCTTGGGAAACGCGAAGCAGCTGACATGCGGCGGTGGACCCACACGCGCCAGGAAGTCGGCGATCGTCGGGGTCAGCAGGCCCTGGGCGTAGGCAATGAACTGGCGGGGATCGGTGGGCGGACGATCGTCGCCCCGCCCCACCAGCAGGACCTGCCAACTGCCATTCTCGGCCTGGAGCACATAGCCGGACCGGCTGCTTCCCGGTGCGTCGGCAAATGTCGCCGCACCGACGAAGTCCGCATCAGGTGCAGTGGGCGGGGCGAACACCGCGGACGAGTAGCCGATGTCGACGCCTACGACCGTCTGCCGCAGCGTCATCCCGTTGGTCTCAAGCCAGTCCAGCGTGGGGCTGGCCCAGCCGGAGGCATCCACGACCAGGTCGGCACCGGTCATGCCGTAGCGGCCCAGCCCCTCCTGGTAGTGCACGCCGGTCACCCTGCCGTCGGACGGCGCGTTCAGGATGCCGATGACCCGTGTGCGGTAGCGGATCTCGACGTTGCCGCGGTGGGTGACCCGCCGGCGCAGCGCCTGCTCCAGGAGCGGACGGGTCATCGAGAAGGTGGCAAGCCCCAGCTCCCGCCTGGGCAGGGCACCCACTTCCGGCAGCTCCAATTGCAGGTCCCGCCCCACGTCGAGCGGGACCGCGCCGGCGGCATGGAGATCCTGGACCAGGCCCGGGAACAGGGTCGAGAGCGCGTTCATTCCCCCGCACAGGAGCAGGTGGGGATGCCGGCCTTGCGGGACGCCAGGGCGGGGCTGGCCATCGAGGGGTTCCGCATCCCGTTCCAGGATGAGCACGAGATCGAAATGGTCCGCCAGGGCCTGGGCTGCTGCCAGACCTGCGATCCCGGACCCAACGACCACCGCCCGTGTTCCGCATCTGGTTTGCACGTGACCTCTCCGTCAGAAGCAGTAGAGGTCAAAGTCGGCCCCTGACGTTGCGGAGCCGTTGCGGCGGCGGGTGCGATGGTTGCAGCTGCAACCTGCGCGTCTCGCGCGGGTCCGGGGCTGTCTGGTGGATTGCTTCCTGCTGGGAGGAGGCGCTGCGGCAGCAGATCTTCATGGCTCAGGCCGCGTACGACGGATTCCTCCGGCGCCATGGATCCTGCGCCAGCACGGTACCTGCGTACCGTCATCAGCTCCTGGTGGAGCTTGCCTGCTCAGCTCACGCTCGAGGATGACCAGCTTGCCTTCCATTTTCCGCAGATCGAGGCGGAAGCGAGCTTCTCCATCGATTTCCAGCGCATGCTGCGGATGTCGGACACGGATCGGACCTATGACCTCCCGCCCAGGCTCGCTGCCTTCCCGCTGCGTCATGCGGACGATCATGCCGGCAGACTGCCGGGCCAGGTTGCCGCGCGCGGCGGTGTGATCCTACCGATCTGGTAGGCCGAGGCGATGGCACGCCTGGGAGGAAGCGCAGGATGCGCTCTGCCTTCGTGCCCGGATGGAAGTATCTGCCCGTATGCTGCCATCTGGAACCATGGGCTTGGCGGCAGGATGCGGCAGGTGATCCATCCCGATCCGTTCGACCTGGGTGATTGGGATATGGCCCAGGCGGACCGGGTCTGCGTCACCCTCCTGCACGCCAAGTTCTGAAAGCCGGCCACTGGCGGGTGGCATCCAATCACCCGCCATCCGCCGAGGATTATGCCCAGGCCGGACTTCCCTGGTTCGCGTTCTCCGGAAAGGATCAGGCAGCCCTGCCAGCGGACAAGCCGCTGGCCAAGCTGTTCAAGGAGATGACGGGTGCTACCTTGCCGGGATCACAGGATGTCGAGGCCGGCGCGCTCGTAAAACTCGGTCCAGGTGCATCCGCCGACCGAGTCGATGCCCGTCGCCAATTATAGCGCTCAAGCTATCATCGATCGCATCGCAACTGACAGAAAGACCGGCAGATGGAGCGACGGCCAGCCTCACCGTCCGTAACCTCGACCCAGAGGTGAAGCGGCCATAGGCATCGATACGCGTGACTTGGGCTGAAGCGGGCTCATGGGTTTCTGCTTGAGTAAGCGCTAGCCCGGCGTCCCTGTCGCCTCGTCGGCATCGAGAGGCCGGCTGCATGGTACCGGCCCATCCGGTCGTTCGGCGACATCTGTGCGCCTTCGGCGGATCCTCGCGGCCATGGTCTTACGCAAAGACGTGTCAGGTCCTGCGCCAGGGGTGCGGCTGCCGGTTCGGTACCGGACAGCGGAGCCCGCAGTGGCCACCGCTCGCCGCCAGCATCCGTGCCAGCTCCTCCAGGTTCATCTATCCCGCTTCCCCGGCAACCCTGCCGCGTTCGCGTCTGACCGAAGCACGGCTGCCCGGCTGATCAGGGCCCGGCCGCACGCTCGTCCGGCGCTGCCGTGCAGACCAGCCATAGCGGGGGTCGTCCCGGATCAGCTCGAGCTGGCTGCGGATCCGGTTGCGCTCCAGCCAGCCGATCTCGGCCTCGAGCTCGGCCTGGGTCATGCTGCCCCGCGCCTTGCCGAACAGCCGCTTCAGCACGGCGTTGTAGGCGTGGTAGTCGCAGGGCTGGCCCGGCAGGCGCGTCTCCGCGTCCTCGATCACCTGCGCGGCCACCAGCTGGCCCAGCTGGCGACGCAGCCGCTGCTCTGCCTGGGTCGGCGTCTCCGGCAGGCGGTCGCCGGCCGGGGCCATGCTGCTGGGCAGCGCTCCGGCTGCACCGCGCGGCAGCACCGTCTCGAAGCGCAGTTCGGTCGCCTCCGACCAGAGCGGCCGCAGGACCGAGCCATGACGCATCATGCCGTCGTCCTGATCGCCCAGCGGCAGTTCCGCCTGGTCGCCGCGCCGGCGGGTCCGGGCGCGGCCGGACTGCTCGATCTCGATGGCACGACGGAACATCCGGAACAGGGGGTCGTCGGGATGATAGATCAGCGCCCGCTGCTCCTCGTAGCTGCCGCCATGCGGATCGAAGCGGGTGGCGCGGGCCGCCATCTGCTCCAGCCAGGGCACCGAGCGGATCTGGGTCAGGCAGGCGACATGGCTGATCTCGGGCGCGTCCATGCCCTCATAGGCCATGCCGACCGTGACCAGCACCGACGGGTCGGGCCGCAGCCGGAAGCGGGCGATGCGCTCGGCCGCGTCGCGTTCATCCGAGATGGCCAGGGCCACGCCGGCTTCTGCTCCCTTCGGGTTCAACCAGCCGCGCAGGATCTCGGTGTAGCGCCGGGCGGCCGCCTGGTCCGGAGCCACTACCAGAAGCTTGCCCAGACCGGCTGCCGCCTGGGCTGGCCCAAGCCCCAGGGCGGCACGGCGCCGGGCACGATGCGCGCGGCAGTCGGCGAACGCGCGGCGCAGGACTGCCTCGGCGTAGCCGGTGCGCAGCGCGGTGAACAGCATCGGGCGCAGCTTGTCGCTGGCCGCGGAGAACGACTCGACCGAGGAGAACTCGCCGTTGAGCAGCCACTCGGCACGGCCGTCCAGGGCGCCGAACCGGATCGGGATGATCGCCCGCTCCGCAAGTGCCGCACGCCGGTCGTAGCCCACCACCGCCCAGCCCGGGATGCCCAGCTCGACCCGGTGCTGGCCTGGCGTCAGGCGGTCCCGGCGATAGTTGAGCCACAGGATCGGCCGCCGGTCGGAGCGCTCCAGCGTCCCGGACATCAGCAGACGCAGCCCGGCATTCTCCAACAGTGGGAGCAGGGCCCGCGACCAGGCCGTGTCCTCGGCGGCCAGGGCGGCCGCATCCAGATCGCTCAGGCCCGGCAGATGGTGCAGCTCGTCGACGCAGAGCAGGTAGCGGTGCCGCCGGAACTCGGCCAGGTGCAGGGCGGGTGCGGCCGCGATCGACTGATAGGTGGTGACATAGCCGGCCAGCCCGCGGCAGGGGTCAGGCGCGTTGTCGGCAGCCCGGACCGCATGCTGGTGGCCGAGCACGTGCCGCCAGGTCGGGTCGACGAACGCCTCCTCGGCCTGGCGGCGCAGCGTGTCCCGCGGCACGACCCAGCAGATCCGCTCGACGATCGGCTGGGCTTGCCCCGGCGGAGTGGCCCCGAGCAGCCGGGCCGCCGCGATCACCGGCAGCGCCGACTTGCCGCCACCCGGCGTGACCGCGGCCAAGATATCGGTGCAAGCCAGGGCGCCCGTCGCGATGCCGCGGCACACGCGCTCGACCTCCTCCTGATGGCGGCGCAGGCGCAAGCGTGCGGCCCGTCAGCCGGAGCCAGCATCGTGAGACCGTACGAACGCGGCACAACAGCTCAGGACAATGCTCCTTGGATGCCGGTATCCGGACGATGCCGCAGCGGAATACGGAGGATGGACCATCGAGTAAACCCTGCCAATGATCATCATGTGGTATCATATGCTGAATCAGCATCCATATATTGATGTTCCTCCATGTCAATGACTGCATACCTATCCACGGACTGCCTGCCGTCGGCCTGACGACCAGCATGAGTGAGAACGAGGCGGCGATTCTTGTAGTGACATTATGACGTACAAACGTATCAGAACATCAGCGCTCCGGCAGCGTTGAGGCGACGTAAGTGCTCGGTGTTCGGGCATTGGAGACGTGAGCGTATGGTGCCGGGCAACAGAGCAACCGATAGCATCTGCCGTAATCTTCGCAACGCGCATTGGGTGGCAACGCTGCCTTGACACCAGGACAGCTGTCGAGCAGTTACTCGGGCATCGGTCAAATGATCGACCGGAGGTCATCAAGACATCGTCCTCTGGGTCTCAAGGGAGGCATTCATGACGTTTCTGAAGGCGTTGGCGGCGACCGCCGTCTCCGCGGCCATCGCGTTTGCGCCTCTGGTCGCGCCCGCGCAGGAGCTCGCCGGCAAGAAGATCGGCATCGCCGCGCGCGAGATCACCAACGACTATAATCGCGACATCATCTCTGGCGCGCAGAAGACGCTCGAGGCCGCCGGCGCCGAGGTAGTCGTGACCGACGGTGGCGCGGACCCGCGCAAGCACAACGAGAATATCGAGAGCCTCATCAATTCCGGCGTGGCGGGGGTCGTCGTGCAACTCGGGGACGCCCAGCAGCTGGCGCCCGTGGTGCAGAAGGCCAGTGACGCCGGCGTCCCGGTGGTGACGACTTCGGTCGGCTCGAAGACCAGCGGCGCCCTGGCCGATGTCGGCGGCGACGATGCGCTCATGTCGGCATTGATGAGCCGGGCGCTGTTGTCGAGCATCGACTATCAGGGCGACGTCTACGTGTTCTGGGTGCCGGGGGCACCGATCCTGGAGACCCGTAAGCGCGTCCTGGAGGCCCTGGCGAAGGACTATCCGCAGGTTCGGTTGCATGAAGTGCCGACCGAGCACAGCGCCGCGCGGGTGCAGACGCAGATGGAGGACCTGCTGGTCGCCAATCCCGAGCCGGGCAGCGTCGCCGCGGTCTGGGGAGCCTACGACCTGCTGGTGTCCGGTGCGGTCGAGGCCATCCGGCGCAACGGGCGCAGCGAGATCAAGGTCGCCGCGATCGACGGCGATCGCGTTGGCTTCCAGATGCTGCTCGACCAGGACAGCCCGTTCATCGCCACCGTCGTGCAGGATGTTCCCCGCATCGGCTCGCTGGCGGCCGAGATCCTGATCCAGGGCATCGGCGGCAAGGCAGACTTCCCGAGCACGCTCTTCACCGATGCCTGGCTGGCCACCCATGCCAATGCGGTGGCCGCCGCCGAGAAGCGCTGGGGCAGTACGGTGTGGGAGGATCTGGCGATCGACCGCGCCGATGTCGAGGCACGCTGGCCGCAGGACGGCGAGCTGCAGATCGTCCATCCGATCCTTCCCTGACGAACGGCGAGCGCGGGGCGGCACTGGTGGCCACCCCGCGCGGCCTTCTGCCGTGAGCACGCATCGATGCATCCGGACACAGTCGAACGACCCGCGGACGCGACCTTCCCGCTTGCCGTGAAATGCCGCGCCATCCGCAAGACCTTCCCAGGGGTCGTTGCACTCGACGAGGTGAGCTTCTCGGTCCGCAAGGGCGAGATCCACGCCCTGCTCGGCCAGAACGGCGCCGGCAAATCGACCCTCGTCAAGGTGCTGACCGGCGTCTATCGACCGGACGGCGGCGAGATCCTGGTCGACGGCAGCCCCGTCCGGATGCGGGATCCGCGCGATGCCGAGGCCAATGGCATTGTCATCGTCCACCAGGACCAGCAGCTCGTCGCGCAGTTCGACGTCACGCGGAACGCCTTTCTCGGCCACGAGATCGTCTCGGCTACTGGCCTGCTCGACCTGGCGGCAATGCGGGAGGCGACCCGGCAGGTGCTCGCCCGGGTCGGTGCCGGCTTCTCCCCGGACACGCTGGCCCGCGACCTGACCGTGGCGCAGCGCGAGCAGGTCGCGATCGCGGCGGCGCTGCTGCGCGACCCCAAGGTCCTGGTGCTCGACGAGCCGACCGCTTCCCTGAGCGAGACCGAGGCGGAGCTGCTGTTCGGCATCGTCCGGTCCTTGAGGGACCAGGGCGTCACGATCATCTATATCTCGCACTATCTGGACGAGGTGCTGGATCTCGTCGACCGGATCACGGTGCTGCGCGACGGGCGGCTGATCGCGACCAGGGATGCCGCGGGCATGTCGCGCGCCGACATCGTCGCCATGATGGTCGGGCGCGAGATCGCCCAGCTCTATCCCAAGGAGCCGGTGGCGATCGGCGCGCCGCTCCTGGAGGTGCGCGGCCTGAGCCAGGCGGCCGCCGTGCGCGGCGTCGACCTGACGGTGCGCCGCGGCGAGATCTTCGGCATCGCCGGCCTGATGGGGGCCGGGCGCTCCGAGCTCGCCATGGCGCTGATCGGTGCCCTGCCCCGCAGCGGCGGCAGCGTGACCGTGCATGGCACCCCCTCGACCCCGCGCAACCCGCGCGCCGCCAAGCGCCAGGGCTTCGCGCTCATTCCGGAGGACCGCCGCCACGAGGGCCTGATCACCCAGCTGAGCGTGCGCGACAACCTCACTTTGCCCAACATCGCGCGCTGGGCGCCGTTCGGCCTGCTGAACCTGAGGCGCGAGAAGGCCGACGCCCTGGATCTGGTGCGTCGGTTGGCGATCCAGCCTCCCACCATCCGGCAGCCCGCCAAGAACCTTTCCGGCGGCAACCAGCAGAAGGTCGTCATCGGCCGCTGGCTGACCGGGGACGCCGAGATCTTCCTCTTCGACGAGCCGACCACCGGGGTCGATGTCGCCTCGAAGGTGGAGATCTACCGGCAGATGACCGAGCTGGCCCGTCGGGGCGCCGCGGTGATCTTCATCTCGTCGGATCTCGAAGAGATCGCCGGCATGTGCGATCGCGTGGCCGTGATGCACAAGGGCAGGATCAGCCAACTGCTGGATCGCAACGAGGCTGATCCGGAAACCCTGCTGTACTGGGCTTCGGGCAGCACGGCAGCGGACAGCGCGGCTGGAGAAGGCTCGGCCCCTGCCCAGGATGCGCTGCCGACCGAGCCTGATGCGACCTTGCCGACCGTCGGCGGCGCGCTCACCCGCTGGGGCACGATCGCCGGCATGGTCCTGGCCTTGGCCGTCATCGCCATGCTGGCGCCGCAGTTTCTCTACCCCGGCAACATCTTTGACGTCCTGAAGCAGGGCAGCGTGCTGGCCTTCATCGGGCTGGGGCTGACCATCGTGCTGGTGGCCGGCGGGTTCGACATGTCGGCGGGCGCGGTCAGCCAACTGACCACCAACCTTGCCGCCGGAGCGCTGTTGGCCGGCATGGGCACGGCGGCGGCCATCCTGGTGGGCGGCATGGTCGGCCTCGTGATCGGCGCGTTGAACGCCCTGCTCGTCATCGCGTTGGGCATGCCGCCCTTCGTGGCGACGCTCGGCACGATGTTCCTGACCATGGGTGCCACGCTGCTCTACAATGGCGGTCAGGCGATGACCCTGGCCGATCAGCCAGGCTTCTTCTTCATCGGCCAGGGCTATGTCGGCCCGGTGCCCTTCGTCTTCGTCCTGCTGGTGATCGTTACGCTCGCGCTGCATGTGGTCCTGCGCCACACCAGGCTCGGCATGCGGATGTACGCCGTCGGCCAGAACCTGGCGGCCGCCCAGCTGCGCGGCATCCCGCGCCGACCTCATGCGGTCGCGTCGTTCATGCTGGGCGGGCTGGTCCTGGGCTTGTCCGGCGTGGTGCTGGCTTCCTACAGCTATGGCGCCTCGGCGCTCGCGACCGGCATCGATTTCCTGATCAGCGCCCTGGCAGCCGCCTTCCTGGGCAGCACGCTGTCGCGCTCCGGCGAGCTGAACGTTACCGGCACCGTGGTGACGGCGCTGTTCCTGGCGTCGCTCTCCAATGGCCTGATCCTGATCGGCATCTCCAGTCAGGCATTGCCTGGCATCCAGGGTGCCGTGCTCATCCTCGCGATCACCCTCGGTGTCATCCGTCGCCGTGACATCGGTCAGGTGCTCATCTTCTAGGAGTGCGGCCCATGAGTTCTACGACAGCCGCCGGCCCGGCGCTCGGCAGGACGACCGATTTCTTGCGCGACTACGGCGCCATCATCGGCATGATCATTGTCCTGCTGATCTTCTACGCGCTGAAGCCCGGCTTTCTGAGCCCGGCCAATGTCGCCAACGTACTGCGTCAGAGCACGATCCTGATCATTCTCGCCATCGGCCTGACCATCGTCATGTCGATGCGGGGCGTCGACTTGTCCATCGCCCAGGTCGCGGACGCGGCCGGGCTGATCGCGGCCATCCTGATCATCAACGGCTATCCCGTCTGGCTGGCGTTCCTCTTGCCGCTGGGCTTCGGCCTGGCGGTAGGCGGCATCAATGCCATCCTCATGGCTTATGTCGGCATCCCCGCGATCATCGGGACACTCGGGATGATGTTCGTCATCCGCTCAGGGGAATTGCTTGCCACTAACGGCGCCGAGCCGCAGATCCTGTTCACCCTGCCGCGCGGGATCACTGCGCCCTTCCTGTTCCTGGGACAGGGCTCGGTCGGGCCGGTCGCCGTCCTGACACTGCTGGCGGCGGCCATCCTGCTGCTCACCCTCGTGCTGATGCATCTCACGCCGTTCGCGCGGCAGGCCAGGGCAGTGGGCAACAATGTCCGCGCGGCCTTTCTCGCCGGGATCGATGTCCGCCGGGTATTCGGTCTGGGCTTCGTGGTGGCGGGTCTGCTTTCCGCCATTGCCGGTGTGGCTCTCGTCTCGCGTACAGGCATCGCCATGCCGCGCGGCGCGGAGCCCTACCTGCTGGATGCGTTCGCCGCCGCCTATCTGGGCACCTTGGCCTCGCGCCACGGCGACATGAACATCCTCGGGACCTTCATCGGCGCCCTGTTCATCGCCTTCCTGGGCAACGGCCTGACCATGATGGGCCTGGGCGCGCCCTACCGCTTCGCCTTGAACGGCGCCTTCATCCTGCTGGCCATGGCTGTAGGCGCACTGAAGCGCCGGAACTGACACGGAGGATCGCCATGCTCGTCATCGACGCCCACAACCACCTGGGGATCCGCCCGGGCGCCCGTCAGACCGGCGCGGACTTGGTGGCCAAGATCGACGCCGCTGGTGTCGACAAGGCCGTCATGTTCCCCTTCGTCGAGGGCAACTTCACCAACGATCCCATCAAGGAAGCCTATGACCAGTTCCCGGACCGGCTGATCCCGTTCTGCGCCGTCAACCCGTGGCAACCGGATGCCGCCGCCGAGGTTCGGCGCTGCGTCGTCGAGTGGGGCTTCAAGGGGCTGAAGCTGCATCCCACCCTGAACGGCTTTCACCTCTCCGACAGCAATCTGGTCGACCCGCTGTTCCAGGTGGCCGAGGAGTTCGACATCCCGGTCATCGTCCACGGTGCCAGCGACCTGTACAACAGCCCGCCCGAGTTCGCGCTGATGGCAGCCCGCTTCCCCAAGGTCTCGCTGCTCATGGCGCATATGGGCTTCTTCTGGTCGGTCGAGCAGGCGATCTCGTTCGCCCGCCAGTACCCGAACCTTTATCTGGAGACCTCGCGCGCGCCGATCTTCGAGATCCAGACAGCGGTGCGGGAGCTCGGCCCGGACAAGGTGATCTGGGGCACGGATTCGCCGTTCGTGGACTACGAATGGGAGTTCAAGAAGATGGATCGGGCGACCGCGGATCGCGACGGCTACGCGAAGATCGTGGGCGGCAACATCGCCCGGCTTCTCAAGCTGTGACTTGTGCCACTGCATCGAGCGCGAGCTTGGCAGCGATGCTCGGCCGGGCCGCGTGCCGCGGGCCTGTGGCACTGCAGTCGGAGACGATCTCGGCATGAGCGGGACCGGTGAGCGGCATGACGTGAACGGCGACCGGCGGCTCGACATGGCGGCGCGCGCGGCCTGGCTCTACTACGACAAGGGCCGCACCCAGGATCAGATCGCGGCCGAGCTGAGGGTATCGCGCCAGATCGTCCAGCGCCTGATCGCCCTGGCGCAGAGCGAGCGGCTGATCCGCTTCCAGCTCGTTCATCCGCTGAGCGACTGCATCGAGCTTGCCGAGCGGCTGAAGGACCGCTTCGAGCTGCAATATTGCGAGGTGGCACTGAACGAGCTCGGTACGACGGAGGATATCCCATCGGTCGGCCTGCTCGCGGCGCTGCACCTTGAGACGGTGCTGCAACAAAAGGCCCCGCTGACCATCGCGATCGGCAACGGCAAGGCCATGCGGGAAGTCTCCCGGCGGCTGCGCCCGATGAGCCGTCCGCAGCACAAATGCGTATCGCTGATGGGCAACCTGACCCGTGATGGCCGGGCCAGCCACTATGACGTGGTCACCTGGCTTTCCGAGCGCATCGGCGCGCAATGCTATCCCTTGCCCATGCCGGTCGTGACCGGCTCGCGCGAGGAGCGCGAGGTGCTGCAGGCGCAGCCGGGCTACCAGACGCTGCGCTCGCTGGTCGGCGAGGCGAGCCTGTTGATGATGGGCATCGGTTACTGGGGGCCGGAGGCGTCCCTTTATGTGGACGGCTTCATCACCGCGGCCGAGACCGGGCAGGCGATGGAGCGCGGTGCCGTGGGCGAACTGCTCGGCCGGGCGATCGACGCGGATGGCCGGATCGTCGACGCGGCGTATCACCCGCGCCTTACCTCGTTCGCGCTGCGGCCGCCGCCGGACCGGCCGACCATCATCGTCGCCTCGGGCACCAATCGCGCGCCTGCGGTGGAGGCCGCCTTCCGAGGTCACCTCGCCAATGGGCTGATCACCGACGAGAACACCGCCCGACTGATCCTTGGGGAAAGCTGAGCAAACAGCGTTGTTCAAGAGCTGCCCTGCCCTTCACCTCGATCACGACGAGGCGCAGACCTAGGATGTTTGGTCCCAGGGTGTAGTGGGTCGGATCGGCAATGAACCTGGCTGGCTGTTCCGTCCAGGCTTTGCAGATGAACTCGTAGGGGGTGAGGCCGCGCAGGGTCTTCAGGCGCCTTGCGTGGTTGTAGGCGTCGAGGAAGAGCTGCAGGTGGTGCCGGAGCTCTTCATGGCTGCCGTAGTGATAGCGG
>NZ_DATMFZ010000105.1:0-47758 GCF_035556675.1 Geminicoccus sp. | reverse complement strand
CCGGCGTAGTGATCCGCGAGGGCGTGGCGGTCCAGGAGATCCTGGCGGAAGGCGGCAAGGTCACCGGTGTCAGGACGTCCGGCGGCACGATCCGCTGCGGCAAGCTGGTGCTCTGCTGCGGCCAGTGGACCCGGCAGCTCGCCCGCACGGTGGGCATCAACGTCCCGCTCGTCCCGGTGCAGCACCAGTACCTGATCACCGAGGCGATCCCGGGCGTCACCCCAAATCTGCCGACCCTGCGCGATCCCGACCGGCTCACCTACTACAAGGAGGAGGTCGGCGGCCTGGTGATGGGCGGCTACGAGCCGAACCCGCTGCCCTGGAATCTGGAGGTGCCGGACCGGTTCGAGTTCCAGCTGCTCCAGCCCGAATGGGATCATTTCGAGCCGATCATGGAGCTGGCGCTGGGCCGGGTGCCGGCGCTGGAGACGGCCGGGGTCAAGCAGCTGGTCAACGGCCCGGAAAGCTTCACCCCGGACGGCAACTTCATCCTGGGCGAAGCGCCGGAGCTGTCCGGACTGTTCGTCGGCGCCGGATTCAACGCGTTCGGGATCGCGTCCGGTGGCGGTGCCGGGATGGCGCTGGCCGAATGGGTCAGGAACGGCGCGCCGCCCTTCGATCTCTGGCCGGTCGACATCCGCCGGTTCGGCCGCGCCCATGCCGATCCGGACTGGGTGCGCACCCGCACGCTCGAAGCCTACGGCAAGCACTACACCATGGCCTGGCCCCAGGAGGAGCACGAGAGCGGCCGGCCGCTGCGCCGCTCGCCGGTCTATGACCGGCTGAAGGCGCAAGGTGCCTGCTTTGGCGAGAAGCTCGGCTGGGAGCGGCCCAACTGGTTCGCTACCGAGGGCGAGAACGCGCGGGACGTCTACACCTATGGCCGGCCGAACTGGTTCGCGGCGGTTGCGCGCGAGCACCGGGCCTGCCGGGAGCGGGTCGTGGTGATCGACCAGACCAGCTTCGCCAAGTTCCTGGTGGTGGGGAGGGATGCGGAGGCTGCGCTCTCCTGGCTGTGCGCCAACGACGTGGCCCGTCCGCCCGGCACGCTCACCTACACCCAGATGCTGAATGCCAGGGGCGGGATCGAGTGCGACCTGACCGTGGCCCGGCTGGCGGAGGACGAATTCTACCTCACCACCGGGACGGGCTTCGCCACCCATGACTTGGATTGGATCCGGCGCAACCTGCCGGACGGCCTGGACGCGCGGGTAGTCGACGTCACCTCGGCCCATGCGGTGTTCTCCCTGATGGGGCCGCGGTCGCGCGACGTGCTCCAGTCACTCACCACGGACGATGTCGGCAACGAGGCGTTCCGGTTCGGCCGCTGCCGCAGGCTGGCGCTGGCTGGTGCGCCGGTGCTGGCGCTGCGCATCACCTATGTGGGCGAGCTCGGCTACGAGCTGCACGTCCCGGTCGAGTTCGCGGCGACGCTCTACGACCGGCTGATGGCGGCCGGCCAGCCGCACGGCATCGCCAATGCCGGCTACCGGGCCATCGAATCGCTCAGGCTGGAGAAGGGCTACCGCGCCTGGGGCTCCGACATCGGCCCGGACCACTCGCCGCTGATGGCGGGCCTGGGCTTTGCCGTGAAGCTGAAGAAGAACCTGCCCTTCCTCGGGCGCGAGGCGCTGGCGGCACAGGCGGCAGCACCGCTGCCTCGCTTGCTCGCGGGCTTCACCGTGGCCGACCCGGAGGTGGTCCTGCTCGGCCGC
This sequence comes from Geminicoccus sp., assembly GCF_035556675.1. Taxonomy (GTDB): domain Bacteria; phylum Pseudomonadota; class Alphaproteobacteria; order Geminicoccales; family Geminicoccaceae; genus Geminicoccus. The sequence continues at coordinate 46,043 of NZ_DATMFZ010000105.1, read as the reverse complement.
GAGACGATCTATCGCGACGGAAAGAGGGTCGGCTGGCTCACCAGCGGCGGGTTCGGCCACACGATCGGCCGGCCGATCGGCTACGGCTATGTCCGTCGGCCGGACGAGGGGGTGGACGAGGCGTTCGTGCTGTCCGGGCGCTACGAGCTGGAGGTCGCTTCTGAGCGGGTGCCGGCCGAGGTGTTCCTTCAGCCGCCCTACGACCCGGCGTCCCTGCGCGTGAAGGCCTGAGGGCATGTCCGACACCCAGGCCCGGATCGTGATCATCGGCGGCGGCGCGATCGGCTGCGCGATCGCCTATCATCTGGCCCGTGCCGGCCAGCGCGACGTGCTGCTGCTGGAGAAGGCTCAGCTCACCCATGGCTCGACCTGGCATGCGGCGGGGCTGGTGGGCCAGCTTCGCTCCAAGCGCAACCTGACCCGGCTGATGCAGGATTCGGTCGCGGTGTTCGACCGGCTGGAGGCGGAATCCGGTCAGGCGATCGATTGGCGCAAGTGCGGCTCGCTGCGGATCGCGTCGTCCGAGGAGCGGATGGCCGAGATCCGCCGCTCGCTGACCCAGGCCAAGGGGTTCGGCTTCGAGGCCCACGAGATCTCGGCGGCCGAGGCGAAGGCGCGCTTCCCGTTCATGACGACGGAGGGAGTGGTCGGTGCCGCCTGGATTTCGTCGGACGGCTACATCGACCCCTATGGCCTGACTCAGGCCTTCGCCGCGGTGGCACGGCGGGACGGGGTGCGGATCCGAGAAGGCGTGCTGGTCACCGGGTTCGAGAAGCAGGGTCGGCGCATCACCGCGGTACTGACCGACCACGGCCGGATCAGGTGCGAGATCGTGGTCAACTGCGCTGGCATCTGGGCCAAGCGGGTGGGTGAAATGGCCGGGGTGGCGATCGCCGCGGGTGCGGTCGAGCACCAGTACATGGTGACTGAGAAGAAGCTCGACCTGCCGAAGGACCTGCCCACCTTCCGCGACCCGGACCGGATCTTCTACCTGAAGCCGGACGTGCGCGCGTTCGCCATCGGCGGCTGGGAGAAGGGGGCGCCGGCCTGCTGGCAAGGCGGCGTGCCGTTCGAGTTCGGCCGCGAGCTGTTTCCCTCCGACTTCGAACGGTTCGAGCCGATCGCACTCGGTGCCGCCGAGCGCCTGCCGGTCCTGAACGCAGTGGGCATTCAGACCCTGATCAATGGGCCGATCCCGGTCTCCGCGGATGGCGAGCCGGTGATGGGCCTGGCCCCGGAGCTCGACAATTTCTTCGTCGCCTGCGGCTTCACCGCCGGGATCGCGGCCTCGGGCGGGGCGGGCCTCGCCATGGCCAATTGGATCACGCAAGGCGACCCCGGCATGGATTTGTGGCCGTTCGACATCCGCCGCTTCGCCCGCCAGCAGGCCAACCGCCGCTATCTCGCCGAGCGCAGCAGCGAAGCCTACGGCAACTATTACAGCATCCACTGGCCGGTGGAGGAACTGGCCAGCGCCCGTGGTGCCAGGCGCAGTCCGCTCTACGACACGCTGAAGGCACGGGGTGCCGTGTACGGATCCAAGGCCGGGTGGGAGCGGCCCAACTGGTTCCGCCTGCCGGGCAGCCTGGCCGAGGAGCGGCCGAGCTTTCTCGAGCGGCCCGGCTGGTTCGAGGCGGTGGCTGCCGAGCACCGGGCGGTGCGCGAGCGGGTGGCGCTGATCGACCTGACCTCGTTCAGCAAGTTCGAGCTGGCCGGCAGCGGCGCGTTCGCGGCCTTGCAGCGGATCGTCGCCAACGACCTCGACCGGCCGGTCGGCAGCTGCGTCTATACCCAGTGCTGCAACGAGCGGGGCGGCATCGAGGCCGACCTCACCGTGATGCGGCTTGCCGAGGATCGCTTCTATATCGTCACCGGCAGCCAATTCGGCATCCGCGATGCCGGATGGCTGCGCCGCCACCTGCCGGACGGGCTGGAGCTGCGTGAGGTGACCGGGGCGCTGGCCGTGATCGACCTGGCGGGGCCCAGGGCGCGCGAGGTCCTGGCGGCGGTGAGCGACGACGACGTGTCGGATGCCGCACTGCCCTATCTGTCCGGCAGGGAGATCGAGATCGGGTTGGGCCGGGCCTTCGCCGCCCGGATCGGCTATGTCGGCGAGCTCGGCTACGAGCTGCACGTGCCGGTCGAGCACGCGGCTCATGTGTACGAAGAGCTGCGCCGGGCAGGCGAAGCCCATGGCATCGCCGATGTCGGCTACCGGGCGCTCGACACGCTCCGGCTGGAGAAGGGCTATGTCTACTGGTCCAGCGAGGTGAGCCCGGAGATCGACCCGTTCTCCGCGGGCCTGGGCTTCGCCGTGGCGCTGGGCAAGGGTCCGTTCATCGGCCGCGACGCACTCCTGCGGATCCGGGAGCAGGGGCCGGCGCGCCGGCTGGTCACACTCGGCATCGACGGCTTCGCACCGCTGGTCGGCGGGGAAGTGGTGCTGCTGGACGGCCGGCCGGTCGGCAGCACGACCAGCGCCGGATTCGGCCACACGGTCGGACACACGGTCGCCTTCGCGTTCCTGCCGGCAGCGCTGGCGAAGGAGGAGCGTTTCGAGATCGAGGCCTATGGCCAGCGTTGGCCGGTCTGGCGCGGGCGGCGCGCGCTCTACGACCCGAAGGGCGAGCGGCTGCGGGCGTGATCGGCGGAGGGAGAAGTGCCATGGGCGAGGAGTTGGTGCAGGCGCGGCAGGCACTGGCCCGGCTGGGCCTGCCGGGCAGCGACGGCGGGCTGGAGCTGCGCCGCCTGGGCGGGCTCACCAACCTGGTGTTCGCCGTGACCGGCGGGCCGGAGCCATGGTGCCTGCGCCTGCCGGGTCGGGGCACGGAGGACTATATCGACCGCAAGGTCGAGGCGGTGAACGCCCGCGCGGCCGCCGCGGCCGGGGTGTCGCCGGAGCTGGTTCACTTCGGTGCGGACGGGGTGATGGTCACCCGGTTCCTGCCAGAGGTGGTGACCATGAGCCCGGAGCGGTTCCGCAGCCGGCCGGGCGCCGTCGAGCGGGCGGCACTAGCACTCCGGCGGCTGCACACCGAGGCCAGCGGCTTCACCTTCCGCTTCGAGCTGTTCGGCATGATCGACCAGTACCTGCAGGTGCTGGGCCAGAAAGGGGCGGCGGTGCCGGAACGCTACCACGACGTGGTCCGCGAGGCGGGGTCGGTGCGCGCGGCACTGGCGGCGCACGAACTGCCGCTCACCGCCTGCCACTGCGACCCCTTGTGCGAGAACTTTCTCGACGATGGCGAACGCATCTGGCTGGTCGACTGGGAATATTCCGGCATCAACGATCCGATGTGGGACTTGGGCGACCTGTCGGTCGAGGCGGAGTTCGACCAGGACATGGACCGGCGCCTCCTCCAGGCCTATTTCGGCGGGCCGGTGCGGCCGTTCGATGCCGGGCGGATGGTGATCTACCAGGCGATGTGCGACCTGCTCTGGACGCTCTGGGGCCTGATCCAGCACGCCGACGGCAACCCGGCCGAGGACTTCTGGGCCTATGCGGTCGGCCGGTTCGAGCGCTGCCGCCGGCTGATGGCGACCGAGCGATTCGCCCACAGCCTGCGCGCGGTGCAGGCCGGTCCCGGCTGAGCCTCAGGAAGCGCGCCGCGCCGCGCCGTCCGAGCCCCTGACCCGCTGGGTCACCTGGTCCAGCCGCGCCAGCACCCGGTCGACCAGGGCGGCCATCACCCGGTCGTCCGGTAGGCCGTTTCCCGTCAGGACCGGCCGCTCGCCATGGCGGCGCAGCTGCTCCTTCGCGACCATCTCCACGATCGAGTGGAGCGCGGTGGTATCGCCTTGCGACGGCTCCGGCACTGCGGCCCCGGTCAGAAGCGGCCGCTCTGGCAAGGGTTCCGGGGCGATAGGAAGCGACAAGTCGAGGCGAAGCGGCGGCCCTGCCGGGGCGGGCGCTGCCGCACGTTCCGCCTGGCTGCGCACCAGGTCGCGGATCTCCTCCAGGATACGCTGCTGCTCGGCGGGCAGTGCCTCGGCACGTCCGGCCGGCGGCAGTTCCTGGACACAGCGCCGCGCCAGGAGGCCGATCTCGTCGCCGCGCAGGGCCAGGCGCGCCAGTTCCGGCGCGTCGTCGGCAGCGAGCCCACCCGCCAGCCGGCGCAGCGGGAGGAGCAGCCCCAGGCGCAGCCAGCCGGCCAGCAGGAGCGCGCTCGCCGCCAGGAGGCAGGCCGAGCCGGCCAGCAGCAGCATCAGGCGGTCGGGCAGGCCGCCATGGCTCGAAGCAGCCTGATCACGCAGCGTCTCGATCGCATCGTCCAGCACGAGCAGAGGCTCGATCACCGGCAGGTCGAGCAGCCGTCCAGCCGGCTCGCTCGCGCCCGCGCGCAGCAGGATCTCCGCCCGCCGTCCGGCGGCTTCCAGCTCGTCGAGCGCGACCTGGACCCGGCCGGCGGCGTCGTCCAGCCGGCCGCGCAGCAGCCCGATCGCAGCACGTGCCCGGCGCAGGCCCACCTCGGCCGCCTCGTGGATCGCCGGATCGCCGCCCTGGCGCGGGCGCTCCAGATCGTGGGCGATGCCGTCATGGCCGAAGCTCCGGCGCAGATCGGCGACCGCGGCGGCCACGGCCGGATCCGGCGGAGCCGGCCCGGTCGCGTCCAGCCGGGCTCCCCAGGTGACCGCTACCACCAGTACCAAAGCGGCGGCCACCACCAGGGCAGTCAGGAGGTCGCTGGTGCGCAGCCTTGCACTGGTGCAGCGGAGCAGCGGATCCGGCAGGTCAGGGGTCGGCGTCATCGGTGGGATCCGGGATGCGAGGTTGCGGGTGGGTGCTCCGGCTCCAGGGCCGGTCGCCGCGGGCGGCACTGAGGGTCGCGAGCAGGATGCCCTCGGGCTCGAGCCTGGCTTCCAGCCCGCGGGCGGCCCTGAGCGCGCTGCGTCCGATCGAGCGGGTCGGCAGCGGGCAGCGTCGTTCGGCCACCAGATCGAGCACCAGGTCGGCATGGCGGCAGTCGTCACCGGCATCGCCCGGGCCGGTCAGCACCGCCACCCGGTGCCCGGCCAGCTCCAGGGTGCAGCCGAACGGGTCGCAGCCGGGCCGGCCGGGTGCCGCGTCTGGCCAGCGCGCGAGGCGGCCCGAGGCACCGGTGCGGGTGCGCCAGGCCTCGGCGACCCGCCCATCCAGCTTGCCGGGCGTGCGCAGGAGCCGGCCATCTTCGGCTAGCACGGCCACCACCTGCGCATCGGGTGCCACGAACAGGCGCGGCGGCTGGCCCAGCACCGCCATGCCCAGGCCCAGCAGCACGGGCGGCAGGCCCAAGAGCCGCCAGGGGCGCTGCCAGATGGCGAGCCACAGCCCGCCCAGCACGATCAGGGCGATGCAGCCGCCGGTCATGCCGGGGATGGCGAAGCTGGCATGGGGCCAGGCGGCGATCTCCGCCGCGATCCACAGCACCAGGGCCACGCCCGCACCCATGACCATGAAGGCCGGCTGGTCCAGGCCCAGCGGTAGCAGTGCGGTGCCCAGCACGGCGGCCGGCATCACCACGAACGAGGTGATGGGCACGGCCAGCATGTTCGCGGCCACGCCCCAGGTCGCGACCACGCCGAAATGCCAGGCGCCGAACGGTGCGGTGGCGATCGTCGCGATCACCGTGGTCAGCACGATCCCGCCCAGATAGGCGAGCATGCGCCGTGTCGGGCCGCCAGGTGCTGCCGGTGTTTGGGCGCGACGTGCCGAGAGTGCCTCGAACAGGGCGATCAGGCCGACCATGGCCGCGAAGGTCAGCTGGAAGGACGGGCCCAGCAGGCTGTGCGGGGCCACGAGCAGCACGGCAGCGGCCGCCACGGCGAGCAGGCGCAGGGAGATCGGGTCGCGGTCGACCAGCACGGCGGTGAACACGATCGTGGCGGTGACGAAGGAGCGCTGGGCCGGCACGGAGGCTCCGGAAATCACCAGATAGAGGGCACAGCCCAGGATCGCGGCGAGGGCGGCACCCTTCTGGGCCGGCAGGCGCAGGCACAAGGGCGGGCACAATGAGAGGCACCAGCGCGCCAGGAAGAACACCACACTGGCCACCAGGGTGAAGTGCAGCCCGGAGATCGAGATCAGGTGGGCCAGGCCCGAACGCTGCATGTCCTCCCAGACCCGGTTGTCGACGGCACCCCGCTGTCCGGTCACCAGTGCGGCGGCCACGGCCCCGGCGGCACCCGGGGTGGTGCTGGCGATCCGATGGCTCAGTGCGGTGCGGATCCGCTCGACAAACAGAGCCGGGCCGCTTTCGCCGGCGCCGGCCGCGATCAAGGTCGGCGCACCCAGTGACCAGCCGACCGCACCCAGGCCCTGGAACCATGCGTCCCGGGCCCAGTCGTAGCTGCCGGGGAGGGCCGGCGGCTGCGGCGCCTCCAGGCGCGCCCGGACCCGGATCCGGTCGCCGGCCGCCAGCAGTTCGGCACCCTTCGCCACGCCGATGCGGATCCGTTGCGGCACCGTGGCGAGTTGGCGATCCAGCACCGCCACCTGGTCCAGGGTCAGCCGGTGGCCGCGCGCGCGGCCCTCGATGGCGACGACGCGGCCCTCCACCTCCAGGGTGAGCGGGCGGGCCAGCGAGATCGTGTCGACCTGGGCGGTGCGCCAGACGGCGACGAGGTATCCCGCGGGCAGGGCGGCCAGCAGGCAGGCCAGGGTCGCCACGGCGGTCTGGCGCGCGTACAGGGCACGCAAGGCGGCGATCGTGGCCGCGGCCAGGACGAGGAGGGCGATCCCGGTCCAGCCGCTCGGCGGATCGTCTGGCGGGACCATATAGAGAAGGACGCCCAGGCCCATGAGCACGGGCGCCCACAGCGCCCAGCGATGCCGTTCCGCCAGGAGCAGCTGGCGCAGGGCGGCGAGGACCGCGCGGATGGCACCCGCTCCGGCACCCTGCCGGACTGCCGCCGACCAGGTCGTGCGACCTTGCTGCACCTGCGAGCGGTCCCGTGCTAAAGCGCGACGCGCGGGTTAGCGTCGCATCAACTTAAGGTTAATTCGGGTCGGACAGGATATCAACTAATGAGTGTAATCGTCCGGTTCGCGCCCTCGCCGACGGGCTATCTGCATATCGGCGGGGCGCGTACGGCCCTGTTCAACTGGCTGTTCGCCCGGTCCAAGGGTGGCAAGTTCCTGCTGCGCATCGAGGACACCGACCGCGCGCGCAGCACCGAGGACGCGATCCAGAAGATCTTCCAGGGCCTGGAATGGCTGGGCCTGGACTGGGACGAGGAGCCGGTCTTCCAGTTCGCGCGGGCCGGCCGCCATGCCGAGATCGCGCACCGGCTGCTGGCCGAGGGCAAGGCCTATCGCTGCTGGTCCACGCCGGAGGAGCTGGAGGCGATGCGTGCCAAGGCGCGCGCGGAAGGCCGTCAGCCCCGCTATGACGGGACCTGGCGCGACCGCGACCCGTCCCTGGCCCCGGCTGGCGTCGACCCGGTGATCCGGCTGAAGATGCCCCAGACCGGCGAGACCACCGTCCAGGACATGGTCCAGGGCGAGGTCACCGTGGCGAACGTCCAGCTCGACGACATGGTCCTGCTGCGCGGCGACGGCACGCCCACCTACATGCTGTCCGTGGTGGTGGACGATGCCGACATGGGCATCACCCATGTGATCCGCGGCGACGACCATCTGACCAACACCTTCCGCCAGGTGCAGCTCTATCGGGCGATGGGCGTGGAGCCGCCGGTCTTCGGCCACATCCCGCTGATCCACGGGCCGGACGGGGCCAAGCTCAGCAAGCGGCACGGCGCGCTGGGCATTGAGGCCTATCGCGACATGGGCATGCTGCCGGAAGCGATGCGCAACTACCTGATGCGCCTGGGCTGGTCGCACGGCGATGCCGACGTGATCTCGACCGAGGACGCGATCCGCTGGTTCGACATGGCGCAGGTCGGCCGGTCGCCGTCCCGCTTCGACATGCAGAAGCTGACCTCGCTCAACGCCCACTGGCTGCGGGCGTGCTCCGACGAGGAGCTGATCGGGCTGATCCGCCCGATCCTGGCCGAGGCCGGCTTCACGCTGGACGAGGCCGGCGCTGCGCGGCTCCAGGCGGGGATGGGCGGGCTCAAGGCGCGCTGCCGCACGCTGGTCGAGCTGGCCGAGGCGGCGGCCTTCTACGTGGAGCCGCGCCCGATCCGGATCGCCAGCGATGCCGCCAAGCTGCTCGACCCGGCGGCGCGTGAGCGGCTGGGCGCGGTGGCGGCCCGGCTGACGGCGGTGGAGCCGTTCGACGAGGCGACGCTGGAAGCCGAGTGCCGGGCCTATGCCACGGAGATCGGGCTGGGGTTCGGCAAGCTGGCGCAGCCGCTGCGTGTGGCCCTGACTGGTTCTACGGTGTCGCCCGGGTTATTCGAGGTCATGGTGGTGCTGGGCAGGGACGAGGTGAAGGCCCGGCTGGAGGACGCCGCGGCCGGCCGCAATCCGGAGAAGAACCCCAGGCGGTAGCGCGCAACCGGCGCATCGATGCTGCGTTTCCTGCACGCATCGATGAGCCGCAGGCAGATGCCGGCCAAGGACATTCCGTGCCAATCTCCGGCTGACCGGATGAAGACTGGCGTTTCGATAATGCAAGGAACAACGAGGAGAGCTCGATGACAGCTTCAACCGGCAAGTCGGCGACCTTGACCACACCTGATGGCAAGACCGCCGAGCTCCCCGTGCTGGGCGGCGTGCTTGGGCCCAATGTCATCGACATCCGCAAGCTCTACGCCCAGACCGGGATGTTCACCTATGATCCCGGCTACACGTCGACCGCCAGCACCACCTCGAAGATCACCTATATCGACGGCGACGAGGGCGTGCTGCTCCATCGCGGCTACTCGATCGAGGAACTGGCGACCAAGAGCGACTATCTGGAAGTCTGCTACCTCCTCCTGAACGGCGAGCTGCCGACCGCCGCGCAGAAGGCCCTGTTCGTGCGCGACATCACCTATCACACGATGCTGCACGAGCAGATCCACTTCCTGTTCCGCGGCTTTCGCCGCGACAGCCATCCGATGGCGGTGATGATCGGCGTAGTGGGGGCGCTCTCGGCCTTCTACTACGAGGACCTGAACTCCGACGATCCGCACCACCGGATGATCGCGACGCACCGGCTGATCGCCAAGCTGCCGACCATCGCGGCGATGGCCTACAAGTACACGATCGGCCAGCCGTTCGTTTACCCGCGCAACGACCTTTCCTACGCCGAGAACTTCCTGCACATGATGTTCTCGGTGCCGTGCGAGCGCTACGAGGTCGACCCGATCCACGCCAAGGCGCTGGACCGGATCTTCATCCTCCATGCCGACCACGAGCAGAACGCCTCGACCTCGACGGTCCGCCTAGTGGGTTCGACCGGCGCCAGTCCCTATGCGGCGATCGCGGCGGGCATCGCGGCCCTGTGGGGTCCCGCCCATGGCGGTGCGAACGAGGCGGTGCTCACCATGCTGCGCGAGATCAGCGATCCTGCGCGCATTCCCGAGTTCATCGAGAAGGCCAAGGACAAGGACAGCGGCTTCCGCCTGATGGGCTTCGGCCACCGGGTCTACAAGAACTACGACCCGCGCGCCCAGGTGCTGAAGGAAAGTGCGGACCAGGTCCTGGCGCAGCTCGGCAAGGCCGACAACCCGCTGCTGGCGATCGCGCGCGAACTGGAGAAGATCGCGCTCTCCGACGATTACTTCGTCAAGCGCAAGCTGTTCCCGAACGTCGACTTCTATTCGGGCATCATCCTGGAAGCGCTAGGCATCCCGTCGAAGATGTTCACCGCGATCTTCGCCCTGGCCCGCACGGTGGGCTGGGTCGCGCAATGGGACGAGATGATCCAGGACCCCGAGCAGAAGATCGGCCGGCCGCGTCAGCTCTATGCGGGCTACGACCGCCGCTCGTTCGTTCCGCTCGACCGGCGTGGCTGAACGGCCCGGTCGTCTTGCCGCTGCACGAATCCTTCGGGACCGTGCGGCGGCAGGGGTGGGAAGTACGGGATTTGCCTGCTAGATGCAGGCCGCAAACCGTCTCGATCATGCTCGGGTAGCTTTCCATGGCTCTCATCTCCGCGGCGCTGGGCCGGATCAAGCCCTCGCCGACCATCGCGATCACCAACCTCGCCCGCGAGCTCCAGGCCAAGGGCCGGGACGTGATCGGGCTGGCGGCCGGCGAGCCGGACTTCGACACGCCGGACCACATCAAGGCCGCGGCGATCGAGGCGATCAACCAGGGCCAGACCAAGTACACCGCCGTGGACGGGACGCCGCGCCTGAAGAAGGCGATCGTCGCCAAGTTCGCCCGCGAGAACGGCCTGACCTACGCGCCCGAGCAGATCACGGTCGGCACCGGCGGCAAGCAGGTGCTCTACAACGCCTTCATGGCGACGCTGAACCCGGGCGACGAGGTGGTCATCCCGGCGCCCTACTGGGTGAGCTATCCCGACATGGTGCTGCTGGCCGGCGGCACCCCGGTGTTCGTGCCCTGCCTGGAGCAGCACGGCTTCAAGCTTCAGGCCGAGGACCTGGACCGGGCGATCACGCCCAAGACCAAGTGGCTGGTGCTGAACTCGCCGAGCAACCCCACCGGCAGCGCCTATACCGCCGCCGAGCTCAAGGCGTTGACCGAGGTGCTGCTGAAGCACCCCCAGGTCTACGTCATGACCGACGACATGTACGAGCACTTGGTCTATGACGGCTTCACCTTCGCGACTCCGGCTGAGGTCGAGCCGCGCCTGATGGAGCGCACGCTCACCTGCAACGGCGTGTCCAAGGCCTTCGCCATGACCGGCTGGCGAATCGGCTATGCCGGCGGGCCGAAGGACCTGATCAAGGCGATGGGCACCATCCAGTCGCAGAGCACGTCGAACCCCAGCTCGATCAGCCAGGCGGCGGCGGTGGCGGCGCTGGAGGGCGACCTGTCCTTCCTGCCGGAGCGCAACGAGGTCTACCGGCAGCGGCGCGACCTGGTGGTGGCGCGGCTGAACGAGGCCCAGGGCCTGTCCTGCCACAAGCCCGAGGGTGCCTTCTATGTCTATCCGTCCTGCCAGGGCGTGATCGGCAAGAAGACCCCGGACGGCCAGGTGATCGGGTCGAGCGAGGATTTCGCCCGCTACCTCCTGGAAGGTGTCGGCGTGGCCGTGGTCCATGGCAGCGCGTTCGGCCTGGACCCCTACTTCCGGATCTCCTACGCGACCGCGACCTCCGTCCTGGAGGATGCCTGCGCGCGGATCCAGAAGGCCTGCGCGGCACTGTCCTGATCGTCCCGGCCTTCCAGGGGGCGAATGCATCACGCAGCGTTTTGCCGGGCACCGGATTACGCCTAATTTGCATTCACCCTGGACGCCGCCTTGCACGGGTTCTAGGCAGGTCCATTCCGGAAAACGCCTCCGGACTGTCACAAACGAATGAGGGGGGACCTCCAGATGAACCCGTTCATGTCCGACACGGAGCTGCTGGCCCTGGCGGTCAGGCGGCTAGGCATGGAACCCGAGGCGCTGATGCAGCGTTACTACGGGTCGATTCTGGATGCCGAGCACGAGTTCGAAGAGTTCTGCCGTACCGGCCAGCTGCAGGACAGCTTCCGCGTGATGCTGCGGGCGCGGCTGAACGCCATGCCGGGCGAGGCGCCGGAGAGCAGTGACGCAGGCATGGTGACGGTTCCGGCCTGAGCCTCGGATCCGCGCCGGCCGGGCCAGCGAGGGGCTACCTGGATGACCGGCGACTCGAACAGCGCATCTCGCCCTGTTGCCCTGGTGTTCGACCTCGACGGCACGCTCGTCGATAGCGTCTACCAGCATGTCCTGGCATGGCACCATGCGCTGCTGGAGAGCGGCATCGAGCTGTCGATCTGGCGCATCCATCGCCGGATCGGCATGAGCGGCGGCCTGTTCACGCGGGCATTGCTGCGTGAGACCGGGCGGGACCTGGACGCCACGGTGCTCCAGCAGCTGCAGGCGCGGCATGCCGCAGCGTACCGGCGGCTCGCCGGCGACGTGCGCCCGCTGCCGGGCACGACGCAGCTCCTGGCCTACCTGACCGAGATCGGCTGCCCCTGGGCGATCGCCACCAGCGGGCACCTGGAAACGGCGGGCCCGGTGCTGGAGCGCCTGGCCATCCCGCCCGACGTACCGGTGGTGACCCGCGACCAGGTGCCCCACGCCAAGCCCGATCCCGACCTGTTCCTGGCCGCGATCGAGCGGCTGGGCGTGCCTGCCGCCAACGTCTACGTGGTAGGCGACAGCGTGTGGGACATGCTGGCCGCGCGCCGCGCTCGGACCCTGGGCGTGGGCCTGCTCTCCGGCGGCTATGGCGTGGACGAGCTGGAGCGGGCCGGCGCGTACCGGGTCTATGACGACCCGGCCATGCTGATGGCCCATCTCGACGAGCTGGGCGTGCGTGCCTAGCGGGCAGCCGGCGCGCCGGTGGTCGCCGCGACGATCGGCGCAAGCGGGCCCTAGTTGCCGAGCGTCAGGCGGTCCCCGGTGCGGATGCCGCGCTCGGCGGCCGAGCCGCCAATGATTTCCAGCACGTAGCGCACCGGCTGCCCGGATGGGATCAGGGTCTCCGAGAACGGCTCGGCTTGCGCGTGGATGCGCACGATGACGCCCTCTGCATCGGCGAACAGCAGGTCGAGCGGCAATGGGGTGTTCTTCATCCAGAACGAAACATGCTGCGGCTGGCCGAAATCGAACAGCATGCCGTGGTCGCGGGCCAGTTCCTCGCGATACATCAGCCCCTGGCTGCGCTCGGAGGGCGTGCGCGCCACCTCGATGAAATAGGTGAGCGGTCCCTGCCGGGTCTCGACAGCGAGCTCACGGGTCTCCATGGCGAGACCGGCTGCCGGCGCCAGCAGCACGAGCAGCAGCGCCACCGCGGCTTTACCCTTGCAGCCGGCTCTGGCAACCATGCGCGCCGCCAGCACTGCGAGCCCGCCCATGAACATTTCCGACCACATCCGCACCGTTCCCGATTTTCCCAAGCCCGGCATCCTCTTCTATGACATCTCGACCCTGCTCGCGAACCACTTGGCCTACCGCGCCGCAGTGACGCAGATGGCCGGGCTGGCGGAGAAGTACCGGCCCGATGTCCTGGTCGGCATCGAGAGCCGGGGGTTCATCTTCGCGGCACCCTTGGCGCTGCATATGGATCGCGGCTTCGTCATGGTCCGTAAAGTGGGCAAGCTGCCTGGCGCCGTGGTCAGCCACGACTATGACCTGGAATATGGCAGCGACACCGTGCAGATCGTCGAGGACCTGATCCCCAAGGGGGCCCGGGCCGTCCTGATCGACGACCTGATCGCCACCGGCGGCACTGCCGAGGCCTCGATCCAGCTGCTGCGCAAGATCGGTGCCGAGCCGGTCGCGGCCATCTGCCTGATCGAGCTCGACGGGCTGGGCGGGCGCGACCGGCTGAGCGTGCCGGTGGAGACGGTGCTGACCTATCCCGGCTGAGAAGCCGGCAGCCGCTGCGCCTGGCCACGCCGACGCCGCCTTGCGCCAAAATCAATCGTCGTACTGAGGAAATCCGTCGTAATCTGCCGGAATGGATTCGGCGGCGGCGGTGCGATGGTCCTGGGCAAGATGATGGCGTTGGCCGCGGGACCGCCAGGGCGATCGACCCGTTCTTCTCCACCTTCGGCAACGACGGCTACGACGCCGTCCACTATGGGCTGGACCTCGACGTGGTTCTGGCGCGCAATCGGCTGGACGGCACGGCCTACCTGCTGATCCGGGTCTAGCGTGCCGCGGACATGCCGGATCTGGTCGGGCTGCGCTGCACCGGCGGCGCCCGTCATGCCGCCGGGGCCAAGGCCTGCCCGTAGGGTTCAGGCGACGATCATCCGGCGGGCCGGCCGGTTCGCCACCAGCACTGCCAGGGCAAAGGCCGCCGCCAGCACCACGGTGGCGGCCGTGATCGCCCACAGCACCGCATCATAGCTGCCGGTCGCCGCCCAGAGCATGGCGGCACCCACCGGTGCCGCCGCGCGCGTGACGGTGGCCGGGATCGCCATCAGCCCGTTGACCGCGCCATAGCCTTGCCGGGTCACCATCTCCGGTACCGCGATGCCGCGCACGATGGTCATGATCCCGTTGGCCGTGCCGTAGACGATGGTGATCAGCACGATCGTGAGGAGGCCGGGCGGTGCCAGGGTCAGCGCCAGGAAGGAGAGCGGGAAGGCCAGCGTGGTCACGATGCCCAGCCGGCTGACCCGGATCCCCGGTGCGAACAGCCAGAGCAGCATGCGGGCGCCCACCTGGGCCGGCCCGATCACCATCATCGCCAGCACGACGTCATGCGCCTGGAAGCCCCGCTCCAGCAGGAGGGGGTAGAGGTGGAACAGAAAGGCGGAGATCGCCGCCGACTGCGCGGTGAACGCCAGGGCCAGCGCCCAGAACACCGGCATGCGCAGGATCTCGCTCGTGCCGGGCCTGGCCGGGGCCGGGCGTCCGGCGGCGCCGGGCGGTTCCAGCCGGTCCTTGCGCCGGTCGATCACCAGGAAGTTCAGGCTGGCGGTGACCAGCAGGTTGATGGCGCCCAGCACCACCAGCGTGGCCCGCCAGCCCTGCTGGTCCAGCAGGAACTGGATGATCGGCAGGAACACCGTACTGGAGAAGCCGCCCCACATGGTGAGCGCGGTGACGCCGCGCCTGGCACCCTCCGGGCCGAACCGGCGTGCCGCCACGGCGAACACCGGCTCGTAGAACACGGCGGCCTGGACCAGACCGAGCGCGGCCAGGATCAGGTAGTAGGGCAGCAGGGAATGGACCTGCGACCAGAGCAGCAGCAGGAGGCTGCCGAGCACGGCACCTCCGCTCATCACGGCCCGGCCATGGCCGCGATCGATCAGCACCCCCACCGGCCAGGCGGCCAGCGCCGCCACGATCAGGCCCAGCGCTGCGCCGACATAGATTTCCGGCTTGCCCAGGCCGAGATCGGCCGCCATCGCCTCGGCGATCAGCGGGAAGCCGTAATAGAGCGAGCCGTAGGCGCAGATCTGGCCGATGCCGAGACCGGTGAGGAACCAGCGTTCCCCCCGGCCCGGGCGCTCGGACGCGGCCACCCGCTCAGCCGCGCGCAGCGGCGCGCTGGCGCATCCGGGACGTCTCCAGGTTTGGCAGGAACCAGGTCAGGATGCCGATCAGCGGCAGGAAGGAGCAGACCTGGTAGACGAAGGCGATGCTGGTGTGATCGGCCAGCCAGCCGAGCAAGGCGGCACCCAGCCCGCCCATGCCGAAGGCGAAGCCGAAGAACAGGCCGGCCACCATGCCGACCTTGCCCGGCAGCAATTCCTGGGCATACACCACGATCGCCGGGAAGGCCGAGGCCATGATCAGCCCGGTCAGGATGGCGAACACGTCGGTCCAGAACAGGTTGGCGTAGGGCAGGGCCAGGGTGAACGGCACCACGCCCAGGATCGAGATCCAGATCACCAGCTTGCGCCCGATCGCGTCGCCGATCGGCCCGCCCAGGATCGTGCCGGCAGCGGCGGCACCCAGGAACAGGAACAGATGGACCTGCGCCGACTGGATCGACAGGTCGAAGCGGTCCATCAGGTAGAAAGTGTAGTAGCTGGAAAAGCTCGCCATGTAGAAGTTCTTGGAGAACGTCAGCAGGATCAGGATGGCGAGCGAGATCTGCACCATCCGCCTGGGCACCGGCGAGACCAGCGCCTTGGCCACGCTCTTGGCGCGCCTGGCGATCAGGTGGCGATTGTACCAGTTGCCCATGTAGGACAGGATCGCGATGCCGATCACGGCGGCCAGGATGAAGAACAGGACGTTCTGCCGCCCATAGGGCACCACGATGAAGGCAGCGAGCAGCGGGCCGACCGCGGTGCCGAAATTGCCGCCCACCTGGAACAGCGACTGGGCCAGGCCATGACGGCCGCCGGACGCCAGGCGCGCCACGCGCGAGGCTTCGGGATGGAACACGGACGAGCCGACGCCGATCATCGCCGCTGCGATCAGCACGCTGGTAAAGCCGCTCGCGAACGCCAGCAGGACCAAGCCCACCAGGGTGAAGCCCATGCCGACCGGGAGCGAGAACGGCATCGGATGCTTGTCGGTCCACATGCCGACGAACGGCTGGAGCAGCGAGGCGGTGAGCTGGAAGGCCAGCGTGATGATGCCGATCTGGACGAAGTCGAGGTGGAAGTCGTCCTTGATGAGCGGATAGATCGACGCCAGCATCGACTGCATCATGTCGTTCAGCAGATGGCAGACGCTGGCGGAGATCAGGATCGCGATCGCGATGTCACCGCCCGACCGGTCGGGGGCGGTGACCGGAGCGCTCAGGGACTCGGCGCTGAGCGTGCCGGAGGCCGTGGGGCCGGAAGCCATGGAGTACGTCACCCAGAAGGTCGGTGCCCGTCAGGCCGGGCGAGGGCGTGTCCTGGAAGCCGGTCAGGTGATCATTCACGGCCGGAATCCTGGATCGCGCAGGACAGGCAAACTGATCCCGTCCTGCCCGGATGTCCACCACTCTTGTCAGGTCGAGCGTGCCGCCAGCGCCGCACCCGACAGTAAGACGGCAGTCACGCGCAAATTGTGCCGAGACAATCGCAGCGCTCAGCGCCCACCCTTCAGCAGCGAGCCCAGCACGCCGCGAACGATGGCGCTGCCCACCCGGGAGCCCAGCGAGCGGGCCATGGACGAGGCCATGTTCTTCACTGCCGTGGTGGCGATCTGCTCGGCCATGGAGGCCGGCGGCGCCCGGCGGCTGCCACCCTGCCGCCGGTTGGCCGGCTCTGGTGCAGGCTCGGGCGGCGGATAGCGGGTACCGCCGGCAGGCCGCGTGCCGGTACGGCCGAGCGCCGCGTCGAGCCTGGCCGCAAGCTCGGGGTCGACCGTACCGGCCGCGGCCGCGGCAGGTGCGGTGGCCTTGCCGGCCCGCGCCGCCAGGAGCTCCGCCGCGGACTCCCGGTCGACCGCCTGATCATAGCGGCCGGCCAGCGGGCTCGCCGCCAGCTCCGCCTTGCGCTCCTCGGCCGTGAGCGGGCCGACCCGGCTGCAGGGCGGGGCCACCAGGGTGCGCTGCACTTCGCCCGGCACACCCTTGGCATCGAGCGTCGAGACCAGCGCTTCGCCGATGCCGAGCTCGGTGATCGCCGCGGCCGTGTCGAAGGCCGGATTGGCCCGGAAGGTCTCGGCCGCGGTCCGCACCGCCTTCTGATCGCGCGGGGTGAAGGCGCGCAGCGCGTGCTGCACCCGGTTGCCGAGCTGGCCCAGCACCTGGTCGGGCACGTCGGCCGGGTTCTGCGTGACGAAATAGACGCCCACCCCCTTGGAGCGAATCAGCCGGACCACCTGCTCGATCTTGTCGAGCAGCACCCTGGGCGCGCCATCGAACAGGAGATGCGCCTCGTCGAAGAAGAACACGAGCTTGGGCTTGTCCAGGTCGCCGGCCTCGGGCAGCTCCTCAAACAGCTCGGACATCAGCCAGAGCAGGAGGGTCGAGTAGAGCCTGGGGCTGTGCAGCAGCCGGTCGGCTGCCAGCAGGCTCACCTGGCCAATCCCGTCCGGTGTGGTGCGCATCAGGTCGGCCAGCGCCAGGGCCGGCTCGCCGAAGAACCGGTCGCCGCCCTGCTGCTCCAGCACCAATAGTGCCCGCTGCACGGCGCCCACCGAGGCCTTGCTGACATTGCCATAGGTGGCGCGCAGCTCGTCCGCCCGCTCGGCCACCTCGTTCAGCATGGCGCGCAGGTCGGCGAGGTCGAGCAACAGCAGCTTCTCCTCGTCGGCGATGCGGAAGACGATGTTGAGGATGCCCTCCTGGACGTCGTTCAACTCGAGCAGCCGGGCGAGCAGGAGTGGGCCCATCTCGGCCACGGTGGTGCGCACCGGATGGCCCTGCTCGCCGAACACGTCCCAGAACACAGTGGGCACGCCCGCCGGCACCCAGTCCGGAATGGCCAGTTCCCGGGCACGTTCGGCGAGCTTGCTGTCGGTGGCGCCGGGTCTGGCGATGCCGGAGAGATCACCCTTCACGTCGGCCGCGAACACCGGCACCCCGGCCTTGGCGAAGCTCTCCGCGAGCCGCTGCAGCGTCACCGTCTTGCCGGTGCCGGTGGCACCGGCGACCAAGCCGTGCCGGTTGGCCTGGCGGAGCAGGAGGTGCTGGTCGAGGGTTCCGGCCTTGCCGATCAGGATGTCGGACCCACTCATCATGCCTCCCCGCCCTGTGACGCGGGCAAAGCCTAGCGGATGGTTTGCCGCCGGTCCAAGAGGCTCCGGCGGCGGGAAGGTCAGCGCCGCACCACCAGCGTGTCGCAGCACACCGTCGCCAGGATCTCCTTGGCGGTGCTGCCGAGCACGATCTCCCGGAGCGGGCTCTGGCCGCGCGCACCCACGACCACGAGGTCGGCCGGATGGGTCTCGACATATTCGGCCAGGAGCTGGCCGGGGAAGCCGTCCTGCAGCACCATCTCCAGGCCGTTGCGCAGGCGCTCGGGCAGGTCCA
The DNA here is from genome assembly GCF_035556675.1 of Geminicoccus sp. GTDB lineage: Bacteria > Pseudomonadota > Alphaproteobacteria > Geminicoccales > Geminicoccaceae > Geminicoccus. The sequence continues at coordinate 27,632 of NZ_DATMFZ010000105.1, read as the reverse complement.
GCTTCGCCACGAACGCCTCGCAGTCCTTGCGGACCACGCCGTCGCCATACTGGCGCCGGTAGCTGGCCGGATCACCGGTGATCCCGGCCAGCGGCGTGGAATAGCCGTGGAACAGGACGAGGCGCTCCGGCGGGAACAGGGTGAGGGCGGTGTCGAGCGCCAGCTTCGACGTGTCGGAGAAGTCGGTGGCGAACACCAGCGTGCGGTAGTCGCCGCGCATGCGGTTCTTCACCACCAGGACCGGCGCGGCCGACCTGCGCAGGATGTCGTCCACCGTATCGCCCAGGAACATCCGGCCGATCGTTTCCTCGCGCGCCACGCCAGTGACGATCAGCTCGCAGTCCTGCTCCTTGGCATAGCGGGCCACCACCTCGGCCGGCTTGCCCTCCGCCACCACGAGCACGGCCTGGTCGCCCAGCACCGCGAACTCGGCGGCTAGCCGGCGGCGGGCGGTCACCTCGGGATGGGGCGAGCCCGTGCCGAGCGGCAGGACCTTGCTCTCTGGCGGCAGGGCATGGACCGCCACGAGCCGCGTCCCCCAGGCCTGCGCCAGGGCGATGGCGCGGTCGGTCGCCCGGTCTGACCGGGGCGACAGGTCGGAGGCGAGCAGGATGGTCGGCTTTGGCGGGGCGGTGGTCATGTCGGTCCTCCCGAAGGGCGATGATCAGTTGCGCGAGGTCTGGAAGATGCCGAAGCGCTGGAAAAGGGCCTTCTCCGCTTCCAGTACCATGAGCATCGTGATTCCGATGACCACGGTGAGCATGCCGTCGGAAAAGGACAGGGGGCGGCTGTCGAAGATCCTGTTCATGAACGGCAGATAGGTGAAGGCGAACTGCGCCACCACCACCGCGGCGACCGCCGCCAGCACGAAGGGCGTACCCATCGCACCCTTCCAGGTGATCGAGGTCATGTGCAGGTAGCGCACGTTGAACAGGTAGAAGATCTCCAGCACGACCAGCGTGTTCACCACCATGGTCCGGGCGGTCGCCACGTCGTCGCCCCGGCCGAGCACATAGAAGAACACGGCCAGCACGGCGATCGTGAACAGGGCCGAGACGAACACCACCCGCCAGAGCAGGAAGGGCGAGAGCAGCGGGGCGTCGGGCCGGCGCGGCGGGCGTGCCATCACGCCGTCCTCGGAAGGCTCGAACGCCAGCACCAGGCCCAGCGTCACGGTCAGGATCAGGTTGATCCACAGGATCTGGGTGGCGGTCATCGGCATGACGAAGCCGAACAGGATCGCCGCGATCACCGCGATCACCTCGCCGCCATTGGTCGGCAGGGTCCAGGAGATCACCTTGCGGATATTGTCGTAGACGGTGCGGCCCTCGTGGACCGCGGCCACGATCGAGGCGAAATTGTCGTCGAGCAGCACCATCTCGGCCGCCTCCTTGGCGGCCTCGGTGCCCTTGTGGCCCATGGCGACGCCGACATCAGCCTGCTTGAGCGACGGCGCGTCGTTGACCCCGTCGCCGGTCATCGCCACCACGGCACCCTGCCGTTGCAGAGCCTGCACGATCCGGAGCTTGTGCTCGGGGCTGGTGCGGGCGAACACGGTGGCACGCTTGGCCGCCTGGTCCAGCGCCGGCTCGTCCATACGGTCCAGCTCCGCGCCGGTGACGACCTCGGGGTCCTCGCTCATGCCGAGCTGGCGGGCGATCGCCCCGGCGGTGGCAGCATGGTCGCCGGTGATCATTTTGACCCTGATGCCTGCCGAGCGGCACTCGGCGATGGCATCCATCGCCTCGTCGCGCGGCGGATCGATGAAGCCGACGATGCCGAGGAAGATGAGTGGCGCCCGCTCCAGGTCGGCGAAGGCCAACTGCTCCTGGCCATCCGGCAGTTCGGCCATGGCGAAGCCCAGGATCCGCTCGCCGTCCCGCGCGGTAGCCGCAATGGCCTCGGCCCAGAACGCCTGGTCGACCGGCCGGGGACGTCCGTCCGGACCCAGCTCGGCCCGGCTCATCTCCAGGACCCGCTCGGGCGCGCCCTTGACGAACAGGGTGGTCCCGCCGCCCGGGCGGCGGTGCAGGCTGGCCATGAAGCGATGCTGGGCGTCGAACGGGATCTCGTCGAGCCTCGGCCATTCGGCGCGGGCATGCCGGGGATCGAGGCCGGCCTTCATGGCGAGCGCCACGAGCGCGCCCTCCATCGGGTCGCCGTTCACGCTCCAGCCCGTCCCGTCCTGGCGGAGTTCCGCGTCGTTGCAGAGCAGGGCGCAGCTGATCAGTGGAACGGCCGCGGCCAGCGCTGCCGCATCGTCATCGACACCCAGCGCCTCCAGCGCGCCCTCAGGCTGATAGCCGGAGCCTTCCACCTGGATCCGGTGGCCGCCGGTGACGATCCGGCGCGCAGTCATCTCGTTGCGGGTCAGCGTGCCGGTCTTGTCCGAGCAGATCACCGAGGTGGCGCCCAGCGTCTCCACCGCCGGCAGGCGGCGGACCACCGCCTTGCGCGCCGCCATGCGCCGCACGCCCACCGCCAGCGTGATGGTGATCACCGCCGGCAGGCCCTCCGGCACCACGCCGACCGCGACCGCGACCACCGCCAGGAGCGAATCGCTCCAGTCATGGCCCCGGACCAGGATCGCGAAGGTGAACAGCAGCACCGCGCCGACGAACACGAACAGGGTGAAGCGCTCGCCGAAGCGGTTGATCTGGCGCAGGAGTGGCGTGGTCAGTTCCTGCACCGAGCTGATCAGCCGGCTGATCCGGCCGATCTCGGTGCCGCTACCGGTCGCGACCACCAAGCCGCTTGCCCGACCTGCCACCACCAGCGTGCCGGAGAACGCCATGCCGTGGCGATCGCCCAGCGCCGCGTCGGCCGCGGCCGGCCGGCCGTCCTTCTCGGCCGCCACCGATTCCCCGGTGAGCGCCGCCTCCTGGATCAGCAGACCGTGGACCTTCAGCAGGCGCAGGTCGGCCGGGACCCGGTCGCCCGCCTCCAGCAGCACGATGTCGCCCGGGACCAGCTCGGCCACCGCCACCGCCACCCGCTGGCCATCGCGCAGCACGTTGGCCTGGGGCGAGATCATCTGGCGGATCGCGGCCAGCGCCTCCTCGGCCTTGCCTTCCTGCACGAAGCCGACGATCGCGTTGATGGTGACGACCAGGAGGATCACGACCGCGTCGACGTGATGGCCGAGCACCCAGGCGCCGACCGCCGCCGCCAGGAGGAAATAGATCAGCGCGCTGTGGAACTGGGCGAGGAAGCGCAGGACCGGGTGGCGCCCCGGCGCTTGTGGCAGGCTGTTCGGGCCGTGCCGCTCCAGGCGCCGCCGCGCCTCGTCGCTCGGCAGGCCGTGCCAATCGGTGTCGAGCCGCTTCAGGACGTCGTCGACGGCCAGCGCATGCCAGGGTGTCTCGGCCGGCTCCCGAGCGAGTTGCCGCTTGCCTGCATCGAGGGCCGTCGCCATCGCGTCCTCTGTCCCTGGTTGATCGCGGTCCGCTGCCCGGAAATGCCCAAGCTTTTCCCGCCGGGCATTGATCGCGATCAAGTGTCCCGGGTCAGCGCCGTCCGTCCAGCCTCGGGATCAGGGAAGCCCGGCGATGCCGCGGGTCAGCCCCGTTTCTCCAGGTCGGCCAGGGCGTCCGCCAGCGCCTGGAACGGCAGGGTGACGCAGTCCCAGCGGCTCTTGGCGTTGCGCACCGGGGTGAGGATGGCGAACCGCTCGTCCTCCTGCCCCTTGAGGAACGCCTCGATCGCCGCGCGCAGCTCGCCTGCCGCCGCCACGTCTCCGCCCTTGGCGTAGCGCGCCAGCAGGGAGGCGGAGGCTTGGGTGAGCAGGCAGCCGCGGGTCTTGTGCGCGAGGTCGCTGATGGCCCCGTCCTGTACCGCCAGATCCACGGTGATGCGGTCGCCGCACAGGGGGTTGTCGCACTCGGCGGTGACGGTGGGGGCTTCCAGCCGGCCGGCACCGGTCTTGGATCGCGCTTCGGCGATGATCGCCTGGTCGTAGAGAGCGTCGTTCATGCCAGCTTCCGGCGTACGGCTTCCAGGCCGTTCAGCAGCGCGTCGACATCCGCGCTGTCGTTGTAGGGGGCGAGCGAGGCGCGCACGGTGGCGACCGTGTCGAACCGCTCCATCAAAGGCTGCGCGCAATGGTGGCCGCCGCGCAGCATCACGCCGTGGTCGCTGTCCAGGAGCTGGCAGACGTCATGGGCATGCACGTCCTCCAGCTCGAACGAGACCACGCCGATGCGCTGCTGGGTGCCGGTGTCGCCATAGATGCGGCAGCCCGGCAGCGCTGCCAGCCCGTCCAGCATCCTGACGGCGAGCTCGCGCTCCTGTGTGCCCAGCCGGTCCCAGTCCTGCGCCATCGACCAGTCCAGCGCGGCGCCCAGCGCGATGGCACCGCCGATCGGCGGAGTGCCGGCCTCGTAGCGGTGCGGCGGGGGCGCGAAGGTCGAGCGCTCCAGGTTCACCCGGCGGATCATCTCGCCACCGCCCAGAAAGGGCGGTGCGGCATCCAGCAGGTCGTAGCGGCCCCAGAGCACGCCGATCCCGGTCGGGCCGAAGCATTTGTGGCCGGAGAAGGCGTAGAGGTCGCAGCCGAGCGCCTGCACGTCGATCGGCCCGTGCGCGGCACGCTGGGCGCCGTCCAGCACCAGCAGCGCGCCGGTGGCGTCGCAGAACGAGCGCAGCCGGGCGACATCGGTGATCGCCCCGGTCACGTTGGACGCATGGGTCACCGCCACGATCTTCACCCGGTCGGCCAGCTCGTCCAGCCGTTCCAGGTCGAGCCTCCCGCCATCGGTCACCGGGATCGCCCGCAGGCTGGCGCCGCGCCGCTCGGCGGCGAGCTGCCAGGGCACCAGGTTGCTGTGGTGCTCCAGCAGGCTCACCAGGATCACGTCGCCGGGCTGGAGCCGGTCCTGGAGGATGTGCGCCGCCGTGTTCAGCCCGAGCGTGGCGCCCGAGGTGAACACGACCTCCTCAGGCAAAGACGCGTTCAGGAACTCCATGGCGGCCTTGCGCGCATCGTCGAACGCCATCGAGGCGCGCTCGGCACGGGCATAGACGCCGCGCTTGACGTTCGACCGGTCTGCCGTCTCGAACCGGATCAGCGCGTCGAGGGCCGGCCGGCAGATCTGGCTGGTCGCGGCGTTGTCCAAAAAGTGCAGCGGCCGATCCAGCTGATCGAAGGCCGGAAAATCCTGGCGGATCGGGTTCACGTGCGGTTCTCCAGATAGGCGGCGAGCGCCTCGGGCGTGTCGAGATCGACCAGTGGCCCACGATGCTCGACGGCGATCTCCGCCACCTGGTCCTCGTGCCGGTCGATGAGCGCGCGGGCACCGGCATCGCCTGCCAGCTCGCGCATCTCGCCGAAGAAAGCGCTCGACCAGAGCACCGGGTTGCCGCGCCTGCCGTTCGCCACCGGCACCACGATCGAGCGGCGGTCGGCCGGGCTGAAGGCGGCGATCATCCGGTCGATCAGCCGTCGGTCGATGTCCGGCATGTCGCCCAGCAGCACCAGCACCCCGTCCGCTTCGGCCGGCACCGCCGCCAGCCCGGCTTTGAGCGAGGAGGCGAGCCCGTCGGCGAAGTCGGGGTTGTGGGTCAGGGTGAGGGGTCGGCCAGCCAGGGCCTCGGCCAGCTCGGCCTGCATGTGGCCGGTGACCACCACCACCCGGTCGCAGGACGACTGGAGCGCCGCGTCGACCACGTGAGCGACCAGCGGCTTGCCGTCGATCGGGGTCAGCAGCTTGTTCGCCCCGCGCATCCGCGACGAGCGGCCCGCGGCCAGGACCAGGGCGGTGATCCGCGGCAGGCGCATCGTGGCGCCGGCCTGCTCGCCCGGCTTGGCGCCGCCGCGCGGCTGTGGCCGGGTCGGGATCTCGGAAAGCAGGCCGCCGACCCCCATCGCCATGATGTCCCGCGGCGTCACCCGCAACCCTGCCGCCAGCCGCTCCAGCACCCAGTCGAATCCGTTCAGCTTGATCGAGCGGGCGCAGCCGGGCAGGCCGATGACCGGGATGTCGCCGTGGCGGCCGAACACCAGGAGATTGCCGGGATCGACCGGCATGCCGACATGCTCGACCGTGCCGCCCGCAGCCTCGATGCCGGCCGGCAGCACGTCGCGCCGGTCGGTGACCGCGGAGGCCCCGGCGATCAGGACCATGTCGCCACCCTCGGCGAGGCTGGCCGTCACCGCCGCCGCGATGCCTTCGGTAGTGTGCGGACAGCGGCGCTCGCCCAGCAGCGTGGCGCCCACCGCCTCCAGGCGCTGCCGGGTCACCTCCACCGTCTTGTCCAGGAGCTTGTCCGAGGTCGCCGAGGTGGTCGACTGGACCAGCCGTACCCGCAGGCCGACGAAGGGGGCAAGGCGCAGCAGCGGCCCGCCTTCGGTCACCGCCAGGCCGCGCGCCAGCACGTCCTCCCGCGTGGCGAACGGGATGATCTTGACGGTCGCGACCATGTCCTTGGCGGCAACCCGGGCGAACGGGGGCAGGGTGGCGACCGTGAGGTCGGGATCGACCTGGTTGAGCGCCTGGAGGCGCTCCAGGTCGAGCACCAGGATGCCGTCCTCTTCGGCGAACAGGTTGCTGCGGCCGGTGAACGGCTCGGCCACCCGCAGGCCCGGGCCGGCCACCGCCTTGGCCAGGCTATGGGCGGCGGCGTCCTCCTCGACATCGCCCGGCTCGAACCGGACGGCGCTCACCCGCTCGATCCCCGCCTCCTCCAGGAGCGCCAGGTCGGCCGCGTCCAGGGTGCGGCCCTTCTTGAAGCCGCTCCGGCCAAACTTCACGCCATGGGCCAGGGTGGCGCCTAGGGCGTCCTTCACCGCCATGCTGCCGAAGAACATCGCTACCGTCCGTCGTTTCCCGTCAGATATAGCGATCCGGTCCAGGAATCACGAGGGGCGGGACCGTCGCCGATCCCGCCCCGTCGAGTTCCGTGCCTTGGCGCTAGAGCCGGATCCGGCTCAGGCGGCCTTGGCGACCTGTGCGGCCTGGATGTACTGCCACACCTTTTCCGGCGTGGCCGGCATGTCGACCCGGTCGACACCCAGCGGCCGCAGCGCATCCAGCAGCGCGTTCATCACCGCCCCGCAGGCACCGACCGAACCGGCCTCACCGCAGCCCTTCACGCCCATCTCGTTGTTCTTGCACAGAACCTCGTAGGTGTCGGTGTCGAAGCTCGGCAGGTTGTCGGCGCGCGGCATGGTGTAGTCCATGAACGAGCCGGAGATCAGCTGCGCGGTGTCGTCATAGACGACCTGCTCGTAGAGCGCCTGGCCGATGCCCTGGGCCACGCCGCCATGGACCTGGCCCGCCACCAGCATCGGGTTCAGCACCTTGCCGAAATCGTCGACCACCGTGTAGCGGTCGACCTTGGTGACGCCGGTGTCCGGGTCGACCTCGACCTCGGCGATGTGGCAGCCGTTCGGGAAGGTCCAGGCGTCCAGCTTGATCTTCACGTCGGCGTTCAGGCCGTCGATGCTGCCGGGCTGGGCCTTCACGGTCCGGGCCAGGGTGAAGACGTCGACCTGCTTGTCGGTGCCCTTCACCTTGAAGACGCCGTCCTCGTAGGCGATGTCGGCGGCGGCCGTCTCGAACTGCTGGGCCGCGGCCTCGATGCCCTTGCGGATGACCTCGCGGGCACCGGCACGGATGGCCACACCCTGGGCGGTCAGCGAGCGCGAGCCGCCGGTGCCGCCGCCGAACTTCACCACGTCGGTGTCGCCCTGCTTGACCCGGATCTTGTCCATGTCGATGCCGAGCGCGTCGGCGAAGACCTGGGCATAGGCGGTCTCGTGGCCCTGGCCGTTGGTCTGGGTGCCGACCCAGACCTCGACCGTGCCGTCGTCGACGAACTTGATCGCCGCCGCTTCCTCGGGATTGCCCATCGTCGATTCGATGTAATAGGCGAGCCCGATGCCGCGCAGCAGGCCCTTGGCCTCGCTCTGCGCCTTGCGGCTGGCGAAGCTCTCATAGCCGTGCTTGGCGAGCGCCAGGTCGGTGACCTTGGCGAACTCGCCGGTGTCGTAGGTCTCGCCGGCCGGGGTCGTGTAGGGCATCTGCTCCGGCTTGATGTAGTTCTGCTTGCGCAGCTCGATCGGGTCGACCCCGAGCTCGCGCGCGGCAGCGTCCATCAGGCGCTCGATGCAGTAGATCGATTCCGGACGGCCGGCGCCACGATAGGCGTCGACCGGGGTGGTGTGGGTGAAGATGCCCTTCACCCGGTAGGTCAGCGTCTTGATGTCGTAGACGCCGGGCAGGACCTTGAGCGCCGCATAGGTCGGGATGAACGGCGCGAACATCGACAGATACGCGCCCATGCCGGCATGGACCATGACGCGCAGCGCCAGGATCTTGTTGTTTGCGTCGAAGGCGAGCTCGGCCGTGGTGATGTGGTCGCGGCCCATCACGTCGGACAGGAAGCCCTCGGTCCGCTCGGCGGTCCAGGCCACCGGGCGCCCGGTCTTGCGCGCCGCCCAGGCCGCCATGGCGTACTCGGGATAGAAGAACGCCTTCATGCCGAAGCCGCCGCCGACGTCCGGCGTGATCACCCGGACCTTGTCCTTGGGCAGCTTGAGGACCTGCTCGGCCAGCATGTCCTGGAACATCCAGCCGCCCTGGGTGCCGGCATGCATGGTGAGCTTGCCTTCGGCGGCATCCCACTCGGCGACGCAGGCCCGCGGCTCCATGGAGTTCGCGACGACCTTGTTGTTGATCAGGTCGATCTTCACGGTCTTCGCGGCCGAGGCGAAGGCCTGGTCGGTGGCGCCGGCATCGCCGTGCACCCAGTCGAAGCACAGGTTCGAGCTGGTGCTGTCGTGCACCAGGGGCGCGCCGGGCTCGATCGCCTTCAGCATGTCCGCCACGGCCGGATGGGTGTCGTAGTCGACCGTGATCAGGTCGGCCGCATCCTTGGCCTGCTCCATGGTCTCCGCGACGACGAAGGCCACGTGGTCGCCGACATGGCGGACCTTGTTCACCGCCAGGATCTGCCGGCCGGGATCGGTCCGGTCGGTGCCGTCATGGTTCTTGAGCGGGACCAGGCAGGGCAGGTTGTTGGCGTCCGCGGCGGCCAGCTCCTTGCCCGTCACCACGCAGAGCACGCCCGGAGCCGCCTCGGCGGCCGACGTGTCGATGGAGGTGATGGTCGCATGAGCGACCGGCGAGCGCAGGACGAAGCCCACTGCCTGGCCCGGCACGCTGACGTCGACGGTGTAGCGCCCTTCGCCCTTGACCAGGCGCGCATCCTCCACGCGCTTGACCGACTGTCCGAAGCCGAATTTAGCCATGCCTTTTTCCCCTGCCTGCGGCGGCGCTGCGCCCGACATACCCAGGCTTTGCGCTCGATTCTAGTGTGGCAATAAAGTGAAACGAGCCGCAGAAGGCCGCGCGATCCCGCATCGACCCGCAACGGCTCGCCGGTCAGCTGCCCTGCCGCAGCGCCTGGGTGCATTCCGCCAGCACGGAGATCGCGATCTCCGCCGGACTCACGGCACCGATCGGCAGGCCCGCCGGGCCGCGGATCCGCGCGGTGGTCGCCGGGTCGTGGCCCAGCGCCTGCAGGCGTTCCTGCCGGGCGGCGGCGTTCTTCTTGGAGCCCAGGGCTGCGATGTAGAAGGCGTCGCTCTTCAGCGCCACGTCCAGCGCCGGATCGTCCAGCTTCGGATCGTGGACCAGGGCGATCACCGCGGTGCGCCGGTCGGGCGCCAGCTGCTCCAGCGCCTCGTCGGGCCAGTCCTGGGTGACGCGCGTGTTCGGGAAGCGCTGGTCGGTGGCGAACGCGCGGCGCGGGTCGACCACCGTCACCTCGTAGCCGGCCAGCTCCGCCATCGGCGCCAGCGACTGGGTGATGTGGACGGCCCCCACGATGATCATGCGCAAGGGCGGGTTGAACACCTGGAGAAACGCCTTGCCGGCGCTGGTCTCAGCGGTCTTGGAGCGGTCCTCGCGCAGGGCGGCGCGCGCCGCCTCCAGCGCGTCCTCGGGCAAGGGCGCACCTTCGGTCTGCCGGCCATCGACCACCAGCGCCTCGGTGCCGCCCTGGTCCAGGAGGCGGACCAGGCAGACCTGGCGCTTGGCCTTGCGCGCAGCCTCCAGCGCGTCCAGCAGGGCGAGCTTCATTCCACCGCCTCGACCCAGACCTGGACCTTGCCGCCGCAGGCCAGACCGACTTCCCAGGCCTGCTCGTTGGTCACGCCGAACTCGAGCAGCTTCGGTGGGGCCCCGTCCATGACGTCCTTCGCCTCGCGCACCACCGCACCCTCGATGCAGCCGCCCGAGACCGAGCCCATCATCGCCCCGGTCTCGTCCACGACCAGCTGGCTGCCGGCCGGGCGGGGCGAGCTGCCCCAGGTGCTGACCACGGTGGCCAGCGCCACCTTCCTGCCGGCCTGCTTCCAGTCGCGGGCCAGCTCCAAGAGATTCTCGTCGGCGATCATGCCGCCTCCTTGCGGGCGCGTTTCACCCAGCTGTCGACGCTCTCCGGCCGGCGCTGCCCCTCCTGGGACAGGACCTGGGTGAGCTGCTTCAGGCTGGACAGGCTGTGCACCGAGCGCAGCTCGTCCACGTGCCGGATCATCGCCTGGGCACCCTTCGAGATGGGTTCGTAGCCGTCATAGCGCAACAAGGGGTTCAGCCAGATCAGGCGGCGGCAGGACTTGTGCAGCCGCTCCATCTCCTCCTCCAGCCCGTCCCCGGCATCACGGTCCAGGCCGTCGGTGATCAGCAGCACCATGGCACCCTGGCCCAGCACCCGGCGCGACCAGCGCCGGTTGAACTCCGCGAGCGTATGGCCGATCCGGGTGCCACCTTCCCAGTCGTCGACCAGCTTGCCGATCTTGTCGAGCGCCACGTCCACGTCGCGCGCGCGCAGCGCCCGGGTGACGTTGGTCAGCCGCGTGCCGAACAGGAAGCTGTGGACGCGGTCGCGGTCGTTGGTGATCGCGTGCATGAACAGGAGCAGCATGCGCGAGTAGCGTGCCATGCTGCCGGAGATGTCGCACATGACCACGAGCGGCGGATGGCGGCGCACCCGCTCCTTGCGGGCGAGGTCGATGGCGGCGCCCCCGCCGCGCAGCGAGTTGCGCAGGGTCTTGCGCATGTCGACCCGGGAGCCCAGCGCGTCGGCCCGGAAGCGGCGGGTCGGCACGTCCACGATCGGCAGGCGGAGCCGCGCGATCTCGCGCTTGGCCTCCTCCAGCTCGTCCGCGGACATCTGCTCGAAGTCCTTCTTCTGGAGGAGCTCCTTGTCCGACCAGGTCAGCGACATGTCGAGCTCGATCTCTTCCTCGGCGAGCTCGCCCTCGTCCTCGCCCTGGCCGGGCAGGCGCTGCGGGGCCAGGGCCTCGGCCAGGCGCCGGTTCGGCTGGTCGGTCTGCTTGAAGTTCTCGTCGGGGCGGATCTGCGGCAGCAGCATCTGCATCAGCCGCTCGAGCAGGCGCGGGTCCTTCCAGAAGATGTGGAAGGCCTGGTCGAACAGCTCCTTGTGCTCCCTTCGCGCCACGAACACGGAGAACAGCGCCCAGTAGAAGTCGTCGCGCCGGCCGATACCGACGGTGCGCACCGCCTCCATCGCGCGCAGCACATGACCTGGTCCCACCGGCATGCCGGCGGCGCGCAGGGTGCGGGCGAAATGCATGATGTTGAGGGCCAGGCGGCCGGGCGTGCCGGTCGTCTCGAACACCTCGACCGGGGCGCGGGCGCGCGCCGGCGCTTCGGACTTCTCCATGCCGTGGTCGTCCCGGCTCAGCGCACGGCCGGCCGCGTGGCCAGGTTGACCTCGGAAAGCAGCCGGGCCGCCTCGCTGCCCTGGATGCGCTGGATGTCGTCCTGGTACTTCAGCAGCGTGCCGAGCGTATCGTTGATCACCTCGTTGGTGAGCTCCATGCAGTCCAGCGTGTTGAGCGCCCGGGTCCAGTCCAGCGTCTCGGCCACGCCCGGCAGCTTGAACAGGTCCTGCTGGCGCAGCTTCTGGACGAACGCCACGATCTGCTCGCTCAAGGCGCGCTCCACGTCCGGCAGCCGGGCGCGGACGATCTCCACCTCGCGCTCCGCCTTCGGGTAATCGACCCAGTGGTAGAAGCAGCGGCGCTTGAGCGCGTCGTGGATCTCGCGGGTCCGGTTGGAGGTGATGATCACGATCGGCGGCTGCTCGGCCCTGACCGTGCCGAGCTCGGGGATGCTGATCTGGAAGTCGGACAGCACCTCCAGGAGATAGGCCTCGAATGGCTCGTCGGTACGGTCCAGCTCGTCGATCAGCAGCACCGGCGCCCCGCCGACATCGGGCTCCAGGGCCTGGAGCAGGGGCCGGCGGATCAGGAACTCCTCGGAGAAGATGTCCTTGGCGAGCGTGGAGCGGTCGGTGTCGCCCGACGCCTCGGCCAGGCGGATCTCCAGCATCTGCCGGGCATAGTTCCACTCATAGACCGCCGAGGCGACGTCCAGGCCCTCGTAGCACTGCAGGCGCACCAGCTTGCGGCCGAGCGTCTCGGACAGGACCTTGGCGATCTCGGTCTTGCCGACGCCGGCCTCGCCTTCCAGGAACAGTGGCCTGCCGAGCTTCAGGGCGAGGTACAGCGAGGTCGCGAGCGAGCGGTCGGCCACATAGGAGCCGTGACGGAGCAGGTCGACGGTGGCGTCGACGGACGAGGGCATCGGCAGGGGCATCAGATTCTCGTGGACGGTAGAGCAAAGGTGGCTGCCTTGGCAGGATAGAGGAATCATGGCCTGCCGCCAGCCGGTATTCAGTTGGCGACCGGCAGCGGTCGGGACAAGCCTGCCGGCATGCGAGAGGCCGGCGCTGCGGGTCCTTTGACGGACAGGCCGCATGGGCGCACTGTCGGCCCCTGGCAGATACCTTCCCATGGGTCCGGTCTGGGAGCGATCCGATGAGCCGCAACCTGCTGCTTGGTCTGGTGGCGCTGGCAGCCCTGCATCCATGCGCTGGATCGGCGGCGGGCAATGACGAGGGGGCGGCTCCCGGCGTTGCCGCGGCCCAGACCTTCGTGGACGAAGCGGAGGCTCAGCTCGCCCAGGCGCGTGAGCATCTGAACCGGACGCTCTGGGTGAAGCAGAACTTCATCACCTTCGACACCGACCTGCTCGCGGCCAATGCCACCGAGAACTACAACAACCTGATCGTGGACCTGCTCGGGCGCGCCAAGTCCTATGACGGAATGGACCTGCCGGACGAGCTCGCGCGCAAGCTCGAGCTGCTGAAGCGCCAGATCGACGTGCCGCCGCCCGATGACCCGGCCAAGTCGGCGGAGCTGGCCAGGCTCACCACCGAGCTGGACAGCATGTATGGCCAGGGCGAGTACTGCGAAGACGGCAAGTGCCGGGACCTGGAAGAGCTGTCGGAGCTGATGCGCACCTCGCGCGACGAGGCGGCGCTGCTCGACGCATGGACCGGCTGGCACGGCATCGCACCACCTATGAAGGACAAGTATGCCCGCATGGTGGCGATCGCCAACGAGGGAGCCCGCGACCTGGGCTTCGCCGACGTCGGCAGCTTCTGGCAGTCCCGCTACGACATGCCGCCCGCCGACTTCGTGGCGGAGACCGACCGGCTCTGGAACGAGGTCAAGCCGCTCTACCAGGCGCTGCACTGCCACGTGCGGGCGAAGCTCGGCGAGGCCTACGGTACGGACGTGGTGCCGCCGACCGGGCCGATTCCCGCCCACCTGCTCGGCAACATGTGGGCGCAGGAATGGGGCAACATCTACGATCTGGTAGCACCCGAGGGCGCCGGCCAAGGCTATGACCTGACCGAGATCCTGGAGGCGCGCGAGTTCGATGCCAAAGCCATCGTCCGGACGGCGGAGGGGTTCTTCACCAGCCTGGGCTTCACGCCCCTGCCGGAGACGTTCTGGCAAAGGTCGCTCCTGACCAAGCCGGAGGACCGCGAGGTGGTCTGCCACGCCAGTGCCTGGGACCTCGACGACCAGGAAGACCTGCGCATCAAGATGTGCGTCAAGATCAACGAGGAGGACTTCCGCACGGCCCACCACGAGCTCGGGCACAATTTCTACTTCCGCGCCTACAAGGACCAGCCGCTCCTGTTCCGCGACGGCGCCAATGACGGCTTCCACGAGGCGATCGGCGACACGATCGCCTTGTCGATCACCCCTGAATATCTCGTGAAGATCGGCCTGCTGGATCAGGCGCCGGACGCATCGCGGGACACGGGCCTGCTGCTGAGGCAGGCGCTGGACGGGGTGGCCTTCCTGCCGTTCGGGTTGCTGGTCGACCATTGGCGCTGGCAGGTGTTCAGCGGAGAAGTGGAACCTGCCGAGTACAACGCGGCCTGGTGGAAGCTCCGGGAGGACTTTCAGGGAATTAAGGCGCCGGTCGCACGCCGGCCGGACGCGTTCGATCCGGGGGCGAAGTACCACATCCCCGGCAACGTGCCCTACATGCGCTACTTCCTGGCCCGCATCCTCCAGTACCAGCTGCACCAGGCCGCCTGTGCGCAGGCCGGCTTCGAGGGGCCGCTGCACCGCTGCTCGATCTACGACGACAAGCAGGTGGGCCAGCGCCTCCAGGCGATGCTGGCGATGGGCGCCAGCCGCCCCTGGCCGGAGGTCCTCCAGGCGTTCACCGGCACGGACCGCCTGGATGCCACGGCGCTGCTCGCCTATTTCGCCCCGCTGAAAACCTGGCTCGACGAGCAGAACCGCGATCGCCAGTGCGGCTGGTAGCCCTGCGCCGGGCGGCTATCCGGCCAGTGACGCATCCAGGCTGATCTTCGCGTTCAGCACCTTGGAGACCGGGCAGCCGGCCTTGGCCTTGTCGGTGAGCTCCTGGAACTTCGCCTGGTCGATGCCCGGGATCTTCGCCTTCAGGGTCAGGTGGACGGCCGTGATCGCAAAGCCGTCGTCCTGCTTGTCCAGGGTCACGTCCGCACGGGTGGACATCTCGTCGGCCTTGAAGCCGGCTTCGCCCAGGATCAACGACAGGGCCATGGTGAAGCAGCCGGCATGGGCCGCACCGATCAGCTCCTCGGGATTGGTGCCGGGCTTGCCCTCGAAGCGGCTGGCGAAGCCGTACGGGTAGTTCTCGAGCGCGCCGCTCTTGGTCGAGATGGCGCCCTTGCCGTCCTTCAGGCCGCCCTGCCAGACTGCCGATCCGCTGGTGGTGCTCATGCGTTCCATTCCCCCGAGTTTGGTGGTGCTTTCACCTAGTTGCCCGGCCGGGGCAGGGTTCCCGATCAGGACGGGCGGGGCTCGAACAGGTAGTTGTTGGGACCGCGCAGATTCTCGTCGACCACGATGCGGTGGTTGAGCGGCGGGAAGGCACGCTGGTCGCAGTCCAGCCGCTCGCACAGGCGGCAGTGCAGCCCGATCGGCACGGCGGTGTCATCGGAGCGGAAGTTGATCCCGTCCGCATAGACGATGCCCGCGGCATGGGCGACGTCGCAGGCAAGGGCCAGGGCGAAGCTCTTGCCGGGCGTGCGGTAGCCCACGCCCGGCTTGTTGATCAGTCGGGCCACGCTGAACCAGCGCATGCCGTCCGGCATCTCCGAGACCTGGACCAGGATACGCCCGGGGGCGCGGAAGGCGTCGTACAGGTTCCAGCGCGGGCAGGCACCGCCCTGGCGGGCGAACGCGGTATGGGCGCCGCCCAGCCGCTTGGACACGTTGCCGGCCTTGTCGCCGCGGATCAGGATGAACGGGATGCCCTTGGCACCCGGGCGGTGCAGGGTGGTGAGCCGGATCGCCACCTGCTCGAAGCTGGCGCCGAACCGGCTCTGCAGCAGCTCGATGTCGTAGCGAAGCGCGGTGGCCGAGCGCCAGAAGCGCTCGTAGGGCATCATCACCGCACCGGCCAGGTAGTTGGCGAAGACGATCCGGCCGAGCCTGGCCGTGTCCGGGCCGGACAGGCCGGTCCGCGCCACCATCTCGTCGAGCAGCGGGCGGTAGCGCAGCAGCGCCACCTGGACCGCCAGCTGGAAGGTCCGGCTCGGGATCGGCAGCATCTCGGACAGGAGGATCCGGCGGCTGTGCCGGTCGTGGCGGCGCCGCACCGTGCCCATCACGTCGACCGGCATCACCCGCACCTTGAGGGCCAGCTCCTGCTCGAGATAGCGGACCAGCCCGGCCAGCGTGTCGCCGTCCTCGATCTCGCCCACCTGCCAGATCTCCTCGGCGGCGGCCTCCAGCTCCGGGAAATGATGCTCGCGGCCCTGCACCCAGTCATTGATCTGGTCGAACGGCGAGCTGGTCCGGAGCGGCGCATCGGGCACGGCCTCCTGCTCGCCCAGGAGGCGCAGGGTTTCGCGCGCCTCGGCGAACGAGCGGTAGAGAGTGATCACCGCCTCCGCGGCAGCCGGCGCCTCGCTGGCGAGATCGAGCAGGTCCTGACGTGCGAGCGCGCCCCCCGGCCGGCCGGACTGGCTGAACAGCGGGTCGCCGAACACCTCGGTGAGGCCGCTCACCAGGCGCTCGGCCTCGTCCTCGGCAAAGCTGGCGAGGTCGACGTCGAACACTGCGCCGACCTTGAGCAGGATCTCGACGGTGACCGCGCGCTGGTTGCTCTCGATCAGGTTCAGATAGCTGGTGGAGATGGCGAGCTGCTGGGCGAGCTGCGCCTGGGTCAGCCCGCGCTCGCGACGCAGCCGCCGAATCTTGTGGCCGAGCATGCGCTTGCGGCTCATCGGTCCTCGCTTGTAAAAAATGATACAAACTTACAGAACTTCACCGCTACGATTTACAATTTCGCCTGATCACCTTGCTCCGACCTGCCTCGATCCATTGCGAACCGCCCCGCATTGGTGATCATGCAAGGCAACCCATCGCCCACCGGGCATCAGGTGTAAAGGATTTACAAATATGGGCAGGGACGCATTGCCGGTGCTCGAACGCCGGCCGACCGTCGGCGGCAGGTTCGACGGCATCCGCCGCGACTATGGCGACGAGGACGTGGCGCGGCTGCGCGGCTCGCTCCACATCGAGCACACGCTGGCAAGGATCGGCGCCGAGCAGCTCTGGCAGCTGCTGCACAGCCGCGAGTTCGTGAACACGTTCGGCGCCACCAACGGCAACCAGGCCATGCAGATGGTCCGCGCCGGTCTGGAGGCGATCTATCTCTCGGGCTGGCAGGTCGCGGCGGATGCCAACACCGCCGGTGCGATGTATCCCGATCAGAGCCTCTACCCCGCCAACTCGGTCCCGGAAGTGGTGCGCCGGCTGAACCGCGCCCTGCAGCGCGCCGACCAGATCGAGCATGCCGAGGGCGGGGCGCAGCGCCGCTGGTTCGTCCCGATCGTGGCCGATGCCGAAGCCGGCTTCGGTGGTCCGCTCAACGCCTTCGAGCTGATGAAGGCGATGATCGAGGCCGGTGCTGCCGGGGTGCATTTCGAGGACCAGCTCGCCTCGGAGAAGAAGTGCGGCCATCTGGGCGGCAAGGTGCTGGTGCCGATGAAGAGCTTCGTGCGCACGCTCAACGCCGCGCGGCTCGCCGCCGACGTGATGGACGTGCCAACCGTGCTGATCGCGCGCACCGATGCCGAGAGCGCCAAGCTGATCACCTCGGACATCGACGAGCGCGACCATCCGTTCATCGACCGGACCAGCCGCACCGACGAGGGCTTCCACCCGATCCTGCCCGGCCAGCGCATGGAGTATTGCATCGCCCGCGGCCTGGCGTTCGCGCCCTATGCCGACCTGCTCTGGATGGAGACCTCGACCCCGGACCTCGGCCAGGCGCGGCGCTTTGCCGAAGCCATCCACCGCGAGTTCCCGGGCAAGCTCCTGGCCTACAACTGCTCGCCCAGCTTCAACTGGAAAGCCAAGCTGGACGACGCCACCATCGCGAAGTTCCAGCGCGAGCTGGGGGCCATGGGCTACAAGTTCCAGTTCATCACCCTGGCCGGGTTCCACAGCCTCAACTACGCGACCTTCGAGCTGGCCCGCGGCTATGCCCAGCGGCAGATGGCGGCCTATGTCGAGCTGCAGCAGGCGGAGTTCGCCGCCGAAGCCCAGGGCTACACCGCCACCCGCCACCAGCGCGAGGTCGGCACCGGCTATTTCGACCTGGTGAGCCTGGCCATTTCCGGCGGCCGGGCTGCGACCACCGCGCTCGGCGAATCCACCGAGGCCAGCCAGTTCCACTGACCAGACGGGCAAGGAGAGCGTCATGACCACGATCGCGAGCAAGTTCTGGATCATCGGTGCCGAGTACGACGATGTCAGCTTCGAGCGGCTGGTCGACGGCACCCAGAGCCTGACCGGCCCGTTCTTGAGCTATGAGCGGGCGCTGGGCGAGTGGCGGCGGCTGGCCGAGGTGACCCGCTGCAACGCGCACCATCGCTATGTCATCGCCCACGAGCCGCCGCCGCGACGCCACGGCGAGGCTGCGCCAGTCCTGCGAGCCTGACAGGCAACCAAGCACAGGAGCGGATTCGCGCCGGGCCGCGTCTGGAAGATCGACGGGACCAGGAGTGGTGAGCCGCACCTCGATCGCGATATTGCCATCGCCATGCCGGTAGTGTTCTCTGAGATCAATGGTGCCGTCCTGCCAGCAGACCGTGGTCGCGAAATACGGTCCGCTGGACGGGCATCGTCACTTTGGTCAAGGAACCGCGGATGGCGATTAACTTGGCCGTGAAGTTCGCGATCACGGCTGCGGTACTTGGTTGCGCCACGCGCAAGGATCTGGCCCGCGCCTTCGCCAAGGCCAATCCTGGCACGAGCTTCGACCTGGACCGGTCGTACAAATGGCTGCAGGGCCGGGCCCAGCCGCGTGATCCCAGGCTGTACACGGAATGGCTGGGCCTGCTGCGGCTGGGCCGATCGCGTGACTGGATCCTGGAGAGCAGCACGGAGGAGTTCCTGGACGCGGTCGCTGGCAGTCTGGGACAGGACAGAACGGAGCTCTGGCAGCAGGCCAAGTCCTTTCTCGGCAAGGAGGCCGTCGAAGGCTCGCCGCTGGCGTTCCACCGGCAGATGGAAGGGGTGTTCGCTACCTATTCCTGGGCCTGGTCGCCATATCAGTCCGGCCGGCTCATCCGCGGCACGCTGGCGATCCAGGGATCGAAGCGGCCGGGCCGGCTGGATGTCGTATACAGCGAGATGCTCGCCGCGGGCCTGACCCGGATGCACGGCAGCAGTCTCGACAGCCCCAGTACGCTGGTGCTGAGCCTGACGCATGACCAGGGCGAGCAGCCGCTGTTCTTCTCGCTGCTGCGCCCGAACGCGCCCAGCAGCGTGCTGATCGGCCACCTGACCGGTGCCGCCCTGATCGGCCCGCAGCCGCCCCTGTGCACTACGAGGGTCGTGATGGTGCGGGTGCCGGCGGGCCAGGAGGAGGTCGAGGCCGGCAACCGCTACATGCCGGCCGACCAGAAGATCACCGCCGATCTGGCGCAGCTGGGCCTGCCGGTGGCAGCGGAGGAGCCGGTGGAGCACGCCATCCACCACTTCCTGTCCGGGGCGGTGGAGCAGGGGGTGGACCGGATCTCCACCGACCTGCTGACCGCGCTCGCCCAGCTCCTGGATCCGCTCTGGCTGAACGACGGTACTGCCTGAGCCAGGGCACCAAAAGCAAAGGGCCCCGCAAAAGGGGGCCCTCCACCGTTACCGATAAGCCTGGTCCGGCTTGATCAGCCGATCTTTGCCAGCGCCCGCTTGGCGACTACCTTGACCAGATGGGCGCGATACTCGGCCGAGGCGTGGATGTCCGCGTTCAGGCCGCTCGCGTCGACGTTCAGGTGCTGGATGGCATCCGCGGCGAAGTTCGTGGACAGCGCCTGCTCGAACTCGGGCAGGCGGAACACGCAGGGACCGGCCCCGGTCACCGCGACCCGCACGCCGCTCGCGGTCTTGGCCACGAACACGCCGACCATGGCATAACGCGAGGCGGGGTTGCGGAACTTCTCGTAGGCCGCGGCCACCGGCTTGGGGAAGCTCACCGCCGTGACGATCTCGCCTTCCTCCAGCGCGGTCTCGAACAGGCCGGTGAAGAAGTCGTCGCCGGCGATCCGGCGGCGGTCGGTGATCACCGTCGCACCCAGGCCGACCACGGCACCCGGATAGTCCGCGGCCGGGTCGTTGTTGCTGATCGAGCCACCGAGCGTGCCGCGATTGCGCACCTGCGTGTCGCCGATGACGCCCGCCAGGTCGGCCAGCGCCGGGATCATCGACTTCACCGTGGCGTCCTTCGCCACCTCGCCATGCTTGGTCATGGCGCCGATGACGAGGTTGTCGCCCTCGGCGCGGATCCCGCGCAGCTCGGCGATGCCGCCCAGGTCGATCACGTCGCTGGGCTGGGCCAGGCGCTGCTTGAGCGTCGGGATGAAGGTCTGACCGCCGGCCAGCAGCTTGGCGTCCGGATGATCGGCCAGCAGCTTCACCGCATCCGCGACCGACCCGGGCCGATGATATCCGAATGCATACATCGCTTCAGCTCTCTCTCAGGTTCACTCGGCCGCCTGGGCCAGTTGGGTCTTCTGCAGGGCGCGCCACACCTTCTCCGGGGTGGCCGGCATGGAGATGCGGGTGCCGATCGCGTCGGCGATGGCATTCATCACCGCGGGCGGCGAGCCGATCGCACCCGCCTCGCCGCAGCCCTTCACGCCCAGCGAGTTGTGGGTGCAGGCCGTGCCGGCGGTGGTGTGCACGACGAACGAGGGCAGGTCGTCCGCGCGCGGCATGGTGTAGTCCATGTAGGACGCGGAGATGAGCTGGCCGCTCTCGTCATAGACGGCGTTTTCCAGCAGCGCCTGGCCGATGCCCTGGGCAAGCCCGCCATGCACCTGGCCCTCGACGATCATCGGGTTGATGACGTTGCCGAAATCGTCGACCGCGGTGAACTTCTGGATCTCGACGACGCCGCTGTCCGGGTCGACCTCGAGCTCGCAGATGTAGACGCCGGACGGGTAGGTGAAGTTCGCCGGGTCGTAATAGGCGGTCTCTTCCATGCCGGGCTCGAGGCCGGCCGGGTAGTTGTGCGGCACCAGGGCAGCGAACACGATCTCGCCGATCGACTTGGACCGGTCGGTGCCCGCCACCGAGAAGTTGCCGTCCTGGAAGACGATGTCCTGCTCGGACGCTTCCAGCAGGTGCGCGGCGATCTTCTTGCCCTTGGCGATGACCTTGTCGCAGGCCTTGACCAGCGCCTCGCCGCCGACCGCCAGCGAGCGCGAGCCATAGGTGCCCATGCCGACCGTGGTCTTGGACGTGTCGCCGTGGATCACGTCCACGTCCTCATAGGCCACGCCGAGCTTGGAGGCGACCAGCTGGGCGAAGGTGGTCTCGTGGCCCTGGCCGTGGCTGTGCGTGCCGGTCAGCACCTGCACCTTGCCGGTATGGCTGAAGCGGACCTTGGCACTCTCCCACAGGCCCACGCCGGCACCCAGCGAGCCGATCACCGCCGAAGGCGCGATGCCGCAGGCCTCGATATAGGCGGAGAAGCCGATGCCGCGCAGCTTGCCCTTGGCCTCGGACTGCCGGCGCCGCTCCGGGAACCCGGCATAGTCGGCCAGCTCCAGCGCCTTGTCCAGGCAGGGCTCGTAGTCGCCCGTGTCGTACTGCAGGGCCACCGGGGTCTGGTAGGGGAAGGCGTCCTTCGGGATGAAGTTGCGCCGGCGGATCTCCGCCGGGTCCATCCGCATGTCCTTGGCGCACTCCTCGACCAGCGTCTCCAGGAGGTAGGTCGCCTCCGGCCGGCCGGCACCGCGATAGGCGTCCACCGGCGCGGTGTTGGTGTAGTAGGCCTGGACGTCGCAATAGATGGCCGGGGTCTTGTACTGGCCGGCCAAGAGCGTCGCGTAGAGATATGTAGGGATGCAGGACGAGAAGGTGCTCAGGTAGGCACCCATGTTCGCCTTGGTGTTCACCCGCAGCGCCAGGAACTGGCCGTTCTCGTCCATCGCCATCTCGGCGACCGAGACATGGTCGCGGCCATGGGCGTCCGACAGGAACGCCTCGGTCCGGTCGGCGGTCCACTTGACCGGCCGGCGCACCTTCTTCGACGCCCAGAGGCAGACGCATTCCTCGGCATAGATGAAGATCTTGGAGCCGAACCCGCCGCCTACGTCGGGCGCGATCACAGTGAGCTTGTGCTCAGGCGCGATGCCGACGAAGGCCGAGATCACCAGCCGGGCCACGTGCGGGTTCTGGCTGGTGGTGTAGAGCGTGTAGGCGTCCTGGCCCGCATCGTAGTGGCCGAGCGCCGCCCGGGGCTCCATCGCGTTGGGCACCAGGCGGTTGTTGATCAGCTCGACACGGGTGACGTGCTTGGCCTGGGCGAAGGCCGCATCGGTCGCCGCCTTGTCGCCGATCTCCCAGTCATAGACCAGGTTGTTCGGAATGTCGGCGTGGATCTCGATGCCGCTGTCGTGCGTCTTGGCCACGTCCACTGCGGCCGGCAGGACGCCATAATCGACGATCACCGCCTCGGCCGCGTCGCGCGCCTGCTGCAGGGTCTCGGCCACCACCACGGCGACATGGTCGCCCACATAGCGCACCTTGCCGTGCGCCAGGATCGGGTGCGGCCCGGCCTTCATCGGCGAGCCGTCCTTGGACTTGACCATCCAGCCGCAGATCAGGCCGCCCAGCCCGTCGGCCGCCACCTCCTCGCCGGTGAACACGCCGAGCACGCCCGGCATCGCCTCGGCCGCGGAGCGGTCGATCGATTCGATCGTCGCGTGGGCATGCGGGCTGCGCACGAAGCAGGCATAGGCCTGGTGCGGAACCTGGATGTCGTCGGTGTAGCGTCCGCTCCCGGTGATGAAGCGCAGGTCTTCCTTGCGCTTCACCGAGCTACCGATGCCGTTGGTCGCCATGTGGTGGTCCGCCCCTGATCACGAGGTCAGCTGTCTTCGTTGTTCTTGTCGGATGCCGGTGCGCCCCCGGCTCACATGGCCTGGGCGCCGGCGATGACCGCCTTGACGATGTTGTGGTAGCCGGTGCAGCGGCAGATGTTGCCTTCCAGACCCTCGCGCACATAGTGCTCGTCGATCGTGATGCCCTGCTCCTTGGCCTTCTTCACCAGGTCGACCGAGGACATGATCATGCCGGTCGTGCAGAAGCCGCACTGCAGGCCGTGGTTCTCGCGGAACGCCTCCTGCATCGGGTGCAGGCTGCCGTTCTGGCCGAGGCCCTCGATCGTGGTCACCGAGGCGCCGTCGAACTGCACCGCGAGTGCGGTGCAGGCCTTCACCGAATCGCCGTCCACATGCACCACGCAGCAGCCGCACTGGGAGGTGTCGCAGCCGACATGGGTGCCGGTCAGCCCCAACTCCTCGCGCAGGAAGGTGGAGAGCAGCATGCGCGGCTCGATATCCTTCGTAACCGCCTTGCCGTTGACGGTCATCGTGACGCTGGTCATCAACCTCTCCCCCACCCGCCTTTCGGCGCGGGCTGCCTGCACCTGTCCTGCGCCGCATGGTCCGGAACGGACGCGGCCCGCTGGAGGCGGGCCGCTGGAACCACGCGGTCTTTGCGCGGAAGCTATTGAAATGCCAACGCAGCGTCAACGCGGCGTTGGCGCTTTCTAAAGTCAGTTCAGTAGGAACAGCAGGATCAGCACGACCACGATCGCGACGATGATCCAGGTCCAGGGCAGGCCGCCCTTCGCGGGTGCCGGCGGGGTGGCCGGACGCGGCTCGGCCCTGGGCATCGTCGCCGGTGCCGCGGGCGCTACCGGCGGGGGCGGGGTCACTGCGGCAGGCTCCGCGGCGGCCTGGATATGGGCGGAGGTCCGGGCGGGATCGTCCACCGTGACCGGCTCCAGCGGCTCCGCGGCGGTGGCGACCGGACCGGGCGGGGCGGTGGTCGGCTCCGTCGTGACCCGGCCGGGCTCGTAGCCCCCGGCATGGGGGTCGGTCTCGGCCACCGGCTGGGGCTCGGGCATCCCGCCGACATAGGGTCGCTCCACCGCACCTTCCGCACCCGTGGCCGCGACGGCATCCGGTGCGGATGCCGGCGGCACGCTCGGCGGGACCGTGCCGAGATCCGGCGGCGTGGCGGGCTCGGGCGGGGTCTCCACGACCGGGGCGCCCACCGCGGCTGCGGCCGGCGGGACGGTGGTCGACGCGATCGGGGCCGCCGCTGCCGGCGCGCCGCTCGCCGCCGCCCGCTGGCTCACGATCTGGGAGAATCGGCCGAAGAAGTCGTCGGCCATCTTCTTCGCCGTGCCGGCCACCAGGCGCGAGCCGATCTGGGCAAGCTTGCCGCCGACATCGGCCTTCGCCTCGTAGCGCAGGATCGTCTCGGCACCCTCGTCGATCAGGTCCACCTTGGCACCGCCCTTGGCGAAGCCCGCGGCCCCGCCCGAGCCCTCGCCGACGATCCGGTAGCCGTTCGGCGGGTCCAGGTCCTCGAGCGTCACCTTGCCGCCGAACTTGGCCTTCACCGGCCCGACCTTGGCGGTGACCTTGGCCTCGAAGCTGTTCGGGCCGGTGCGGTTCAGCTCTTCGCAGCCGACGATCGCCGCCTTGAGCGTTTCAGGATCGTTCAACGCATCCCAGACGATCTGGCGCGGAGCCGGGATCCGGTACTCGCCGGTCATGTCCATGTAGAGCGTTCCTCTCGTCTAATCTCGGCCCCGGGGAGCGGTGCCCCAGGTCACGAAAACACGCAAGCTTATCGCGTGGTTCCAGAATTCACGATAACGCTCCTGGACAACTTCGCCACCATGGCGCGTGCCGCCGCGTCCACGATCGCCAGCGGATCCAGCCCGTGCACCGCATAGAGATCGGGGATATCCGCCGACTGGCCGAACCGGTCCACACCCAGGCTCTCGACCAGCTGGCCGCGCACCGAGCCCAGCCAGGCGAGCGTGGCAGGATGGCCGTCCAGCACCGTCACCAGGGCCGCGTCCGGCGCCAGGGGTGCCAGCAGCCCCGCCACGTGCGAGCCCTTGCCGGCGGAGCGCCAGTCATGGATCAGCCGGTCGGCCGAACTCACCACCAGAAGGCCGATGCCCGGCACGTCCTCGGCCAGTTCGGCATGGGCCGCCATCGCCTCGGGCAGCACGGCACCCTGGGCAACGATCGCCAGCTCCGCACCTTCCGCCGGCGGAACCAGCCAGTAGCCACCGGCCAGCAGCGCCGCCTCGTCCAGCTTGCGCTGCGGCTGGGCGATCTGCCGGGTGGACAGGCGCAGATAGACCGAGCCGCCCCCCTCTGCCTGCATGTGCTCGAAGGCAAAGCGCATGAGCGGCGCCAGCTCGTCGGCGAAGGCCGGCTCGAAATAGGTCAGGCCCGGCTGGCCCATGCCGATCAGCGGTGTGGAGATCGACTGGTGAGCGCCGCCCTCGGGCGAGAGCGTCACCCCGGAAGGGGTGGCGACCAGCAGGAAGCGGGCGTCCTGGTAGCAGGCATAGTTCAGCGCATCGAGGCCGCGGCAGATGAACGGGTCATACAGCGTACCGATCGGCAGGAGGCGCGCGCCGAAGGTCTCGTGCGCCAGGCCCAGTGCCGCCAGCAGCAGGAACAGATTGTTCTCGGCGATGCCCAGCTCCATGTGCTGGCCGGTGGGCGAAGTCCGCCAGCGGGTCGGCGACGCGACATTGTGCTGGCGGAACACGTCCTCGCGCGCCGTGCCATGGAAGACCGCGCGCCGGCTGACCCAGGCACCCAGCGAGGTCGAGACGGTCACGTCCGGCGAGGTGGTCACCAGCCGCCCGGCCAGCTCGGAATCGTTGCGGCCCAGCTCCGCCATCAGCTTGCCGAACACTTCCTGGGTGGACGCCGTCTGGCCGATCGACACGTCGCCCAGGCCCTCCGGCACCGCCACCGGCGGCGCCTGGTGGCGGAAGATGCGCTGGCGGAACGGCACCTGGTCGATGAAGGCCGTCAGGTCCTCCGCGAACTCGGCCATGCCGGCAAAAGGCTGCCATTCCTCGCCCTGGGCGATACCCATCTGCGTGCGCAGATGGTCGATCTGGTCGGGCGTCATCAGGCCGGCATGGTTGTCCTTGTGCCCGGCCAGCGGCAGGCCCCAGCCCTTGACGGTATAGGCGATGAAGCAGCGCGGCCGGTCGTCCTGGACCGCACCGAACGCCTCCAGCATCGCCTCGACGTCATGCCCGCCGAGATTGGTCATGAGCTGGGCCAGCTCGTCGTCACCCAGCCGCTCCAGCAGCGCCTTGATGAACGGGTCGCCGCCCGCGGTCGCCTGCAGCTCGGCCCGCCAGGCGGCCCCGCCCTTGAAGGTCAGTGCGGCATAGAGGTCGTTCGGGCAGTCGTCGATCCAGCGGCGCAGCACCTCGCCGCCCGGCTCGGCGAACACGGCCTGGAGCTTCTTGCCGTACTTGACCGTGACGACCTCCCAGCCGACCTCGTCGAAGAAGCCCTCGATCTTGCTGAACAGCTTTTCCGGCACCACCCGGTCCAGCGACTGGCGGTTGTAGTCGATCACCCACCAGACGTTGCGGACGTCGTATTTCCAGCCCTCCAGCAGGGCCTCGAACACGTTGCCCTCGTCCAGCTCGGCATCGCCCACCACCGCGATCATCCGGCCAGGAGCCGGCGCGTCGTCGACCAGGCCGCGCTGGCGCAACAGGTCCTGGGTCAGCGAGGCGAACAGGGTGACCGCCGCGCCCAGGCCCACCGAGCCCGTGGAGAAGTCGACCACCGGCACGTCCTTGGTGCGCGACGGATAGGCCTGGGCACCGCCCAGTGCCCGGAACCGCTCCAGCCGCTCTTTCGGCTCCAGCCCCATCAGATAGAGGGCGGCGTGCATGATCGGCGAGGCGTGCGGCTTGACCGCGATCCGGTCGGCGCCGCGCATGGTGTGGAAGAACAGGGCGGTCAGGATGGTGGCGCAGGACGCGCAGGAGGCCTGGTGGCCGCCGACCTTGAGCTTGTCGCGCGCCGGACGGAGATGGTTGGCGTGGTGGATGGTCCAGGACGAGAGCCAGAGCAGCTTCTTCTCGATCGCCTCCAGCCTCTGGACGGTGCGTGAGTCGATCATGGGGCCCTCTCCTGGTCTCGTTGTCGCCGTGGCTGTCTCAAAGCGTAGCGGAGTGCTAGACGCTCTGCCATGCGCTGGCGCGCAGTCGGCACCGATCTACAGGGGGGTGGTTCAGGGTGGCGGGCGAAGCTGACAATCAGGTCGACACCGTGTCGGGCGTGGCCGTGCCCCGCTCGGCGGTCGCGACCTGCGAGGAACTGGTAGCACTCCTGCGCGAGGAGTGCCGCGACCTGCCTGTGGAATGCGAGCCCGGCGACTTCCTGGTCGCCCTGGAGCGCAACGCGACCGCGGAGCAGAAGCCATGACCAGCGCCATCCTGGCCCTGTCGCTGGCCGAGCTGGCCGATGCCATCCGCACCGGCAAGCTCAGCTCGGTAGAGGCGACCGAGGCGGTGCTGACCGCATTGGAAGGCCGCGGCCGGGCGCTGAACGCCACCGCGCGGCTGTGGAGCGACTATGCCCTGAGCGAGGCCGCGCGCTGCGACGAGGAGCGTGCCCACGGCCGGCTGCGCGGGCCGCTGCACGGCGTGCCGATGGCGCACAAGGACATGTTCTACCGCCAGGGCCAGATCGCGGGGCAGGGCTCGCGCATCCGCGCCGACTTCCAGGCCGCACGCACCGCCACCGTGCTCACCCGCCTGGACCAGGCCGGTGCCATCGATGTCGGCCGGCTCAACATGGTCGAGTTCGCACTCGGCGTGACCGGCCACAACAACCATACCGGCACGCCGCGCAACGCCCACGACCCCGAGCGC
>NZ_DATMFZ010000104.1:0-3168 GCF_035556675.1 Geminicoccus sp. | reverse complement strand
ACCGACAAGCCGGAGGACCGGCGCGGGATCGGCGGGGCCTTCTACATCGTCAAGATCGCCGGGGCCGCCTGTGCCGAGGCGAAGTCGCTGGACGAGGCCGAGGCGGTGGTGCGCAAGGCCCAGGCCGCTACCCGCACGATCGGCGTGGCGGTGCGGGCGGGCTCGCTGCCCGAGACGGGCGAGCCGACCTTCGAGCTGGGCGAAGGCGAGATCGAGATCGGTCTCGGCGTGCATGGCGAGCCAGGCGTGGAACGGTCGGCCCTGATGCCGGCCGACGAGCTGACCGCGAAGATGATCGACCGGCTGGTGAACGACCTGCCGTTCCAGCGGGGCGACCGGGTCGCCATGCTGCTGAACAATCTGGGGGCGACCACCCAGATGGAACTGCTGATCGTCAACCGGAAGGCCCGGCAGATCCTCCAGGACAAGGGGATCGAGGTGGCGCGCACCGACATCGGCGCGTACTTCACCTCCCAGGAGATGGCGGGCTTCTCGATTACCCTGATCCGTCTCGACGACGAGCTCGAGCGCCTGATCGAGGCGCCCTGCGAATCGCTTCCTTTCACCCAGCGTTGAGGTTTCCCGATGTCCGACCGCCTGACCGTCGACCAGACCAAGGCCGCACTCGTCGCGGCCGCCGATGCGATCATCGCGTCCACCGAGCGGCTGACCAAGGCCGACCAGGCGATCGGCGACGGTGACCATGGGCTCGGCATGGCGCGCGGCATGAAGGCGGCCAAGGAGGCGCTGGACAAGAAGCCGGCCGCCACGGTGGGCGACCTGTTCAAGTCGGTCGGCATGGCGATCGTCAGCACCAGCGGCGGCGCCTCGGGTGCGGTGTTCGGCACGCTGTTCACCGGGGCCGGCAAGGTGCTGACGGCGGACGTGCTGGACGCCGAGGGCTTCGCCACGGCGCTGGCCGAGGGGCAGAAGGCGGTGCAGGCGCGCGGCAAGGCCGAGCCCGGGCACAAGACCATGCTCGATGCGCTGGCGCCGGCTGCCGAGGCGGCCCGGGCCAATGCCGCCGCCGGCCTGCCGGCCGCGGCCCGCGCCGCCGCCACGGCCGCTGGGGAAGGGGTGGAGCGTACCAAGGACATGGTCGCCCAGTTCGGCCGGGCGCGCACGCTGGGCGACCGGGCGCTGGGCCATCCTGACCCGGGTGCCATCTCGGTGACCATCATCCTGGACGCCTTCGCCAGCACGATCGAAGGCTGAGCCAACCCATCCCGCCGGCAGCCGGCTCCGGCCCTGCTGCCGGCGGATGGTCGGTCGTCGGATTCGTTTCGTCGGGACAGGAGCCGGGCGGCTCGGGTTCGTTCGTGCAAAAGTGCGGACTTAGGTAGCAAACACACCTTACCGCCAATCTTAATTTCCAAGCCTGCCCACTATCATCCCTGGCATGGCTCCTTCCCACACGATCTCCGAACTGACCCGCCAGCGTGCAACCCTGGCCGGTGACATCCTGAAGCTGGAAGATGATCTGGCACGTCTGCGTACGATGCTGACGCACATCGACGCCGTTATCACCTATTTGGACCCCACCGCCGACCCCACTGGCATCAAACCCAGGCAACGTGGCCGCAAGCCCATCGTCCCTGACCTGTTCCGCTACACTCTTGAAGTCCTGCGCACGGCCGACGACCCCCTCACTGCCTGGGAGATATCCAAGGCAGTCATCGCCAAGCTCGGGATGGAGGAGCGCATGGTGAACCGTGTAGAACGCTCAGTGAGCCCCTACCTCAAGCGCAAGGAAGGGGAACTGGTGCGGCGGGTACCTGGGGATAACAGGATCGTCAGGTGGGAGTTGATATAAAGAGCTATTATTTTTAGATTATTTGAGATACAATGCTGAGAGCTTTATACCGTAACGAGGGCAAGATGCCTCTTAATCCGCCAGACTTCGCAGACCGTTACTTCGCCGGCCTATACGGAAAAGCCAGTTATGAATTTGGTTTGGACATTGAACGGAACCCTGATGTCCCTACCGAAGAATGGTGGCGCCGTCTTAACGACCTGACTGGGCACGTTCAGCCCGTATCTCGCGAAACAGATTATCAACCGTCGCAGTCAGCTTCTTTAGACCATCAATCATAGCTTGTTGTGCTTTGTACTGTTGATCCTGATGGTATATTAAGAGAATCAGAAGCTCTTCTACTGTTGCGCCGCCTGATATCTTAAGCGCTTGACGGTATTGCTGTACGTCCAATTTCTGAGCCTCCTCATTTGTAGAACGCACAGAGCTTGATCCGTATCCGGTTTTACCGTCAAGCCGCCCGCTGCCAATACCCGCACCAGTTCCGACTCTTGGCATGTGATAGCGCTCCGACGATTACCCGCTCCCACTGCACCCCATTGCTCTCCCGGCGCATGTCCTCCCGCCACGCCATCTCGCCCGCGTAGAACCGCAGGTATGGCCCGCTCAAGTGGTGGTGCTGGCCGTACTCGGCCCTACGCAGCCGACTGAAGAAGCTTTCGGCCTGATTGGTGCAGGCGCCGTCGTCCGAGAACGCGATCTGGTGGTTGATGCGGCTCACCTCAAACTTGGCGTGTAGGTCGTCCCAGGAAGCCGCTTCATCGGCATGAACCGTGCTACCGGCCTGCACACGACGGACGATGGTTGGCACTGCCTCGTTCTCCGACCGCACCACGAACGGCAGCGTGCGGCCTCCGCGCTCGCGCATGACGATAACCACGCGTCGCTTACCCGTCTGGTGCTGAGCCAGCCGCCGGTCCTTCCGGTCTTCCTTGCGGTTCTCCTGGCGAATGTGCCCGCCGACGTGGCAGCCATCGATCTCCACGACGCCTGCCGGTGAGTAGCGGTCCTGATCGGCGCTCATGCTCTCACGGATCTTGTGGGCCAGGACGAAGGCAGTCTTGGCCTGCACGTCCAGATCGCGGCTCAACTGCAAGGCGCTCAAGCCCTTCACCGCGTTCACGCTGATGGCGATGGCCAGCAGGTAGGTGCGGATCGGCAGCTTGCGGCTGGCGAAAATCGTTGAGCTGGTGACGGTGAACTGGTGCAGGCACGCCTTGCACTTGAAGATGCGACGGCTCTTGAACTCGTAGCACGCTGCACATCCACAGCGCGGGCAAACGGCTTCGCCCTTTGTGGCCTGCCAACGCAGCTTGCGGAACACGTCATAGGCTTCCTCGTCCGTCATCCGGGCC
>NZ_DATMFZ010000103.1:0-3861 GCF_035556675.1 Geminicoccus sp. | reverse complement strand
CTGCTCGTCCCAGGTCCAGGTGCTTTCCTGCACGCCCGGGAACACCACCCCGTCCTCGGCGTCGTCCGGCTTCTCCTTCGACCAGACATACCAGTCGCGGTAGGGCGAGTTGGGATCGCTGCGCGCGGCCTGGAACCAGGGGTGATCGATCGAGGTATGGTTGACCACGAGATCGACGATCACCCGCATCCCCCGGTGCCGCGCGGCCCTGGCGAAGTTGACGAAGTCGCCGAGCGTGCCGAGGCGCGGGTCGACCGTGTAGAAGTCGGTGATGTCGTAGCCGTTGTCACGGTTGGGTGTGGGATAGAAGGGGGTCAGCCAGATGCAGGTGACCCCCAGCGTTTCCAGGTAGTCCAGCCGCTCGATCAGGCCCACGAAGTCGCCGACGCCATCGCCGTTGCCGTCCTGGAACGTCTCGACGTCGACGCAGTAGAGGACGGCGTTCTTGTACCAGAGGTCGAGCAACCGGCTTCTCCTGTGGGGGGAACGTTCCGGAAGGAACGGCCCAGCCCCGCTCAGGGTGCCGTCGGCGGCTCGGCCACGGCGCGCGCCTGCCGGCGGCTCGCCAGCACGCCGCGTTTGGGCGCGAACAGGAAGGCCAGGATGAACTGGACGGTAAGCGCCAGGACGATGGTCGGTGCCGGCGCGCTGTCCAGCCGGAAGCTCACCAGCACGCCCAATAGCGCTGCACCGGTCGCCACCGCCACCGCGATCAGCAGCATCCGGCTAAACCGGTCGGTCAGCAGAAAGGCGATCGCCCCCGGTGCGATCAGGAGTGCGATCGCCAGGATCAGCCCCACCGCCTTCAGCGCCCCCACGATCGCCAGCGCCAGCAGCGCCAGCAGGCCGTAATGCAGCAGCCGCACCGGCAGGCCGATCGCCCGGGCATGGGTCGGATCGAAGCAGAAGAGCAGCAGGTCGCGGCCCTTGAGGCCCACCACCAGGACGGTCAGGAGGGTGATGGCCCCCGCCTGCCAGAGATCGGCCAGGTACACGCCCAGCAGGTCGCCGAACAGGATGTGCTCCAGGTGCACGTCCGATTCGATCTTGGTGTAGAGGACCAGGCCCAGCCCGAACATGCCGGAGAACACCACCCCCATGACGGTGTCCTCCTTCAGCCGGCTGTGCTCCTTGAGGTAGCCGGTCGCCACCGCACAGCCCATTCCGGCCACGAACGCGCCCAGGCCCAGCGGCAGGCCGACGATATAGGCGATCACGATGCCCGGCAGCACCGCATGGCTGATCGCATCCCCCATCAGCGACCAGCCCTTGAGCACCAGGAAGCAGGACAGAAGCGCGCTGGTGACCCCCACCAGCACGGCGGTCAGCATCGCCTGGCGCATGAAGTCGTAGGCGAACGGCTCGGTGAAGAAGGCGAAAAGGTCGGTCATGGCCGGGCTGCCAGGGCGGCCCGCGCCTGCCGCCAGGCCGCGAGCCGGCCATGCTTCGGTGCCAGCAGGAAAGCCAGGAGAAAGATCAGCGTCTGCAGGACGATGATGATCCCGCCGGTCGCCGCGTCGAGGAAATAGCTGAGATAGGCGCCGGAAAAGCTGGTCCCGGCCCCGATCAGGACGCTCAGCACGATCAGCCGGCCGAACCGGTCGGTCAGCAGATAGGCGGTGGCCCCAGGCGTCACCACCATGGCGATCACCAGGAACGCGCCCACCGTCTGCAGCGCCGCCACGGTCGAGGCGGCGAGCAGGGTGAAGAACAGGAGCTTCAGCCGGCCCGGATGGAGGCCCACCGAGCGGGCATGGTTCTCGTCGAAGAACACCACCATCAGGTCCCGCCATTTCACCGTCAGGACCAGCAGCGAGCCGCCGCCGATGATCGCGAGCTGGAGGATGTCGGCGGGTGCGATGCCCAGGATGTTGCCCAGCACGATGGTCTGCACGTCCACCGAGGTCGGCGACAGCGAGACCATGAACAGGCCCAGCCCGAAGAAGGAGGTGAAGGTCAGGCCGATCACCGCGTCCTCCTTCAGCCGGGTGCGCTCGCGCACGAACAGCATGGCGAGTGCCGCCAGCCCGCCGGAGAGGAAGGCGCCTAGCGAGAAGGGCAGGCCCAGCATGTAGGCCCCGGCCACGCCCGGCACGATCGCATGGGAGAGCGCGTCGCCCACCAGCGACCAGCCCTTGAGCATCAGATAGGCGGACAGGAACGCGCAGACCGCCCCCACGAGCGCGCTCACCCACATGGCGTTGACCATGTAGCCATAGCCGAACGGCTCCAGGAGCAGGCTCATCGCGGGGCCACCTCCTCCGCGTGGCAGGGCTGCTGGTCGGTGCCGTTCGCCCCATAGAGCACCACCGGCCGCTCGTCGTCGCTCAGCACCGTGACCTTGCGCGGGTCCGCATCCTGGTGCAGCGCCGCGCCGCCCAGCGTCAGGTGGCGGAGCTGGCCGCCGAACGCCGCGGCCAGATTGGTGCTGGTGAAGGTCGTCGCGGTGGGGCCCGCCGCCAGGACGGTGCGGCGCAGGATCGCGACCTGGTCGCAGAACTCCGGCACGCTGCCGAGATTGTGGGTCGAGACCAGCATCACCCGGCCTTCGGCGGCGAGCTCGCGCAACAGCGTGATGATCGCCTCCTCGGTGGTCACGTCCACGCCGGTGAACGGCTCGTCCAGCAGGATGACCCGGCCTTCCTGGGCAAGGGCGCGCGCCAGGAACACCCGCTTCTTCTGCCCGCCCGAAAGCTCGCCGATCTGGCGGCGGCGGAACCCGGTCATGCCGACCCGCTCCAGCGCCTCATCCACCTTGCGCCGGTCCTCCTTCGACGCGATCCGCAGGAAGCCCATATGGCCGTAGCGGCCCATGGTGACGACGTCCTCGACCAGGACCGGGAAGTTCCAGTCGACCTCCTCCGCCTGGGGGACGTAGGCCACGGTGTTGGCCTTGAGCGCCCGCCCGGCCGGCGCGCCGAACAGGCGGACGCTGCCGCGGGCCAGCGGCACGAAGCCCATGATCGCCTTGAACAGGGTCGACTTGCCGCTGCCGTTGACGCCGATCAGCGCGCAGATCGAGCCCGCCGGCACCTGGAAGCTGGCATCGTGCAGTGCGGTGAAGCCGTTGCGGTAGGTGACGGTGACGTCCTCGACGGCGATGGCGGGCGCCTCGATGCCAGGGGCCGCGGTCATCAGGAGGTGAACCCGGCGACGATGGTCTGGGTGGTGACGCGCAGCAGGTCCAGATAGGTCGGCACCGGCCCGTCCGCCTCGCTCAAGGAATCGACGTAGAGGACGCCGCCATAGGCGGCACCGGTTTCCTGCGCGACCTGGCGCGCCGGCTTGTCCGAGACCGTGCTCTCGCTGAACACGACCGGGATCCCGTGCTCGCGCACTTGGTCCACGACCTTGCGCACCTGCTGCGGCGTGCCCTGGGCATCCGCGTTGATCGGCCAGAGATAGAGTTCCTTCAGCCCGTAGTCGCGGGCCAGGTAGCTGAACGCCCCCTCGCTGGTGACCAGCCAGCGCCGCGCTTCCGGCACGCGCTCCAGCGCAGCCCGGGTCGCGGCATCCACGGCCCGGATGCGATCCGCATAGGCCGCCGCGTTGCTCGCATAGGTCTCGGCATTGACCGGGTCATGCTTGATCAGCGCGTTCTTGATGTTCTCCACATAGATCAGCGCGTTGGCCGGCGACATCCAGGCATGCGGGTTGGGCTTGCCGGTATAGGGCCCTTCGCCGATCGGCATCGGCTCGACGCCCTCGGACGCCACCACCGCCGGCACATACATCAGCCGCTCGAAGAAGCGCTCGAACCAGAGTTCGAGGTTGAGCCCGTTCCAGACCACCAGGTCGGCGTCGCGCGCCCGGACGATGTCGCGCGGGGTCGGCTGGTAGTTGTGGATCTCGGCGCCGGGC
>NZ_DATMFZ010000102.1:0-14956 GCF_035556675.1 Geminicoccus sp. | reverse complement strand
GAAAGCAATGCCGCCCAGGTGCGCCGCGCCCGCCAGATCATCGAGGGGCTGGGCATGCAGATCGCCAGCCCCGCCGAGGCCCGCGAGATCCTGGAGCTCAAGGGCGGGGATCGGGTGGAGTTCTGAGCATGTCATCCTCCAGATTGGCCCGCTACGATCTTCGAGGCCGGACGGCGCTTGTCACCGGCGGTGCCTCGGGCATCGGCCTTGCCACCGTCGAGATGCTGGTCGCTGCAGGCGCGACGGTGGCAGTCAACCACCTTTCCGACGATCAACGCGGCGCGGCGGTAGTGGCGCGCCTCGCCGCCGAGGGCGGCAAGGCGCTCTCGGTCCCGGGCGACGTGGCCGACCCACATGATTCGGCCCGCATGGTGGAAGCTGCGATCGCCCAGCTCGGCCGGCTCGACCTGCTGGTCAACAATGCCGGCACACCGGCCACGCGCCATGCCATCCCGCCTGCCGATCTCGATGGAATCACCGACGAGATCTGGGACGTTCTGGTCGCTACCAACCTCGTCAGCGTGTTCCGCTGCACGAAGAGTGCCGCCGCAGCCCTGAAAGCGAGCGGCGGAGCCGTCGTGAGCACGGCCTCGGTGTCCGGGCTCGATATGGTCGGGAGCAGCATGGCCTATGCCGCCACCAAGGCGGGCGTGATCAGCCTGACCAAGAACCTGGCACGCGCACTGGCACCTTCGGTCCGGGTCAACGCGGTGGCGCCGGGCGCAGTGGACAGCACCTGGATGGTCGACTGGACCGACGAGCAGCGGCAGGGCTCGATCGAGCGAGCGCTCCTCAAGCGGCGCTGCACGCCGGAGGATCTGGCGAGCGCCATCCTGTTCCTGGGCTTCGATGCGCCGATGATCACCGGCCAGACCATCGTGGTCGACGGGGGGCTGACGCTCGGGAGCTGACGGCTCGGCACCGTTCCCGTGCCTAAAGTCATGTTCTGATCAGGGGGAAGAAGATGAAGACAACCAGACGCATTGTGACGGCCGCAGCGTTGCTGCTCGGTACGTTCGGCACCACTGTGGCCGGCGCAGCCGACCTGCCGTTCACCGCCAATGCCGCCGGCCATGAGCCGCCGTTCCGGATCGGCGTGTCGAACGGCTATATCGGCAATACCTGGCGCGCTCAGTTCGTCGCGGACATCGAGAAGGTCGCCGAGGAGTTCAAGGCCGAGGGCGACGTTGCCGAGGTCACCATCCTCAACAGCACGTCGGGCGCCAGCGGTCAGCTCACCCAGGTCAACTCACTGATCAACAGCGGCGTCGACGCTCTGCTCATCAATCCTGAATCGACCGAGGCGCTGAAGCCGGTGATCGCTCGCGCGCTGGCGTCCGGCATCCTGGTGGTGATCGGCGACAACCCAATGGGGCACCCGAACGCCATCAGCATAACCCTGGATCAGAACCAGTTCTGGGGCATCCAGACGGAGTGGCTGGTCGACCAGCTCAAAGGCAAGGGCAACATCGTCTCGATCGAAGGCATCGCCGGTGTCACCGGAAGCGAGTTGCGGGTCGCGGCGCGCGACGAGGTGCTCGCCAAGAACCCGGACATCAAGCTCCTCGCATCGGTTCCGGGTGGCTGGGACCAGGCGAAGGCGCGCGAGGTGATGAGCAGCCTGCTCACCGCCCATGACCAGATCGACGGTGTCCTCATCCAGGACGTGATGGCCGACGGCGTGGTGCGTGCCTATGACACCAGCGGCCGCACCCTGCCGCCGATGAGCGGCGACTACGTCCACAGCTTCCTGAAGCTGTGGAAGAGCCGGCCGGACATCAACGCGATCACCGTGACCAACCCGCCGGGCATTGGCGCCAGCTCGCTCCGGTTCGTGGTAGCACTCCTGCGCGGCCACCAGCTCAATCCTGACGTGCTGCAGCCGAGCCCGGCCGATCCCAGCATCGCCAACACGATCCTGCTGCCCGAGCCCACGGTGGTCACCCGCGAAGCCGAGACCGACAAGCCCTGGTGCAACGAAGGTACCGAGTGCATCGGCCTCGACGAGGCGCTGGCTCGCCTGGAAGGCCAGCCGGATTCGACGGCGCTCGATGGCATGCTCACTCAACAGCAAGTCCTCGACCGCTACTTCCTGAAGTAGGCCAGCCGAAGGCTTCGAAGGGCAGGGCAAAGGATGTCGATAACCGTCGAGCACGTTTCCAAGCACTACGGGCCGATCATCGCCTTGCGTGATGTCGGCTTCACGGTCGCCCCTGGAGAAGTGCGGGCACTGTTCGGAGGCAATGGGTCGGGCAAGAGCACGCTGGCAAAGATCGTCAGCGGGGCGGTTCGACCCGATTCGGGCCGGGTGAGCGTCGACGGCGCGCCAATCCCCGCCGGCTCGCCGCGCGCCGCCCACGCGGCCGGGATCACCACGACGTTCCAGGAGCTCAGCCTGCTGCCGGACCTGACGGTGGCGGAGAATCTGGCGCTCACCCATGTGCCCCGTGTGGCCGGCCTGTTTCGAGCCGACAAGGTAATCCGGGCCGAGGCACGCGCCGTCCTGGGGCGGCTCGGCCTGGCGCACCTGGAGAACCTTCCGGTCCAGGCACTGCAGGTGGGCGAGAAATACTTGGTGGAACTCGCCAAGGCACTGCGCCTCGAGCCCAGGTACCTGATCCTGGACGAGCTGACCTCGGCCCTGCACGAGCACGAGGCACAGCTGGTCAAGCGCGTGCTCGCGGAGCACTGCAAGGCCGGAGGTGGTGCAATCCTGGTCAGCCACCGCTTGGGCGAGATCCAGAGCCTCTGCGACACGATCACCGTGCTGCGCAACGGCGAGGTGGTCGCCGACACCGACGTCGCCAGCGTTTCCAGCGACGATCTGATTCGCTGGGTCGGCGGTGGCAGCCGCACCGGCGATCGCGGCGGCGCGCGTGCGCGCACGACCGCCACCAAGACAGCCAGGCGCGTCGAGCTCAGCAACGTGGCGCTGGAAGCCGACGCCGGAGAGGTGTCGCTTACCGTCGGCAAGGGCGAGATCCTGGGCCTGGGCGGCCTGCCCGACCAGGGCCAGGCCGCCATCCTCGCATGCCTGTTCGGCCTGCGCGAGGTTCGTGCCCCGGCCAGACTGCTACTGGATGGTGCGCCTGTGCAGTTGCGCTCGCCGACCGATGCCGTCCGCGCCGGCATCGCCTACGTGTCCGGCGACCGCGACGAGGTGGGGTTCGCCATCCGCTCGCTCCAAGAGAACATGCTGGCCCTGCTCCTGAACCGGCGTGATCCGATCCGGCTCGACGAAGCGCAGCTGGAGCAGGCGCTGAGCGAGCTGTCGACCGTTCATGGCGGTCTCACGAACCCGCTCAATTCGCTCTCCGGCGGCAACCAGCAGAAGGTGCTGCTGGCCCGCTGCTTCCTGCTCCGGCCCAAGCTGCTGCTGGCTGCCGATCCCACCAAAGGTATCGATGTCGCGGCGCGTGCCGAGGTCCACCAGGCGATCCGCCGCCTGGCCGCGGAGCAGGGTACCGCGGTCGTGCTCACCTCCAGCGACGATCGGGAGCTGGCCGCCTTGTGCGACCGCGTGCTGGTGCTGGAGAAGCGCATGATCATCCGCGAGCTGCATGCCGGCGCCGGGCTGGACGAGCAGGCGCTGGTCGAGTCGTACCTGCAAGCGCCTGCCGCTGACCGTCATCAGGTCGCCGGCGCAGGAAGCCGTCCATGACTCCCACCCAGCAGAGCGCGAGCGCTCCGAGCTACTGGCGCTCGATCGTGCTCTGGCCGGCATTCCCGGCACTCCTGCTGTTCGTGATCGCGTTCGCCATCGACGCGGCGCTCAACCCGAA
Source organism: Geminicoccus sp. (assembly GCF_035556675.1). GTDB lineage: Bacteria > Pseudomonadota > Alphaproteobacteria > Geminicoccales > Geminicoccaceae > Geminicoccus. The sequence continues at coordinate 11,174 of NZ_DATMFZ010000102.1, read as the reverse complement.
TCTGCTGAGCGTCAACGGCCTGATCGGTTTCGGGTCGTCGAACCTGCCGCTGGTCGTGGCGTCGCTCGGCCAAGCGATCCTCCTGATCGGCCGGACCATCGACCTGAGCATCGGCGCCACGATCAGCCTCGTGAACGTCGTGGCGGTAAGCCTGTTCACAGCCGGCTTCGGCATGGAGGTCGCCCTGCCGCTGGCGACGCTGGTGGGTGTGGCCTTCGGTGCCCTCAATGCGCTGCTGGTCGTGTACCTGCGCATCAACGCGCTGCTCGCGACCTTCGCCGTCTCGTTCGTGGCGGGCGGCCTTGCCCTCCGGGTGCAGTCGGCGCCGGGTGGCAGCATCCCGTTCGAGCTCGTGATGTGGATGATGGACAGCTATGCGGGTGTGCCCGTGGCGCTGGCGCTGATGCTGGCTGCCGCCGTGGCGATCGTAGCGATCAAGCGCAGCACGTTCATGCTGCGCCTCTACGCGGTCGGTGGCGACGACGCCAAGGCGTTCGCCAGCGGCATCCAGGTCACCCGTGTCCGTACCATCGCCTATCTGCTGAGTGGCCTCTTCACCGGCCTGGCCGGTCTCGCCACGACCCTGGCGATCGGCTCGGGCGACCCGTTGATCGGCGAGGCCTACACGCTGCAGTCGATCGCGGCGCCGGTGATCGGCGGCGTCGCGATCCTGGGCGGCAGCGGCGACCCGCTGGGCGCTATTTTCGGTGCGCTATTCCTGGTCGTGACCTCCGAGCTGCTGCTCGGCTTCGGCGTCTCGCCGTTCTACCAACAATTCATCGTCGGCATCATCATCCTGACCGGCCTGGGCGGCGTGGTCGTGCTTCAGCGCGTGCTGGCCGCTTGGCGCGCACGTGGCGCCGCTGCGTCCCGCCGCCGGATCCTCGAGGTCGCTCCATGAGCAGCATCGTCTCCCGGGCGCCCGGGCCCACCCCCACACGGCTGGTCCGGTTCCGCGCGCTGGTCCGATCGCCCCTGTCCCTGCCGGTCGCGATCATCGTCGTGCTGTTCGCGATCGGCGCCGCTGTCCGGCCCGACTTCGTATCGATGGGCAGTATCTGGGGCCTGCTGTCGGTGGCCAGCCTGCTCGCCGTGGTAAGCGTCGGCCAGACGATCGTGATCATGTCGGGCAATCAGGGCATCGACCTGTCAGTCGGCTCGGTCATCACCCTCGCAGCGCTGGTGACCTCGAATTTCAGCGCAGGCCTCGATCAGAACCTGCCGCTGGCCCTCCTGGCGGTGGTGCTGGTCTGCGCATTGATAGGCGCCATCAACTTCGTCGGCGTGTACCTGGTCGGCATCTATCCCCTGATCATGACGCTCGGCATGGCCTTCGTGCTCGCCGGCGGTGCGTTCGCCTTCGCCCAGGACTACGGGCCGACCTCGCCATCGCCGCTGCTGCTGGCGGTAGGCGGTGCCAAGCTCGGGCCGGTCCCGTGGCTCGTGCTGGTGGCCGCAGTGGTGTTCGTCGCCATGACCGCATTGCTGCAATGGTCGCGCTACGGCCGGCAGCTCTACCTGGTCGGCGCGAACCCCCGCGCGGCCCGGTTCGCCGGGATTCCTGTCTGGCGCATCTATCTGCTGAGCTACGTGCTCTGCTCGGTGCTGGCCGGCCTCACCGGGGTGCTGGTGTTCGGCTTCGCCGGCAGCGTGAATCTGTCGATCGGCGTCCCGTACACGCTGATGTCCATCGCCGCGGCCGTGATCGGTGGCACCGCGCTGACCGGCGGGCGCGGCAACATCGCCGGCCCGTTCCTGGGCGCAATCGTCTTCACCGTCCTGGCGAATCTTCTGATCGTCATGGGCTTCGGCACGGCCGACCGGCAGATGATGAGCGGCATCGTGCTGGTGGCGATCCTGGCGCTGACCGCTCGCGAGAAGGCGGGCAGGATCTGATCTGCTGTCCCTCGGCAATCCGGTACATTGGGAGAAGAGCATGCAGTCGACGAACGCGGCAGTGGCAGGCGACGATCAGGTCCGCGCCGCCATGAACCTGCTGCGGACCATGCGGCCGGTCGATCTGGCGCCGACGCTGGGACGCGGCATTCCGCGCTGGCCGACCCACCCGCACCTGATCATCGACCAGACGGTCCGGCACGAGCGGGACGGATACTACTGCCAGAACCTGAGTGCGCCCGAGCATATCGGCTGCCATGTCGATGCGCCCGCCCACACGGTCTCGCACATGACCGACGTGACCATCGAGACCTTTCCGGTCGACCGGCTCGTGGCGGAGGCGGTCGTGTACGACTTCTCCGACCGCGACTGGAAGCCGGGCGACATCCTCACGCCGACCGATCTGCTCGCTTATGAGCGGCAGCATGGCATCGCCGTTGAGGATGACCAGATCGCGCTCGTGAACTTCGGCTGGCTGAAGCAGCATTGGCGCACGGACGACCGCTCACAATGGTTCGCGAACAACTGCCCCGGCATGAACGAGGAGGCGGTGCTGCTCTTCAAGGAGCGCAACGTTCGCGCCGTCGGGGCCGACACCATCGCCTGCGAGGCTCCCATCAAGGAGGGGGTCGTCACCGGCGACATGCCGGGGCACTTCCGCCACTGGCTGCCGAACAACATCCTCATCCTGGAATGTGTTGCGAACCTCGAACGCGTTTCACGCCGCTGCCTGTTTGTGGCTGCACCACTGCCGATCGAATACGGTTCTGGTTCACCACTTCGACCTATCGCCTACTGCCCGTGCTGCGAATGAGTGGTGATCTCGAGGAGCGAGATCACGACAAGGACGCTGTCGAGAAGCCTTCGATCGTAGCGCCGGCAGCCAGGGCCTTGAGGACATAGGGCGCCGTCGTCTCAGCCGACTGGTCGAGCTCGACCGTGACCCTGTTCCGAGAACCCTCTGGCCGGCCGCGGGGATTGCCTGGGGTGCCAGGCGTGAACTTGCCGCTCACGCCTGTCCTCCGCCTGACCGAACAGAGGACATTCCTGCCGGCACCCGACTGACCTGCCCAGAAGCGGTTGCCGCCTTCTCCGTCAGCTCGGCGAAGATCCTGGCCGGCTCGGCTGCGTGCCTGGGCATCCTGTCGGCGACCCGTGCGACCGCCCGCAACCGGTGTGCCTGGCAGATCAGGCACCGGCAGAAAGTGATGCTCGGCATCACCTCGACCGGATCGTGGTGGATGGTCACAGCGCAGCTGCCTTGCTGTAGCGCCCCCTTGTAGGCATCGGAGTGCACCTTCACGGTCGTGGGCTTGCCGAACGTGCGGTCGCGCTACTTCAGCGACTACGCCGTCCACCTGCCCAGCGCAGACCGGATCGGGATGGCCCTGGACCGCCTAAAGGCGCCTTTCGCCCCAGACGCGCTGATCCAGCACCGCGGCAAGCCGGTGAAGTCGCTGATCTGCAGCTGGCGCCTGACCGTGAAGGCGACCGGGCTCGACCCGCGTTTCACGCCGAAGGCCATGCAGAAGTTGCTGACGAGGGAGTTGCGCCGGCGCGGCGTGTCCCTCGACCTGATCGGCCCCTGCAAGGGCAGCACCAACCCGCCGAACCGGATCGTGGCAGCCCACTATGCGATCGTAGATACCGGGATACTACAGCAGGTCGCGGACGCGATCGACAAGCTCTGGGAAGAGCTCGGCCAGATGAGATTGGTGGAGCCGATCGGGATCGAACCGACGACCTCGACGGTGCAAACGTCGCGCTCTCCCAGCTGAGCTACGGCCCCGTTCCGCCGCCTGTATGCCGAGGTCGACGCCATCGGGCAAGAGCTGGTTCGCGCCGAACCGGCGGGTCAGCGCAGCAGGGCCAGGGCCAGCGCGTCGGCTTCGCCCGGATCGGCGGCAAGCAGCCGGCCGGCCAGGTCATGGAGCCGACCGGACGCGCGCAGCCGGGCCAGCGCATGCTCGTCCAGCCAGGCAGAGCGCACCAGGCCGGTTTCCGCCTCGATCGCGGCAGGCGTGATGCCCTCGGCCAGGCGCAACCCGTCGATCACCCGCTCCTGCGCCCGCTCCTGCGGCGTCAGCCGATACAGGCGGCCGCGCCCGTCCCCGCCTCGACCCACCGCGCGGCACCAGGCCGCGGCACCGGACGAGCGCCACCAGCGCCAGCCGGCAGCATCCGGCCAGCGGCCATAGGCGCCCGGACCCAGCGCCATGATCGCATGGCCCCGCCGCGCGTCCAGGAGCCAGCGCGCCTCATGACCGGGCAGCGCCCAGTGCAGGGTCTCGTAGCGGCAGAACCCGTGGGCACGCAGAAGCCGGTCCAGCACCACCACCCACGAGGCTGGAACCTCGCTGCCGCTCAGGCCCAGATGGACCATGCCGGCCGCCAGCATCCGCCGCATCCAGGCATGGCCGGGCGGGTGCGGGAGATCCGCCGGGCCCAGCTCGATCGCGAGCGTCATGGCCGGCCGCATGCGCCGCACAGCCTGCGGTCCCGGCAGGGAGCGGCGGGTGACGCCCAGGGCCGTCAGCGCTGCCGGCGAGGCCGAAGGGCCATGCCAGGTCACCTCGGCACCCGGCATGAGCCAGTCGCCCGCGTCCAGTTGCGCACGCAGCGCTGCCGCTGCCGGCGCCGCGATGGCGGCCGGCGCATCCAGGAACAGGCTGGCGAAGCGCGCCCCGGCTATGGTGGCGAGCGCCCGGCCGAGTGCCGTGCGCAGGTGCGCCAGGCCCGGGTCGGCAGGGGCCGGACGGAGGAACAGCCCGGCGGGCGGACGGGTCATGGGCGCCCTAGAAGCAGCGCTCCTTCAGCAGGCGGAACGCGCGGGTGCGGTGGCTCAGCGCATTCTTCTCGGCGGGCGCCATCTCGCCGAACGTCCGGCTCTCGCCGTCGGGCACGAAGATGGGATCGTAGCCGAAGCCGTTGGCGCCGCGCGGGCTGGCCACCAGCGCGCCGGTGACCTTGGCCTGGACCAGTTCGTCATGGCCATCCGGCCAGGCGAGGCAGAGGCAGCTCACGAAGGCGGCCTGCCGGTCCGCGGCGTCCCAGCCGCCGAAGCGGGCTTCCAGCTCGCGCACGACCCGGGCCATCGCCACGGCGAAGTCCTTGCCCGGGCCCGCCCAGTCCGCCGACCAGACGCCGGGCGCACCATCCAGGCCGCGACAGGCGATGCCGCTGTCGTCCGCCAGGGCCGGCAGCCCGCTGGCCCTGGCCGCGGCGTGCGCCTTGATCCGGGCATTGCCGGCAAAGCTCGTCTCGGTCTCGGCCGGCTCGGGCAGGCCGAGCTCCCCGGCGCTGACCAGTTCCACCGGATGGTCGCCCAGGAGGCTGCGCAGCTCCCTCAGCTTGCCCTGGTTGTGGGTCGCCACCACCAGCCTGGGCTCGGCGAGGCGCCGGCTCATGCGAAGCCGGCCTCGGCCAGGGCGGCCAGCTGCCGCTCGACCAGCCGCGTCACCCCGCTCTCGGCCAGGCGCTGCATGGCCTCGATCTGGGCGGGCTCCAGGGGTGCCTCCTCGGCGGTCACCTGCATCTCGACGATCTTGCCCGAGCGGGTGAGCACGAAATTGGCATCCGCCTCGGCACCATTGTCCTCGCTGTAGTCGAGGTCGAGCAGGGCCAGGCCCTTGACCAGGCCGCAGGACACGGCGGCCACCGGCTCGCGCAGCGGCAGGCGCTTCAGGTCGCCCTTCGTGACCAGCTTCTGCAGCGCCTCGTGCAGGGCGACATAGGCGCCGGTGATGGAGGCGGTGCGGGTGCCGCCGTCGGCCTGCAGCACGTCGCAGTCGACCACGATCTGCCGCTCGCCCAGATGGTCCAGCAGGGTGACGGCGCGCAGCGAGCGGCCGATCAGCCGCTGGATCTCCATGGTGCGCCCGCTCTGCCGGCCCTTGGCGACCTCGCGGGGAGAGCGGGAATGGGTCGAGCGCGGCAGCATCGCGTACTCGGCGGTCACCCAGCCCTTGCCGGTGTTGCGCAGGAAGGGCGGAACGCGCTCCTCCACGGTGGCCGTGCACAGCACCCGCGTATGGCCGAAGGACACGATGCAGGAGCCTTCCGCGTGCCGGTTCACGCCCATCTCGATCACTACCGGCCGCAGCGCATCCGCCAGCCGACCATCCGTCCTCATCGCCTCGCTCGTCCCTTGATATCCGCATCGATGCGCCCGCGGCACCGAGAGATGCGGCGATGGCACAAGGGATCCCGTGGACGCAAGCGCGGCCTGCGCCGATACCCTGCTCAGCCGGGCGGATCGAGCCATTTCGCCAGGGTCGTCACCGGTGCTTCGGCATAGCCGATCCGGGCATAGAAGCCGCTGACCGCCCGGTTGCCCGCGCGGACCATGAGCTGGACCTTGCGGATGCCGTGCCCGGCGAGCCAGGCCTCGGCCGCGGCGACCAGGGCGCGGCCATGGCCCTGGCCGCGCAGTTCCGGCGCCACTGCCAGATAGTAGAGCCAGCCGCGGTGGCCGTCATGGCCGACCATCACCGCCCCTGCCAGCCGTGCGCCGAGCATGCCCACCAGGACGTCGGAGCCGTCACGGCCGCGCGCCTGGTCGAAATCGGCCACCGGGTCGTTGTGCGGGACGGTGAGCCCGGCTGCGCGCCACAGCTCCACCACCTCCTGCCGCTGCTCCGGCCGGGCCGGGCCGATCCACATCGCCATGTCCTTTCCGTCGCGGACGCTCCACCTCTGCGAGGAAACCACGTACGCTCGGTCATGCAAGCCGTCAGCGACAACGACCAGCAAGGAACCGCTCATGACCGTCGATGCCAGCTCCAGGGCCGCGTCCGACCTCCTGTTCCGCTGCTGGCAGCAGGGCTGGAAGCTGCCCGCGATCCCGGACGAGATGCTGCCCAAGACCCGGGCGGACGGCTATGCGGTGCAGGCCCATCTGGAAGAACGCAGCGCGGCGCCCCTGTTCGGCTGGAAGATCGCGGCCACCAGCCTGGCCGGCCAGGCCCATATCGGCGTGGACGGACCGCTGGCCGGGCGAATCCTCGAAGAGCGCGTGCTGGCACCCGGCACCACCGTGTCGCTCCGCGGCAACGAGATGAAGGTGGCCGAGCCCGAGTTCGCCTTCCGCATGGCCGAGGATCTGCCGCCCCGCCCGGCGGACTACCGGCAGGACGAGGTGCTGGCGGCGATCGGCAGCCTCCACCCGGCGATCGAGGTGCCCGATTCGCGCTTCGAGGACTTCGCCACTGCGGGGGAAGCTCAACTGCTCGCGGACAATGCCTGCGCCCACCAGTTCGCCCATGGGGTTGCCGCCACCGCCGGCTGGCGCGAGCTGGACCTCGTCGCGTTTGCGCCGACCGCCACGGTGCGGCGCGATGGCCAGGTCCGCCTGGAGCGCACCGGGCTCGGTGCCAACGTGCTGGGCGACCCGCTCTTGGCACTCACCTGGCTTGCCAACGAACTGTCCCGGCAGGGGATCACGCTCAGGGCCGGGCAGATGGTGACCACCGGCACCTGCATGGTGCCGGTGCCGGTCGAGCCCGGCGACGAGGTCGAGGTCGACTTCGGCGTGCTGGGTGGCCTGAAGCTCTGCTTCGGCCCGTGACGGCTCCAGGCCGGCAGGAAGCAGTTCCCGCCGGCCTAGAGCCGGAATCTGCCTAGAACGGAATGCCGACGCCGATCGTCGTGGAGATGATGCCCTCGTCGAAGTCGCGGTCGAAGGGCGCGTCGTAGGCGATCTTCGCCTGGATTGGGCCGAGGTTCACGCCGATCTCCGGTCCCCAGAAGAAGTCGTCGTCGAGGCCGGAGCCGTAGATCCCGCCGAGGTTCACGCCGACATAGGGCAAAAAGCTCGTGACTGCGCCGAAGCCGCCCTGCCCCACGGGAAACACGAAGTCGAGGCCGGCCGCGGTCCGGCCGCCGATGCCGTCGTCGTCCGTGTCGACGTTGTAGAAGCCGGCCTGCTCCAGGGACAGGTTCAACCAGTCGAGCAGCAGGTAGTCGAAGGTGAGGTTCAAGCCGAGCAGATGCGTGACATGGTGCGTGTCCTGGCCCGAATCGTCGCCCTGGTCGAGCAGGTTGGCACCATAGTAGAGGCCGATGCCGAACTTGCCGCGGCGGATGACATCGGCGACTTCCTCGACCGGCCCGGTCGCGGCTGCGGGTGGGGCGGCCTCCGCCACCGGCTCCTCCGCCTGCATCGGCTCCAGCCTGATCTCGACCCGGCGGTTCTGCCGCTCCGCGACCCCCTCGCCCGTCGGCACCAGCAGGTCGCTCTGGCCGACGGCATTCTGGGTGATCGCGGATTCGGACACGCCGAATCCGACCAGCGCATCGGCGACGGCCTGGGCGCGGCGCCGGGACACTTCCTCGTTGACCGCAGGGCTACCGGTCGTGTCGGCGTGGCCGGTCACGGATATGCTGGGCGCCCCGCCCAGCTTGTACCAGTTCGCAGCGGCGGCGACGGTCGACATGGCGTCACTGTCGAGCTCGGCGCTGCCGAGCGCGAAGAAGACCTGATAGATACTCTGCTCTGCCATGGCCCCCGCACCGCCCTCGGCCATGGGCTGGGCCACGGAGTCCGACTGCGCGTAGGCGGCCGGCGTGATCATGCTCAGCATCAGGCAAACGCCTGCGGTGCGGATCCCTGCTGTGCGGACCATGACATAGCTCCCTTTGGAGGCGTTGTTCAGCGACTCCACATGAGATTTCTTCCCCAGAACAGACTTTCCATCTCAACATCGAAACTTGCTTGACGAATGCAGCAATATTGCCACTGCTTAACTTATGCAATTGCACTAAAAATAATGCGACTTTAGCAGGAACGACTTTCCGGATATTGATTGACTCGGCACATCAACCTGCGCACCCGCTGCAGGGCCGCCCGAATCGTCTGGCTGGAGCAGTTCGGCCGGTCAGCCGGCCCGCGAGAGATCCGCGAGGATGGCGCATTCCTGGCGGTCGTCGCCGGCACACCGGTCCGCCAGTGCCGACAGCGTGGCCCGGATCGACATGAGCTCGCCGATCTTGCTGTCGATCTGGCCGATCCTGGTCAGCGCCAGCGCCTTCACCTCGGCGGCACTGCGGTCGCGGGCGCGATAAAGGGCCAGCAGGTCGCGGCAGTCGTCGATCGAGAATCCCAGCGAGCGGGCGCGCTGGATGAACAGCAGCGTCTGGACGTCGGTCTCGTCATAGTCGCGATAGTTGCTGCTCCGCCTGGCCGGCGGATCGATCAGCCCGATCTGCTCGTAGTAGCGGATCGTCTTGGCCGGCAGCCCCGACCGCTCCGCCGCCTGCCCGATATTCACCGGCCGACCTCCTCGCCAGGCTCGTCGCTACCGTCCTGATGTCGCGACGGCGGGGCGGCAAGGCAAGCCCCGGATCACGCGGCCCGACGTGCCGCCGCCGGCTGCTCCCATTCCTCGCCCCACTCCTGGACGACGTGGCCGGGCGACACTTCTCGGTAGGTGCGGTGCGGCGGCTCGTAGTCCGGCGGGCGGACCGGGCTCTTGATCTCGTCCTGGGAGACCTCGCGCCGCTCGCCGCGCCTGGCCGGGTCCGCCACCGGCACGGCCGCCAGGAGCTTGCGCGTATAGGGATGGCGCGGGTCGCCGAACACCGCCGCCCGCGGCCCGATCTCGACGATCTCGCCCAGATACATCACGGCGACCCGATGGCTCACCCGCTCCACCACCGCCATGTCGTGGGAGATGAACAGGTAGGCCAGGCCGTAGCGGGCCTGCAGGTCGAGCATCAGGTTGATCACCTGCGCCTTGATCGAGACGTCCAGAGCGGAGACCGATTCGTCGGCCACGATCACCTTGGGCTCCAGCGCCAGGGCCCGGGCGATGCAGACCCGCTGCCGCTGGCCGCCCGAGAACTCGTGCGGCAGGCGGCTCGCCATGTCGGGGGTCAGCCCCACCTGGCGCAAGAGGTCCGCGACCTTCGCCTCGGCCTGCGCGCGGCTCGCCAGCCCGTGCGCCAGGAGCGGTGCTGCGATCGAGGCGCCGACGCTGCGGCGCGGGTTCAGGCTGGAGAACGGGTCCTGGAAGATCATCTGCATCGAGCGGCGCATCTCGCGCAGCCCGCGCTTGTCCATCCGGCGCACGTCCTGCCCATCCACCAGGATCGAGCCTTCCAGCGGCTCGATCAGGCGCATGATCGAGCGGCCGGTGGTGGACTTGCCGCAGCCCGATTCACCGACCAGCGCCAGGGTCTCCCCCGCCCTCAGGTCGAAGGACAGGTTCTCCACCGCGTGCACCCGGCCGGTGACTCTTCCGAACAAGCCGGTGCGGATGTCGAAGCGGGTGACCAGGCCGTTCACCTCGAGCACCGGGCGGCCGCTGGCCGCCACCGTGTCGGCGGCCTCGCCCGGCACGTCCGACTCCCCGGTCGTGATGTCGACCGTCGGAAAGCGCATCGGCCGGGGCCGCCCTTCCATCGAGCCGAGCTTGGGCACGGCCGACAGGAGGGCACGGGTGTAGGGCCGCTGCGGGCGGGCGAAGATCTCGGTGGTCGGCCCCGCCTCCACCATCTCGCCGCGGAACATCACCACGGTGCGGTCGGCGATCTCGGCCACCACGCCCATGTCGTGGGTGATGAACAGGACCGCCATGCCGTTCTCGTCCTGCAGCTCCTTGATGAGCTGCAGGATCTGCGCCTGGATGGTGACGTCCAATGCGGTGGTGGGCTCGTCGGCGATCAGGAGCTTGGGCTGGCAGGCCAGCGCCATCGCGATCATCGCCCGCTGGCGCATCCCGCCGGAGAAGCGGTGCGGATACTCGTGGAAGCGCGACCTGGCCGCAGGAATCCGGACCTTCTCCAGGAGCCGCACGGTCTCGGCCTCGGCCTGCGCACGCGACATGCCGCGGTGCTGGACCAGCGCCTCCGCGATCTGGAAGCCGATCGTGAGCACCGGGTTCAGGCTGGTCATCGGCTCCTGGAAGATCATGGCGATCTCGTCGCCACGGATCTGCCGCATCTCCCGCTCGGGCAGGGTCAGGAGCTCGCGCCCGGCCAGCTTCACGCTGCCCTCGATCCGCCCGGCGATCTTCGGGATCAGCCGCATGATCGAGAGTGCGGTGACGCTCTTGCCCGAGCCGGATTCCCCCACGATCGCCACCGTCTCGCCCGGCGCCACGTCGAACGAGGCCTGGCGCACCACGGTGCGCCATTCATGTTCCATCCGGAACGAGGTCGAGAGGTTCGCGACGGACAGGATCGGCGTGGTCATCGGCTGCAGGCTCTCCGGCTCCATCGACTCGCGGGTTCGGCTTACTCGATGATAGCGGCCAGCCCCGACAACCGTCCATGTCCCG
>NZ_DATMFZ010000101.1:0-43868 GCF_035556675.1 Geminicoccus sp. | reverse complement strand
TAGCAGTCGGGGTCGAAGCCCACCACCGGCGCCAGCACCAGGTCGGGGGTCACGGCCTCGCCATCGGCCGGGACCGGGATGTTCCAGATGCCGCGCTCCATCCGGCAGCCCGGGCGCCAGGCGCGGAACTGGAGCGGCGCGCTCTTCTGCACGACCACCGGCAGGGCGGCGACCGCACCGCGCTCGATGGCCTGGGTGAGCCAGGGGCGCAGGTCCGGCTCGCCACGGAACGGCCACCAGGCGCTGACCACCTTGCCCTGGAGGTCGCCTGCCACCTCGTCCAGATGCGCGGTGATCGCTTCTGTCAGGACTGCGCGCTGGGCGGCCGGGACTGCCAGGCGCGCCGCGATCAGCCGCTCGCGCTCCGCCTTGCGCCAGGGCAGGAGGTCGGCGGGAGGCAGGCCGAGCCAGGTGGGATCCAGCTCGTGCATGAAGCAGGGCGGCGAGGAGAACTCGCGCGGTTCGTCGTTGGGGTCGTCGCCCATTTCTGCCTCCCAGGCTGGCGGGTCAGGCCAGGGTGGCGACGGTCTTCCCGGCAAGCTCGCCCTGGCGGAGGCGGTGAAGATAGACCGGAATCTCGTCCAGGCCGACCCGGTGCTCGATCATCGGGTCCAGCTCGCCCGAGGATACCCGTCCTAGCAGGTCGGCCAGCATCACCGCGAAGTCTCGCTGGGTCGGCACGTAGCCGGCGGCATAGGCGCCGCCCAATGCGACCTCGTGGATCGAGGCGGCATAGGTGTAGGCCGGCACGTCCTGCAGGTTGGGCAGGGGGTCGATGCAGACCAGGTGGCCGTTATAGTGGACGAGCTCCAGCGAGCTGCGTGCGTCCGCGGGCTTCGCGATCTCCACCATCACGTCGGCGCCATAGCCGCCGGTGAGGGAGCGGACCTGCTCCTTCAGGTCGGGGGCGCGATAGTCCAACACCTCGTCGGCACCCAGATGGCGGACGCGACCGGCCTTGGCCGGGGAGGAGAGGGCGATCACGTTCGCGCCCGCGCGTTTGGCGAGCTGGACGGCGAAGCCGCCGACGCCGCCGGAGGCACCCTGGACCAGCACGGTCTGGCCGGCTTCCAGACGGGCCTTGCGGAACAGGCCCTGGTAGGCGGTCATGCCGGCGCAGGGCAGGGCGGCGGCCGCCTCGTAGCTGAGGTCGTCCGGCATGGTGGCCAGCACATGGTCGTCGGCCAGCGCGTACTCGGCGAACACGCCCGGGCGGGACAGGTCGCCATGCCAGGCGACGCGCTGGCCGGGCTGCCAGCTGGTCACGTCTGCGCCCACCGCGTCGATCACGCCGGCGGCGTCCAGGCCCAGCACGTGGGGGAACTGCCAGCGCGGGTGGGCGCTCTCGGCGAGCTTCCAGTCGACCGGGTTGATCGAGACGGCGTGGACCTTGACGCGGACCTGGCGGGGGCCGGGTTCGGGCATGGGCATGTCCTGGACCACCAGGTTACGCGGATCGGCGGATGGCTGGACGACGGTGACGGCGCGCACGGGCTTGCTCCTCAGACGGCGAGATAGCCGCCGTCCACCGGCAGGACGATGCCGGTGACATAGGCGGCGGCAGGAGAGGCCAGGAACAGGACGGCACCGGCCAGATCGTCTGGGCGGCCCCAGCGCTTCATCGCGGTGCGGTCGCGGATCGCGGCGTAGCGGGCCGGATCCTCCTGGATGCCGCCGGTGAGCGGCGTCTCGATCCAGCCAGGGGCGATGGCGTTCACCCGGATGCCATCCGCGGCATAGGTGATGGCCAGCGACTTGGTGAGCTGGGCGACGCCGCCCTTGGACGCGGCATAGCCGGGCACCAGGCCGCCACCGAAGAAGCTGAGCATCGAGGCGGTGGTGACGATGGCACCCTTGGTCGCGGCGAGCAGGGGCCTGGCAGCAGCGCAGGCGCGCATCGTGCCGGTCAGGTTGATGTCGACCACGTCGGCGAACACGTCCGGCTCCAGCTCGGCGTGGCGGCGGATCACGCCGGCGCAGGTGACCAGCACGTCCAGGCGGGGCAGGTGGCCGATCAGCTCGGCCACGGCGGCACCGTCGCGCACGTCGAGCAGCCGGCGCTCGGCACCGGGCAGGTCAGCGGCCGCGGCCTCGACCTCGGCGGCGATGGCACCGGTGGCGGTGACGTTTGCGCCATGGGCCAGGAACGCCTTCGCCACGGCCTTGCCGATGCCCGACGTGCCGCCGGTGACGAGGACGTGGCGGCCCTGGAAGAGGTCCTGGCGGAAGCTGTCGGTCATCGAATCTTGGTCTCGCGATGGTGAGGACGGTCAGGCCGGCGCCGCCTGCCCGGCGCGCGCCTCCAGGAGATGGGCGTAGTAGCGGTCGGTATTGTCGACATGCTGGCGCAGCCGCGCCTGCAGCTCGGGCAGGTCGCCGCGCAGCACCGCGTCGCGGATCAGGAGATGCTCGCGGAACGAGTTCTCGGCATGCTCACGCTGGCGAGCCAGGCGGGTACGTAGTGCCGAGAAGCGCCAGTTGACCACCGAGCGGTAGGCTTCCAGCAGCATCGGGCTCTGGGCCGCCTCCAGGATCGCCAGGTGGTACTCGGAATCCAGGCGCTGGTAGCCGAGATCGGCGGTGGTGGTGGGATCGACGGCATAGGGGCGCATCCGCTCGATCACGTCGCCCAGCGCGTCGGCGAGCGCCAGCTTGGCGCGCACCAGGGCGAGCGAGGCTGCCTCCAGCTCCAGGGCCACGCGCAGCTCGCACAGGGCGCGGACCTCGGCGGGGCTCGGGTCGAACACGAAGATGCCGCGCTGGGCCACGATCGTGACCAGGCCCTCGCTCTGCAGGCGGATGCAGGCCGAGCGCACCGGCGCCTTGGTGACCCGGTAGCGGGTGGCCAGCTGCTGCTCGGACAGGCGCTCGCCCAGCTCGAAGCTGCCCTCGACGATGTCCCGGCGCAGCCGGCCGAGCACCAGGTCGGTCAGCTGCTCGGGCCGGTCGATCGGTTCGACCTCGGTGTGGCGGGCGCTCATCCTTTTCTGGCTCAGGCGGCGAGCGGGCGGTTGGGCAGGTCGATCGGGGCGGGCAGCTCCTCTCCCATCATCAGCGCCACGCCCTTGTCGGCCACCGCCAGCACGATCGTGTTGGTGTTGCCGCTCATGATGTTGGGCATCATCGAGGCATCGAAGATGCGCAGGCCCTCCAGGCCGATCACGCGCAGCTCCGGGTCGACCACCGCCATGGGATCGCGCTCGGTGCCCATCTTCGCCGTGCCGGCCGGGTGGTAGACGGTCTTCACGAAGCGCTTGCAGTGGCCGATCAGCTGCTCGTCGGTCTTCAGCTCGTCCGAGGGGAAGACGACCTTCTTCACCATGTCCTTCAAAGGCTCGGTCTCGAAGATCTCGCGCACGAACTTCACCGAGGCCAGGGTGATGCGCAGGTCGTCGGGATGGTCGAAATAGTTGGGCTCGATCACCGGGCGGGCGTTCGGGTCGGCCGAGCGCAGGCTGATCCGGCCGCGGCTCTTGGGCCGGAGCAGGCAGGAATTGACCGTGATGCCGTGGTCCGGCTGGATGTCGGTGATGTCCTTGTCGAGGAACACCGCCGGCACGCAGAACAGCTGGATGGTCGGATCGGCGTCGGTGTCCTCCGGGTTGTAGAAGCCGCCGGCCTCCACGCCGTGGGAAGCGACCGGGCCGGACTTGAACAGGAGGTACTGCAGGCCGTTCCTGTACTTGGCGAAGCCCACGTCCTGCTTGTGGTAGCCATAGGCGCCGTTGGTCATGGCGATGACCGGGACCTCGTGGTGGTCCTGGAAATTGGCGCCGACCCCGTCCAGGCGGTGCTTCAGCGCGATGCCGTGGCGCTGCAGCTCCGCCTCCGGGCCGATGCCGGAGAGCATCAGGAGCTTGGGCGTGGCGATCGCACCGGCGCACAGGATCACCTCCTGCTTCGCCCGGGCCTGCACGGTCTGGCCGTTGCGGACATACTCGACGCCGACCGCCCGCTTGCCCTCCAGCACGATCCGGCTGACCAGCACGCCGGTCTCGAGGATCAGCCTGGGATCGTTGCGGACCGGGTCGAGAAAGGCGTTGGCGGCCGAGCAGCGGCGGCCCTGATAGGTGGTGGTCTGGTAGAAGCCGATGCCGGTCTGGCGCTGGCCGTTGAAGTCGTGGCTGTAGGGAATGCCGGCCCCCTGGGCGGCGCGGACGAAGGCGCGGCTGGCCTCGCAGGTATGGACGGGGTCGGAGACCTTGAGCGGGCCGGACACGCCGTGCAGCGCGTTGTGCAGGCGCTGGTTGCCCTCCATCCGGCGCATGTGCGCCACGATGTTGCGATAGGCCCAGCCGGCGCCGCCCGACGCCTCCTCCCAGGGATCGTAGTCGGCAGGCTGGCCGCGGACATAGATCATGGCGTTGACCGAGCTGCCGCCGCCCACGATCCGGCCCTGCGGGATGATGGGTGCCCGGCCGCCCAGGCGTTCCTGCTTCTCGGTCTCGTAGAACCACATGAACTTGTCGACGCCGAGCAGCTTGATGAAGCCGGCCGGCATGCTGACCAGGGGATTGCGGTCGCTGGGCCCGGCTTCCAGTACCAGCACCCTGGCGCCATGGTCCTTCACGAGGCGGCCCGCCGTCAGGCAGCCCGAGCTGCCGCCGCCCACCACGATATAGTCGTATTCGCCGGCCACCTGATCGCGCCTTTCCAAGCTCACGAGTCGTCGTCGTCCGCAGCCGCCTGGCTGCCGTCCGGTGGGTAGAGGAGGATACGGCCGGGATCGAGCCTGAGATACAGGTTCTCGCCATCCTTCGGCACGACCGTCGGGTCGGTCAGCAGGGTGACGCGGGTCTGGCCGACATCGACCACCAGGATGTTGTGGTCCTGCAGGCGCTCGGTGACGAAGTGCCGGGCGGCCAGATGATGGTCGTCCGCGGTGCCGAGCGTGAGCCAGGCCGGCCGCACCGCCAGGATCGCCCGGCCGGGCGCGGCCCGGACGGCCGGGGGCAGGGCGAAGGACTGGCCGGCCGTGGCGAAGCGCAGGCCGGAATCGGCGCGCACCACCTCGCCATTGATGAAGTTGATCGGCGGCTCGCCGACGAAGCCGGCCACGAAGGCGTTGACCGGCCGCTCGTAGATTTCCTCGGGCGTACCGATCTGCTGGATGTCGCCATGGCTCATGACGATGATCCGGTCCGCCAGCGCCATGGCCTCTTCCTGGTCATGGGTGACGTAGATCATCGTCGTCTTGAAGTCGCGATGGATCGACTTGATGAACTGGCGCATCCGATAGCGCTGGCGGGTGTCCAGGTGCGAGATCGGCTCGTCCAGGAGGAACACGGTCGGGCGGCGGATCAGGGCGCGGGCCAGGCCCACCCGCTGCGCCTGGCCGGACGACAGTTCCTTGGTGCGGCGATCCAGCAGCGGGGCCAGCTCCATGGTCTCGGCGATCTGCCGGACCTGGCGGTCGATCTCGGCACTGGCCTCGCCGCGGCAGCGCAGCGGGAAGGCGATGTTCTCGTAGACGCTGATCGTCGGGTAGAGCGCGTAGGATTCGAACGACATGGCGACGTTGCGCTCGCGCGCCCGCACCTCGTTGACCGGCCTGCCGTCGAAGCGGATGGTGCCCTCGGTGATCGTCTCCAGGCCCGCGATCATCCGCATGGTCGAGCTCTTGCCGCAGCCCGATGGGCCCAGGATCGCGACGAACTCGCCGTCCGCGATCTCGAAGTCGATGCCGGTCACCGCCGGCGGGGCGCCCGGGTTGTAGCGCTTCACCAGCTTCTCGGCCTGGATCGATGCCATGAGGTTCAGGCCTCGCTCAATGGACGGTGGGCATGGCGGGGTGGCTCACCGCCCGGCCACCCTGGAAGACGTGCAGGCGGGCCGGGTCGATCGCCAGCCAGAGCTTCTGGCCGGGTACCAGCTGGCGCTCGGGCGGGACCACGACCGCGACCAGCTCCTGGCCGACACTCAGGCGCACGACCCGGACATGGCCCAGGAGCTCGACCTGATCGACCGTGGCGGGCATGGCGTGGCGGGCATCCGCGCCATCGGCGATCGACAGCTCGGCGGCACGGACGCCCAGGCGACAGGCGGGCCCCCGCAGCGGCACGGCCCAGCCGGGACCGACCGGCAGGCGGTGGCCGGAGCGCAGGCGCAGCGCTGTCTGGCCGCCCTCCTGCTCCACGGTCGCATCCAGGAAGCTCATCGGCGGTTCGCCGACGAAGGAGGCCACGAACTCGTTGACCGGGCGGTGGTAGATCTCCTCGGGCGTGCCGAGCTGCTGGAGCACGCCCCCGTCGAGCACCGCGATCCGGTCGCCGAGTGCCAGCGCCTCGCGCGAGGAGGTGGTGGTCAGCACGATGGTGGAGGCGAGGTCGCGCGCCATGCCCTTCAGCTCGGCGCGCATCCGGTGGCGCAGCTTGGCATCCAGGTGGCCGATCGGCTCGTCCAGCAGATAGGTGCTGGCCGGGCGGATGATGGCACGGCCGAGTGCGACGCGCTGGCGCTGCCCGCCGGACAGGAAGCCCGGGCGGCGCTCCAGGAGATGGGGGATCCCCAGCGTCTCGGCGATCTTCGTGACCTTGGCCCGGATCTCCCGGTCCGCGACGCCCTTGGCACGCAGCGGGAAGGCCAGGTTCTCGAACACCGAGAGGTGCGAGTAGAGGGCGTAGTTCTCGAAGCACATCGCCATGTCGCGGCGCTCGGGCGGCACGCCCAGGAGCGAGACGCCGTTCCGCAGGATGTCGCCGGAGGTCGGGCGGACGATGCCGGCGATCATCTTGAGCGTGGTGCTCTTGCCGGCACCGGCGGGCCCGTAGAGGACCAGGAACTCGCGGTCCCGGACGGTCAGGTCGAGGCCCTTGATCGCCAAGGTGGTGAGGCCGAAGCGCCTGGTGACGTTCCTCAGCTCGATCATCGCACGCTCTCCAGGAGCTTTCGGGCCTGGTACTTGCGGTGGACGACGAAGGCGCCGCCCAGGCCCAGGGCCACCAGCGTCATCAGCACCGTCGAGAGGAGGCCCCGGCCGATCACCGGCTCGACCAGGCCCAGCCAGGCGAACACGGTGCCGAGGAAGATCAGGACGGCCATGAAGCCGGCGTCCCAGGCTTGGCTGAAGGTCATCGGCTCAGCCCCTCACCGCACCGAAGGTGAGCCCGCGGACCATCCAGCGCTGCATGGCCAGGACGAACAGGAGCATGGGCAGGACGGCCAGCGTCGCGGCGGCGGCGACGGGACCCCAGAGGATGCCCTGGAGGGTGAAGAAGCTCTCCACGCCGACCGTGACCGTGCTCCAGGTCTTGCGGGTCAGGATGTAGGCGAACAGGAACTCGTTCCAGCAGAAGATCAGGGTGAAGATCGCGGTGACCGCGATGCCCGGGGCGGCCAGCGGCAGGACGACCTTGCGCAGCACCTTCAGGCGGGACAGGCCGTCCAGCCTGGCCGAATCCTCCAGCTCCCTGGGGATGTCCTGGAAGAAGGACACCAGCAGCCAGATGGCGAACGGCAGGTTGAACATGGTGTAGCTGATGATGAGCGCGCCCGGCTTGTCCAGGCCGATCTGGAGGAACTGGCCGATGCCGGTGCGGCCGATGTCGCGGAAGATCAGGAAGTAGGGCAGCACCACCGCGATGGCCGGGAACATCTTGGTGGACAGGATGAAGAACAGGATGTGGCCGTCGCCGGTATTGTAGCGGGCGAACGAATAGGCTGCGAGCGAGCCCAGCACGACTACGAACACGGTGGAGATCACCGACACGATCAGCGTGTTGGTGACGTAGCGCAAAAAGTCCTTGTCCACGATCGCATGGAGGTAGTTGTCGAGCGTGGGCGTGAAGAACAGGCGCGGCGGGGAGACCATGATGTCGCCCGGCGGCTTGAACGAGGTCAGGATCATCCAGAAGATCGGGAAGGCCGCGAACAGGACGACCAGCAGGATCAGCGCGTAGCGCAGGGTCGAAAACGCGGGATGGACAGGGCGCTGGAGCATCGGCCGGTCCTCAGTTCTGCGCCTGGGCGCGTTCGGTGAACTGCCTGAGCAGCGGGCGCAGCGCGAAGACGCTGGCGACCAGCAGCGCGTAGAGGAAGAAGATCGCCATGGTGGAGGCGTAGTCCATGCGGAACAGCTTCAGCCCGGTGCGGAACAGGTAGAAGGTCATGGTCTCAGTGACCGTGCCGGGGCCGCCGCGGGTCAGCACCGCCACGGCGTCGTAGAGGCGCAGGCTGTCGATGGTGCGCAGGATCAGCACCAGGAACAGGACGGGCGCCAGCATCGGGAAGGTCAGGACGCGCAGGACACGCCAGGTGGAGGCACCGTCCAACTCGGCGGCCTCGAACGGCTCTCTAGGCAGGCTGGACAGGCCGGCCAGCGCGATGAGCGCCACGAACGGGGTCCACTGCCAGACGTCGAACAGGACGACGGACCAAAGGGCGATCGAGATATCGCCCAGCCAGTTGGGCTCGGGCAGGCCGAGCGAACCCAGCAGCCAGTTGATGACGCCGAACTGGGGGTCATAGAGGTTGCGCCAGAACAGGCCGGTGACGGCAGGAGCCGTGGCCAGCGGCAGGATCAGGATCGAGCGGACGATCGTCTTGCCGTGGGTGGCGCCGTGCAGGAGGAAGGCGATGGCGATGCCCAGGACCATCTCCAGGCCGACCGCCGCCACCGTGAACTTCAGCGTGACCGCAATCGATTCCCAGAAGGACTGGTCGAACAGCACGGTCCGGTAGTTGTCGAGGCCGACGAACTCGCGCAGGCCGCCGCGGGTGAGGTCGGCCATGCGGAACGACACCATTACCGCATAGCCAAGCGGGACCAGGGCGAACACCAGGATGATCGCCATGGCGGGGGCGATCAGCGCCCAGGCGAAGGCGCGGTCGGACATGCCGCCGCGCGCGGCATGGGCGGGCCGGGCGGCTCCTGCCGAGGCATAGGTCGCCGCCATGGGCGTCGTCCTCCGGTGGAGAGATAGTGAGAGGGCAGAAGGGCGCCCGCCGGGGGAGGCCCCGGCGGGCAGGGGCTCAGTCGCCGTCCTTGGCGATCGGGCAGGGCCCGCCGCAGATCTTGGCGACCTCGTCAGTCAGCCGGGTCGCCGCCTCGGCCGCGGTGATCTGCCCGGCCGCGGCGGACTGCAGGGGGATCTGCATGGTGTTGTAGATCTTGGCCCCGTAGGGGGTGCTGAACAGGTTGGACTGGAACCCGTCCATCGACTGGAAGATCTGGCGCAGCGTGCCGAAATGGCCGGTCTTCGCCCGGTTCTCCGGTGCGGTCAGCTCGGGATCGTTCAGCACGCTGGTGAGCGTGGTGGTGCCGCCGGCGGCGGCGAACTTCTTCTGCGCCTCGGGCCCGCCGATATAGGCCACGAAGTCCATGGCCTCCTCGGGATGGGCCGAGCTTTCCGCCACGGCCAGGAGGAAGCCACCGATATAGGCCTTCTTCCCTGGCGCCTCGGCCACGCCCATCCTGGCACCGGGCACGGACTCCTCGGTGGTCGCCGCGTTCGGCCACTGGTCCAGGAAGAACCCGTGGGTCATGGCGATCTGGCCGTCCTTCATCTGGTTCATCACCCCGTCATAGGTGACGGTCAGGGCGGCGGGCGGGGCGAATTTCAGGAGCTCGATATAGTCGGTGAGCGCCTTCTCGACGGCGGCCGTCTGGACATTGCCCTCGTCGTCCAGCCAGTCCGCACCCGCACCCCAGATCGGCCCGGACAGCTCGTCCTGGATCTCGGGGAAGGGGCCGGCCATCAGGCCCACGCCGTAGAAGTCCTTGGCGAGCGTCTCGCCCTTCAGCGTCTCGCCGGCCTTGCGGGTGAAGAACTCTGCGATGTCGCGGTGCTGCTGCCAGTCGGTCGGCACGGCCAGATCGTAGCCGTACTTCGCCTTGAACGCCTCCTTCTCGCCCGCATCCTCGAACAGGTCGGCGCGATAGATGAAGCCGGCGGTGTAGGTGTAGTAGGGCAGGCCCCAGATGTCGCCGTTGTAGCGGGTGGTCATGGTCGCCAGCACCGGTGCGACGTCGTTCACCAGCTCCTGCTTGTCCGCGAGATAGTCGGTCATCGGCAGGATGAAGCCGTTCTCGGCGAAGTCGGCCTTTTCCGAGGTCTCCAGCGTGACGATGTCGTAGGCGCCGGTGGCACCCACCATCTCGATGACCTGCTTGTTGTAGAGCTGCGAGTTGTCGATGTTGACGATGTTGATCTTGGCGCAGTGACTGGCCTCGAAGCCAGCCACCAGATCGGCCATCGCATCGGTGTAGAAGCCGGCGATCGTGGACCAGGTCAGCGGAACCCGGTCGGCGTCCTCGCAGGCGAGTGCTGGCGTGACGAGACATGCGGCAGCGACGCCGCCCAGAAGGGCACTGCGGATCATTGGCAACTTCCCCGATCATCGACCTGTAGCCGGTCTCGGCCTGATCTCTAACATGTCAGATGTCGGGGTCAACCGCCTCATGCCCGGGGCGGGCGGACCTCCCCGTGCGACAGCCCGGCCGCTTCCGGCCGGTTGCCCGGACCGGGGCGCAGGGCCGCCAGCAGCCGGCGCAGAACCAGCCGGTAGATGCCGGCATCGTCATAATATTGCGGGCCGCTGGCCTGCCGCTCGGCGCGCTGGCGGCGCTTGTACTCCAGCCAGAGCCGCAGTTCCCGGGCGGCCTGGGCCGGTACCTGGCGCCGGTCCGCGGCCGATATCGGCAGGGGCTGGTAGCCGTAGTGGCGCATCTCGGGTGCCAGCAGCCACTGGATCAGCGCCAGGCGCGGGCCCGGCAGTTCCTTTTGCCAGCGTGCCACCGCACCCTCGTTGATCGCGCGCGTCACCCCGATCTTCCAGGGCAGGGCACTCACCTTGATGCCGGAATGCTCCTGGTGCGCCAGCATGCGCGGGTCGAAGGGCACGTCCACGAATGCGCAGATCCGCCGGATCATCGCCTCCGGCTCGCGCACCAGCTCCTCGTAGCGCACCTCCATGAGGTTGCCGGGATAGCGCGGCCCGGACTTCTGGAAGTCCAGGAAGGTGCGCACCGCGAGCTTCCACTTCAGCGCCAGCGAGATCACGTCGCGGGATGCCCAGGGCACGTTCAGGTGCGAGGCCACCACCGCGCGCGGGTCGCGGACGAGATGCAGGATGTTCGCCCGCGGGAACATCTCCTGGATCTCGCGCAGGTAGCGGATGTTGGCCGAGGTCTTCTCGCCGAACCGGGTCGCACCGCGATGCTTCGCATAGGTCTCCATCGCCAGGCGGAAATACTTGGCGGCACTTGGGGCGGGATCCTCTGCCAGCCGCGCGCGCACCTCGGCGAGCTCGGGCTCCAGATCGGCGATGTGGACATGGTGCCGGGCGGTCCCCAGCAGGGCGAAGAACCGGTCGAGCGCGCCAGGCTCACGCAGGTCGGGGACCACCTTGCGGAAGTTGGCCACCTCGACCCAGTAGTGGAAGCCGTCGGCAATGGCGATGTCGGGGTGTGCGCTCAGGATCGAACGGGTCAGCGTGGTGCCCGATCTGGTTGATCCCAGGATGAAGATCGGAGCACAGTCGTCGAAGACTGGGGTGACGTCTTGCATCGTTGCCCACCTCGCAGGTTGTATATCCGGAAATATATTTCCGGAATTAATGCGCCGACCTCCGGATCGAGGATGCATTACTGCACCAGCCGGCGAGGCGCGTCGAGGGAGGGATGGGGTGGGCGAGACAATGGCGCGCGATTCACGCACAACCGCTAGGCGTCCCGCGCCGCCTTCTGCATAACGCCGCGGTGCCATCGCATCGGGAGTGAAGGCTTGCGGATTCTGATTCTGGCAGGGGATGCCGACGGCAATATCGGCGACCAGGCGATCCGGACCGCCACCTGCATGCTGCTGCGCCAGCGGCTGCCCGACGCGCGCATCACCGTGGTGACGGACCGGCCGGACGAGGTCGCCCGCGAACTCGGGGTGGCGGCCGTGCCCAAGGCGGCGCCCGCGGCCCAGCTGCGCGCGATGCGGGAGGCCGACCTGGTCCTGATCGGCGGAGGCGGGCTGTTCCAGGACGACGACAGCCTGCTGAAGATGCCCTACTGGGCGGGCCGGGCACTGGCGGCCCGCGCGGCGGGTGCCGAGGTCGCGGGCTTCGCGCTGGGGGTGGGCCCGCTCGACCATCCGACCAGCAGGCTCGCCGCCCGGGCGACGTTTCGGGCGATGCGCTTCGTCAGCGTGCGCGACCCGGTGGCGCAGCAGGTCGCACAGGCGCTTTCGGACAAGCCGGTGCGCCTGGTTCCGGACCCGGCGATCTGCCTGGAGCCGGCCAGCCGCGACCAGGCCAGGGCGGCCCTGGCCGCGGCCGGGCTGGCCTTGGACCACCGTCCGATCCTGGGCGTGGCGGTGCGCCGCTGGTTCCCGCCCAAGGCCCGGCTGATCCCGCGCAAGTTCGCCAAGCACCTGGGCATCGCCGACCCGCAGACAGGTCCCGAGGGGCAGATCCTGATCGAGCGGATCGCCGAGCGGCTCGACCGGCAGGTGGAGCGGCTGAATGTCCGGGTCCTGTTCCTGCCGACCTATTGCGCGCCGTCCGAGGCCGACGACGTGCTGGCCGGCAAGATCGTGGCGCAGATGCGCCATGGCGATGCCGCCACGGTGCTGCCGATCGGCGACGCCCGGCTGCTCAAGGCCTGCACCGGCCTGTGCCAGGCCTTCCTGGGCGGGCGGATGCACCCCTTGATCCTGGCGGCCGGCATGGGCGTGCCGCTGGTGGGGCTGGGCTACAACCCGAAGTTCAACGGGTTCGCCGAGCTGCTGGGCATCGGCGAGCGGGTGGTCGATGTCCGCCAGCTGGTGCAAGGCGACGGTGCGGCGCGCCTGGACACGCTCCTGGATGCCGCACTGGCCGGGGCCGCCCCGCAGGAGGCGGCGGTGGCGCGTTGCGTGGCCGCCGTCGAGGCCGGGGTGGACGGCCTGCTCCAGGCGGTGGGACGGCCGGCTAGCGCCGTGCCAGCCGAGTGAGCAGGCGCAGGCTGCGCCGGGCGAGCAGCAGGACGGCAACGGCATAGGCGGCCATGCCGGCCAGGATCTCGGCGGCGACCAGGAGTGGCAGGCTCACGCCCGACGGCACGAAGGTGCGCACCGTGTATGCCGCCAGGGCCGCTATCGCTGCGGCCAGGAGAATCGGCACGAGGTCGCGCAGGAGCGGCAGGACCGGCAGCCGGCAGACCCGGACGGTCCGGCCCATCCGGACCAGGATGATCAGGAGGCCACGGATCATGAGCGCTGCCGCCACGTTCACCAGGGTCACCGGCTGGAGCAGGACGACGAGGCCCGCCAGCACCACGCAGGACAGCAGCGCCAGCCAGGCCTGCGGCGCGCTCACCCCGCGCGCGTAGTCGACGCTCGTGGTGATCTGGATGACCGGGACGATCATCACCAGGACCGCCATGAGCTGGAGGGCATGTGCCGCCTCCGCCCAGCTATGACCGAACAGGAGGGGCAGCAGGTCGGGTGCCGTGACCAGGATGCCCAGTGCCGCCGGCGCGGTGACCAGCAGAGCCAGGCGCAGCGTGGTCCCCACCGCCTCGCCCATGGCCCTGGGGTCTTCGCTCAGGTGGGCGACGCTCGGCAGGAGGATGCGCTGGATCGGCCGCTGCACCACCAGCGAGAGCAGCTCCACCACCTTGGCGGCCAGCACGTAATAGCCGAGCTCGATCGGGCCCAGGAACTTGCCGAGGATCACCCGCGGCATCAGGGCGTCGACCATGTAGAGGACCCGCTCGCTGGTGGCACCGCGGACGAAGCCGGTGACGCTGGCGAGCCGGCGCCGGTCGAAGCGCCAGCCCGGGCGGTAGGCGGTGGTCGGCCAGAGCAGCACGGCCCCCACCAGCGACTGGAGGACCTGGAAGACGATCAGCGCCCACACACCGGCACCCTGCCAGGCGAGCAGCACGCCCACGACCCCGGCCACCGCGAGGGAGACCAGGGTGCGCATGGCGAGCGGGCCCATCTGCAGGCGGCGGCGCAGGAGGGCCATCGGCACCACGACCAGCGCGGTGCCGGGCAGGGCCAGCGACATGGCCGGCAGGGCCAGGAACAGTTCGGGGATCTCGAAGAACCAGGCGGCCGGGCCGGCCAGGAGGATCGCGGCCGCGACCAGCAGCAGGGCCAGGCCCATCACCGCCCAGAATACCGAATCGAGCAGTTCGGGCTCGGGATCCTGCAGCCGCGTCACGGCGTCACCCCAGCCGCCATTGGTGATCAGAACCTCACCCACCACATTGACGATCAACGCCAAGCCCAGGATACCATAGCCTTCAGGCCCGACGATGCGGGACAGGAGCACGAAGAACAGGAGCTGCAGGCCTTGCTGGCCCCAGGTCTCCAACATGGTCCATGCCACGCCGCGCGCAGCCCGGCGGGCAAGGCCAGGATCGGCCGTCAGCTGAGAGGGGTCGGTCACCGTCAAGCTTCACTTTCTGCGGTGTTGCAGGGAACGTAGCGCAGTCGGGAGGTTTAATGGGGCCAAGCGGCCATGAGATCTTGCATAACATAGTGAGGAAAGCGAATAATCACCTCTAAGGAAGTGTCCGCAGGCCAAGGTCGTGAAGTCGAGGCGGGGATGCAGCATCGTAAGATGTTAATTGTCTGTCATGAATACCCGCCGATTGGCGGTGGCGGTGCCACCGCGGTACGGATTCTGGCCGAAGAACAGGTCCGGATGGGCAGGGAAGTTACTGTACTTACTTCCGGAATGCGCGATTTACCTGCGCGGGAGCGGCAGGCCGGCGTGGAGATCGTCCGTACGTCTTGCCGACGCTCGGCGCGTCATTATTCGACTGCGGCGGAGCTGGCTACCTGGATTCCTGGCGCGCTTCTGGAAGGACGCCGGCTGTTGCGTGCGCGCCGCTTCGACGCGATTCACGCGCACTTCATCGTTCCCGGCGCCATGGTCGCCGTGCCCTTGGCACGCGGCTTCGGCATTCCCCTCACCCTGACCGCGCATGGCTCGGACGTGCCAGGTTACAACCCTGACCGCTTCGACATGATTCACCGCCTGATCCGCCCCCTCTGGCGCTATCTGGTCAACAGCGCCGACAAGGTCACCCTGCCGTCCGCCCACCTGAGCAGCCTCCTGCGCCAGGCGGGTGGTCCCAACGCCGTCCTGGTCCCCAACCCGTTCGCTCCCCAGCCGGGTATCCCCACCCGCGCCAAGGTACCGCACCGTATCCTGGTGGCCACCCGCCTGGTCCCGCGCAAGGGCGTGCAGGACCTGATTGCCGCGGTGGCCGGGATGACCGAGCCGGTCGAGCTGATCGTGGCCGGCGACGGCCCCCACGCCCCGCAGCTGCGCCAGCAGGCCGAGGAGCTGAACTGCCCGGTCGATTTTCGCGGCTTCCTGCCCCGCGAGACCCTGGCCGAGCTCTATGCCAGCTCGGCGATCTTCGTGCTGCCGTCCTCGCACGAGAACTTCCCGATGGTGCTGTTGGAAGCGATGGGGGCCGGCTGTGCCGTGGTCACCACCACGGCACCCGGCTGCCGCGAGGTAGTGGGCGAAGCCGGCATCTGCGTGCCGGCGGGTGATGTCGAGGCGTTGCGCGCCCAGCTGGTCAGGCTGGTGCGCGACCCGGCGCTGGCCCGCGAGTACGGCCAGCGCGGCGAGCAGCGGGTGACGCAGTTCGCGCCTGACCTGGTCGCCGAGGCGTTCGACCGCGTGTACGGCTCCAGCGCCGAGAACGGCAGCAACCGCACGCCCTGGTTCGGCTCCAGCCCCCGGCCGCACACCGGCGTCCACTGATCGCGTTCCCGCGCTGCCGCTGCTGCGCGCAGTGGCGAGAGGCCCGGCCTGCGGCAGGCGTGCAGCGATCCGGCGATACCAGCGCGCGGCGCTGGTTCTTCCGTTGAACTGACACCGGGTGATCCGCTACCGGGGCGCGAGCTTCACCCCTGGAAACGGCGGAACATGGACGGGCAAGCGGTGGGCATCCCGGCTCGCCGGCAAGGCATCATGCTGGCGCTGGCGAGCTTTGCCATGTTCACCGCGATGGACACGGTGGTGAAGCTGCTCAGCGGCCGGTTCCACGTGCTGGAGGTGATGCTGTTCACCTCGGGCGGGGCGCTGGTCGTCACCTTCCTGGTGGCCCAGGCGCGCGGCGGCCTCCATCGGCTGAAGACCCGGATGCTGCGGCGCCACCTGGCCCGCTGGGCGCTGTCCTTCACCTCCACCGTCCTGATCTTCTCCAGCTTCACCCAGCTCTCGCTGGCCGACGTCTACGCGATCCTGTTCACCTCGCCGCTGATCGCGACCGCCCTGTCCGTGCCGCTCCTCAAGGAGCAGGTCGGCTGGCGGCGCTGGAGTGCGGTCGGCGTGGGCTTTGCCGGCGTGCTGCTGATGCTGGGCCCGTCAGGTGGCACCGAGCCCGTCCGCCTGCTGGCCCTGTGCGGCGCCTTCCTCCATGCCTGTGCCACCATCTTCCTGCGCTGGATGCGCTCCGGCG
Source organism: Geminicoccus sp. (assembly GCF_035556675.1). Classification (GTDB taxonomy): domain Bacteria; phylum Pseudomonadota; class Alphaproteobacteria; order Geminicoccales; family Geminicoccaceae; genus Geminicoccus. Next base: position 27,469 of record NZ_DATMFZ010000101.1, on the reverse strand, counting down.
AACCGGTCGAGACCTTCGCCCTGTACGGCAACGTGATGACGGTGGTCCTGGCAATCTGCGCCATGCCGTTCGTGGGCGTGCTGCCGAGCCCCCTGGAAGCCGGGATCGGCCTTGCCGCCGGGGCGATCGCCGGCTGCGCCTTCATGCTGCTGGTCCAGGCCTACCACCTGGCCGAGGCCGGGCTGATCGCCCCCTTCCAGTACAGCCAGATGCTCTACGGGCTCCTGGTGGGCTTTCTCCTGTTCGGTGACGTCCCGGAAGTCACCACCGTCCTGGGTGCGGCGGTGGTGGCCGCCTCGGGCGTGTACGTCTTCCACCGCGAAGCCATCCGCAGCAGGACCAGCCCGGCATGAGCGCGCCGTCGACCCTGTCCGCGATCCTGATCGCGCTCTCCTCCTTCTTCGTCTTCACCCTCCAGGATACGGCGGTGAAGCTCCTGGGTGGGGAATGGCATGTCGTGCAGGTGGCGGCCTTCAATGCCGCCGGCTGCCTGGTCGTCCCGGTGGCCTGGGCGGCGTGGTCGGGCGGGCTGCGCCTCCTGCGCCCGGCCAACCCGCGCCTGCACCTGGCCCGCGCCGTCCTGGCGCCGCTCGCCTGCGTGCTGGTGTTCTACGCCTACTCGGTCATGCCGCTGACCGACGCCTACGCCATCGCCTTCAGCCAGCCGCTGATCATCACCGCCCTGTCCGTGCCGATCCTGGGCGAGAAGGTCGGCTGGCGGCGCTGGAGTGCGGTGGTGGTGGGCTTCATCGGCGTGCTGATCATGCTGCGCCCGGGCAGTGGCCTGTTCGGCCCGGCCGCCTTGTGCATGCTGGCCGCGTCCGGCCTGTGGGGGTTCATCCATGCCGTGGTGCGCCTGGCGCGCGACGACCACCCGGCCAGCTTCGCGGTCTGGGTGTGTGCCGGCATCTTCCTGGGCATGCTGCCGGTCCTGCCGTTCGTCTGGACGACGCCCACCCTGCCGCAACTCGCCGTCTCCTTCCTGGGCGGCCTGCTGGGCGGGTGCGGCTTCACCCTGATGTCGCTGGCCTATGCAAGGGCGGAGGCCGGGGTGGTGGCGCCGTTCCAGTACGTGCAGATGCTCTATGCGGCGGTGATCGGCCTGCTGGTGTTCGGCGACCCGCTGCCGGATGGTTGGACCTGGCTCGGCACCACGATCGTGATCGCGTCCGGCATCTACATCATCCATCGCGAGACGGTGCGTCGGCGCGAGGCGGTGGCCCTGCAGCGGCTGGCTACGGTCGGCCAGCCGCGCTGACGCTTCAGCGCCGGCGCCTTGCCTGTCCGCGCAGCTTGGGTGGGGCCGTGCGGTAGCCGGGGCTGGGCGGCGGGGCCGCCACCTGGACCACGACCTTGCCGGTGCTGCGCCGTTCCTTGAGCAGCGCCAGGGCGTCCTGGCCCTGCGCCAGCGGCAGGACCTGGGCGACGTACGGGCGGATCCGGCCCTCGTCCAGCCAGGTGAACAACTGCTCGAAGCTTTCCCGTAGGCGACCCGGGTCGTGCTTGCGGTAGCTGCCCCAGAAGAAGCCCAGCGCCGCGATGTTCTTCACCAGCAGGAGGTTGGCCGGGATCTGCGGGATCTCGCCGGACGCGAAGCCCACCACCACGATCCGGCCCTCCCAGGCGGTGACCCGCAGCGACAGGTCGAACAGCGCGCCGCCCACCGGGTCGAACACCACGTCCACGCCGCGCCCGCCGGTGAGATCCTTGATGCGGGTACGCAGCTCCGGATCCTCGCTGTCCAGCGCATGATCCGCGCCATGCTCGGCGGCCAGCGCCGCGCGCGCCTCGCCGCGTGCGGTGGCGATCACCCTGGCGCCCATGGCCTTGCCGACCTCGACCGCGGCCAGGCCCACCCCGCCGGCGGCGCCGTGCACCAGCAGCACCTCGCCCGGCAGGAGCTGGGCCCGCCAGGACAAAGCGCCCAGCGCCGTGCCGTAGGTGATGGCGAGCCCGGCCGCGGTGACGTCGTCCACCTCGTCCGGAATCGGGATCACGTCCTCGGCCCGGGCCAGGGTCTTCTCGGCAAAGCCGCCATGATCGAGGAAGGCCAGCACGCGCTGGCCGGGCTCGACGCCGCCCAGCACCGCACCGGCACCCACCTTGTCGATCGTGCCGGCCACTTCCAGTCCGGGCACGAACGGCACGGGCGGGCGCTCCTGGTAGCGGCCCTCCAGCATCAGCAGGTCGGCGAAGTTGACCCCGGCCGCGGCCACCTCGATCCGGACATGGCAGGCCCCGGGCTCCGGATCGCGCAACTCCTTCAGGGCAAGGCCTTCCAGGCCCCGCGTCTGCTCACAGACCAACGCGCGCATCTACGGTTTCCATACGATCCGGTGGAGCAACCAATGGTGGACGATCCTAGGCGCAGCTTGCGGTGACGAAAAGATCGCCGGCCGCTCGTTCCGGAGCGGCCGGTTCGCGCCGAGCCTTTTCCGGGCGGTGCGGAATGCCTAAATGGGCGGCATGTCCGAGCAACCACTTCGCGGCTGGTTCGCGATCGGGGCGGAGGCCATCTCCAAGGAGGTGAACTTCGGCAACCTGATGCGCACCGCCCACGCCTTCGGCGCCGCTTATCTGTTCCTGGTCGATCCAGCCACCACCCTGCGCCAGGCCGGGCGGACCGACACGTCGCGGGCCCATCTGAGCCTGCCGGTGTTCCGCCACCGCAGCCCCGAGGAGCTGACCCTCCCACACGGGGCCAAGCTGGTGGGCGTGGAACTCACCGAGGACGCGGTGCCGCTGCCTTCGTTCCGCCATCCCTCGGCGGCCGCCTACGTGTTCGGTCCGGAGCGTGCCTCGCTCAGCCCGGCCATGCTGGCGCGCTGCGACCATGTGGTGCGGATTCCCACGCGGTTCTGTGTCAATCTCGCGATCGCCGCGGCGATCGTCATGTATGACCGCCAGCTCACGCTCGGCCGGTTCGGCGAGCGCCCGGTGATGCCGGGTGGTCCCGTGCAGGCGCCGGCCCCGCACGTCCATGGCGGGGTGGTACTGCGCCGGGCCCGGGCGGACGGAGCGTCCGGTGGCTGAGACGGGCTCCGCGGAGAATGGCTGCGTCGGCAACGCCCTCTTCAGGTCCGTGGCCGGCAGCGCTATGCTGGGCCCTCCAAGCCCACCATCACTGTCGTCGGAGCCGAGTTGCATGAAGGCGCTCGCCGCTGTCGTTTTGTCGCTCGCGACCCTCGTTCCCACCCTGGCCCTGGCCGCGCCCAAGCTCGTGTCCAACCACCAGGACTGGAACCTCTACATGGTCGAGGGCGGCGAGAAGCTCTGCTACATTGCTTCCGAGCCGAAGAAGCAGGAAGGCAATTACAAGTCCCGCGGCAATCCCTTCATCATCGTCGCCCGCATCCCGGCCAATCCGCCGATCGACGAGGTGAGCGTCCGGGTCGGCTACACCTACAAGAAGGGCAGCGAGGTCGCGGTGCAGATCGACGGCACGGCGCTCAGCTTCTTCACCAGCGACGAGCAGGCCTGGGCCAAGAGCTCCGAGGACGACAAGAAGGCGATCACCGCGATGCGGCGCGGCCGCGAGGCGGTGGTGCGCGCCACCTCGACCCGCGGCACCAACTCGATCGACACCTATTCCCTCTCCGGCTTCACCGACGCCTACAACGCCCTGTCCGCCAGCTGCGGCGGCACGGCGAGCCTGGCGACGCCGCCGGTGCACCGAGGCTGAGACAGAACGTGCCCGAATTGAGAAAGCCCCTGGCCGCCGACGGGCTGCCCAGCCTGATCGGGGCGGATCGCGCCGGCCTGGAACTGGCCCTCGCCGAGATCGGCGAGCCGGAAGCCAAGCGGCCGATGCGCGCCCGCCAGCTGTTCCACTGGATCTACTGCCGGGGTGCCGCCTCGTTCGAGCAGATGACCACCCTGTCCAAGGAGACGCGCACCCGGCTGGCCGAGCGCTTCTCGGTGGCTAGGCCCGAGATCGTGGTGGAGCAGCAGTCGACCGACGGCACGCGCAAGTGGCTGCTGCGCTTCTTCGACGGCCAGGAAGTCGAGTGCGTGTTCATCCCGCAGGACGACCGGGGGGCCTTGTGCGTCTCGACCCAGGTCGGCTGCACGCTCACCTGCAAGTTCTGCCACACCGGCACCATGCCGCTGGTGCGCAACCTGACGCCGGGCGAGATCCTCTCCCAGCTCCTGGTGGCGCGCGATGCCCTGGGTGAGTGGCCCAGCCCGCGCGACGACCGGCTGTTCACCAACATCGTCGTGATGGGCATGGGCGAGCCCCTGTTCAATTACGATGGCATCGCGGCGGCGATGAAGCTCGCCAGCGACGGCGACGGGATCGGCCTGTCCAAGCACAAGATCACGCTCTCCACCTCGGGCGTGGTGCCGCGGATCGTGCAGTGGGGTGAGGAGCTGGGCACCGGGCTCGCCATCTCGCTCCATGCGGTGCGCGACGAGCTGCGCGACGAGCTGGTGCCGGTCAATCGCAAGTGGAAGATCGCGCAGCTGCTCGATGCCTGTCGCGCCTACCCGCATCGCAACAAGCCGATCACCTTCGAATATGTGATGCTGGCCGGCGTGAACGACAGCGACGCCGATGCGCGCGAGCTGGTCCGGCTGCTGGAAGGCATCCCGGCCAAGGTCAACCTGATCCCGTTCAACGCCTGGCCGGGTGCGGAGTTCACCTGCTCGTCCAACAACCGGATCCATGCGTTCGCGCGGATCGTGGAGGCGGCCGGCTACCAGAGCCCCGTGCGGGTGCCGCGCGGCCGGGACATCCTGGCCGCCTGTGGCCAGCTCAAGACCGCGAGCGAGCGGATCCGGGCGCGGCGTGAGGCGGCTGCCGCCTCGTCGGCGGCGGCCTCCACGCCCGCCCCCGCCCCCGCTGCCGCCCTGCACTGAGCCATGGATAGCGGGCGGGACCGGCCCCGCAGGCGGTCGTGGCTGCGGCGGTTCCTGACCGGCTTCCTGGCGACGGTGGGCCTGCTCAGCCTGGTCCTGGTGCTGGGCGTGGCCGGCGGCATCTGGTGGCTCACCCGTCAGGAGGAGCCGCTGCCCGATCAGATGTTCCTGAGCCTCGACCTGCGCCGGCCGATCCTGGAGGGCCAGCCCGGCTGGATGGCCGGCTGGCTGGGCGACCAGGAGGAGTACCGGCTGCTCGACCTGGTGGAGGCGCTGGACCGTGCGGCGGGCGACCCGCGGGTCAAGGCGGTCTATGCCCGGCTGGACGAGACCGCCCGGGGCTTCGCCACCACCCAGGAACTGCGCAGCGCCATCCTCGAGCTGCGCGCCGCCGGCAAGCGCACCGTCGCCTATGCCGACAGTTTCGGCGAGCTGAGCCCGGCCAACGAGGGCTACTACCTCGCCAGCGCGTTCGACGAGATCGTGCTCCAGCCGGTGGGCTCGCTGGGCCTGGCCGGACTGTCCATGCAGGAGCCGTTCGCTCAGGGCCTGCTGGAGAAGCTGGGCATCCGCTTCGAGGTCACCCGGCGCAGCGAGTACAAGACCGCGTTCGACTTCGCCGCCGCTTCCGACCCGTCGCCCGAGCACCGGGAGATGAGCCAGGCCCTGCTGGAATCGCTCGACCGGCAGTTCCGCACCGGCATCGAGTCCGGGCGCCCGCAGCTGGCCGGGCGGATCGGCCAGCTGATCGATGCCGGCCCCTACACCGGCGAGGCGGCGCTGTCCGCGGGCCTGATCGACCGGATCGCGCACGAGGACGAGGTGCTGAACCGGCTCTACGAGGGTGCCGTCTCCGGCAATGGGTCGGGTTCGGCGCGCTGGCGCCGGGTGGCGATCGAGGATTATCGAGCGCGCAGCCGGCCCGGCGGCGAGTTTCCGCAGGTGGCGGTGATCCATGCGGTGGGGCCGATCCTGCGTGGCAGTGGCGGGCTGGAGGGCCAGACCGCGTCCGCCGACGACGTGGCGGGTGCGCTTGCCGCCGCACGCCAGGACGATGCCATCCGGGCGGTCCTGTTCCGGATCGCCTCGCCGGGCGGCTCCGCGGTGGCGTCGGCCACGATCGGGCGCGAGATCGACCGGCTGAAGCAGGCGGGCAAGCCGGTGGTGGTCAGCATGGGCGACGTGGCCGGCTCGGGTGGCTACTGGATCGCCGCGGATGCCGACCTGATCCTGGCCGGCCCGGCGACGCTTACGGGCTCGATCGGCGTGATCGCGGGCAAGCCGGTCCTGCAGGACCTGTGGGAATGGCTGGAGGTAAACTGGCTGACCACCAGCCGCGGCGAGCATGCCGAACTCTGGACGCTGAACCGCTCCTACACGCCGGCAGAGCAGGCCAAGGTCGACCAGATGGTCGACACGATCTACCAGGCGTTCAAGGAGCGGGTCGCGGCCGGGCGTGGCCTGTCCGCCGAGGCAGTCGAAGAGGTCGCGCGTGGCCGGGTCTGGACCGGCGAGCAGGCCCTGCCGATCGGCCTGATCGACCGGCTGGGGGGCCTCGCCGACGCGATCGCCGCCATCAAGGAACGCTTGAACCTCCAGCCGGACCAGGAGGTGAGCCTGGTGACCCTGCCCGATCCGCGCGCTGACCTGTTCCGCCTGCTGGGCAGACTGCGCCGCGGCCTGACCATGGTCGACACGCTGCTGGGCGGCAGCCTCGGCGTGCTGGCCAGGGGGCCCGCGTTGATGGCGTTGCCATCGGCTGCGGTGCGGTGACGGGACCGCCCGTCACGGAAACCTCACGCAGTTTTGCCCGCACAGGGTTGATCGGCGCTGCCGAACGGGGCAATTGGCCCTCCGTGAGCATGAACGAGCCCAGCGATCCCGCCGTCGTGGCACCGCCCCCGCCGGCCGACCCGATGCCGGAGGAGGTAACAGCCGTGCCGTCCGGCCCGGCATCGGACAGCAGTCCCGACCGGCGGCGCCGCCTGATCGCGCGCGCCTCGACGGTGAGCGTCCTGGTTGCGGTGGCGCTGGCGGTGCTGAAGCTCCTGGCGGTGATCGCCACCGGCTCCACCGCCTTGATGAGTTCCGCGGTCGACAGCTTCGCCGATCTGGCCGCCTCGGGCATGATCTGGCTGAGCTTTCGCGCCGCGCGCACCCCTGCCGAGCCGCGCAGCCACATGGGGCCCGGGCGCTCGGAGGCGGTTTCGGCCCTGACCCAGGCGGCATTCGTGGGCGGGGCCGGCCTGTTCGTGCTCAGCATCTCGATCCGGCAGTTCGTCTATCCCGTCCCGATCCAGCATGGCTGGTGGGGCCTCGTGGTGATGCTGGTGTCGATCGTCGTCACGCTGGTGCTGGTGGGCTACCAGCGCCGCGTGGTGCGGCTTACCGCCTCGGCGGCCATCGCGGCGGACCGCGCCCATTACGAGGGCGACCTGCTCACCCAGATCGCGGTGGTGCTGTCGCTCCTGGGCGCCGGCCTGTACGGGCTGGACCGGCTGGACCCGTTGGTCGGTGCCGGGGTGGCGATCTACCTCCTGGTGATGGCGGTGCGGATCGGGCGGGACGCGGTGGCGACGCTGCTGGAGCGGGCGCTGCCCCGGAACCTGCGCCGGCAGGTCGAGACGCTCGCCAGTGCCCAGCCGGGCGTGCTGGGAGTCGGCCATCTCCATGGCTACGAGACCGGCGACCATTGCTACATCGATCTGGAGGTCGAGGTCGCCGCCGACATGCCGGTGGCCAATGCCCGGCGAATCGCCGATGCTATTGAGGCGGAGCTCGAGGAGCAGTTCGTCGGTGCCGAGGTGACCGTGCATCCGGTGCCGGCGGGCGAGCCGCACATCGACTGACGGGCGAGGGGGCCCGGTACGGAGGGCAGATGCGCATCACCCGCCTGAAGGTCACCCCGGTCAACATTCCCCTGGAAGCGCCCCTGCTGTGGAGCGGCGGGCTCTATCCCGGCACCTCCAAGCTGATCATCGAGATCTTCACCGACCAGGGCCTGGTGGGCCTGGGCGAGGCGCCCTCGGTCGACGTGCTGGCGACGGTGCAGCGGATGGGCGAGCTGCTGGAAGGCATGGTCCCGCTCGACATCGCGGCCTGCGAGCAGCGCTGCCTGCCGCCCTGGCAGATCGTCCAGAACACCGACGATGCCTCGGTCGCCAAGGCGTTCGGCGCCATCGAGATCGGGCTTTGGGACCTGCGCGGCAAGGCCTGGGGCCAGCCGCTCCACCTTCTGCTGGGCGGCAAGGTCCGCGACGCCGTGCCGTTCACCGAGTATTTCGCCTTCCGGGAGGGCCGCGAGACCGGGCCGGAGGCGGTGGCGGAGCATTGCCTGGCGATGCGCGAGGCCCATGGCAGCACGCTGTTCGAGGGCAAGCTGATCCAGGGTGACCCGCTCTTGGAGATCCGGACCGTGCGGCTCCTGCGCCAGGCACTGGGGCCGGAGCCGACCATCCGGCTCGATTCCAACATGCAGTGGTCGCTGCCGACCGCGATCCGGATCCTGCGCGAGATCGAGCCCTACGATGTCCGCAACTACGAGGACCCGGTCGCGACCTTCGAGGAGATGGCCGCCTTGCGCCGCCATTCCTCGATCCGCTTCTCGAGCCACGTGCCGGATCTGCGCCGGGCCGTGGCATTGGGCACGCCGGATGCGATCGTGGTCAACTTCGCCGTGCTGGGCGGGATTGGCCGGGCGATTCGCTTCATCGGCGCCTGTGAGGCGATGGGCGTCGATTTCTGGTGCTATTCGGGCGACACCGGAGTCTGCACCGCTGCCTATCTCCACGTCTCCGCGGCGATGCCCTGGATCCGCGAGCCGTCCCAGTCGCTGTTCCGCTGGCAGGTGGGCGACGTGATCGAGGGCGGACCGTTCCGGCAGAAGAACGACGTCGTGCCGGTGCCGGACGGGCCGGGCCTGGGGGTCTGCCTGGACCACGAGGCCCTGGCCTGCTGGCACCGCCACTTCGTGGACCACGGACCGCTGGACCATTTCCACGATCCTGCGGCCCCTGGCCGGATGCGGCGCCTGCCGCTCAGGTGACGCTCGAAGGTTCCGGGTCGGGCAGAGCTGCCGGCGAGGCCGGCAGGACCCAGCGCAGCCAAGCCAGGCCCAGGAAGGCCGCCACCACCGAGGCGCACAGCACGCCCAGCTTGACCTCGTCCAGCATCACCGGGTCCGGGAAGGCCAGGTCGGCGATGAACAGGGACATGGTGAAGCCGATCCCGCCGAGCAGGCCCATGCCGAACAGGGCGCGCAGGTTCATCTCCGGCGGCAGCCGGTAGAGCTTCAGCCAGGACCCCAGCATGACCGCACCCACGATTCCGACGGGCTTGCCGATCAAGAGGCCCAGGAAGACGGCGAGCGTGCCGATCCCGATCTCCAGCGTGCCGCCGGTGACGTTCACCCCGGCATTGAACAGGGCGAAGATCGGCATGATCAGGAAGGCGACGTAGGGCTGGAGCTTGTGCTCGAAATTGTGCAGCGGGCTGCGCCGCTCCTCGATCAGCGCCTCCAGGGAGTGCAACTCGACCTCGATGCGCTCCGGGCTCCCGGAGAGCCTGGGAGTGAGCGCTTCGCCGAGGGCCGCGGCATCCGGCACCTGACGCAGCGGCACGGTGAAGGCCATCAACACGCCGGCGATGGTGGCATGCACGCCGGACTTCAGCATGGCGTACCAGGCGATTGCCCCCAGTATGACGAAGACGATCGGCCGGCCGCCGCCCTGGCGGCCATAAGCCGCGGCCAGCAGGCAGGTGGCAAGCGAGATCACCAGCGGCAGGACCGCCACGTCCGGCGTATAGAACAGGGCGATCACGATGACCGCGCCCAGGTCGTCGACGATCGCGAAGGCCAGCAGGAACACCTTCAGCCCATAGGGCACCCGGTCGCCGATCAGCGCCAGCACGCCCACCGCAAACGCGATGTCGGTGGCCATCGGTACACCCCAGCCGGGCGCATAGGCGGTGCTGCCGGCGATCATGACATAGATCAGGGCCGGGCCGACCATCCCGCCCAGCGCGCCGATGACGGGCAGGGCGGCGCGTGACCAGCCGCGCAGCTCGCCCGCCACCAGCTCGCGCTTGATCTCGAGCCCGACCACGAAGAAGAACAGCGCCATCAGGAAATCGTTGACCCAGTGGGCCAGCGACTTGTCGACGCCCACTCCGGCGATGGTCGCGGTAGTCTGGGCGTGCTTCATCGCCTCGTAGGCGGGTGCCCATGGGGAGTTGGCCCACAGGAAGGCGAAGCCCGCAGCCGCGATCAGGACAGCGCCGCCGGCACTGGCGGTCTCGAAGAAACGGCGGAACGGCAGGATGACCTGCCGGCGGATGGAAGAAGCTGCTGCTGCTGAAGCTGTCACGGCGCCGCCCTGAAGTTCCCGAATGTCTGATGCCAGCAGGAATGGCCAAGCTTCCTGGCAGGGGCAAGCAGAACCGGCCGGGACGGCGGTTGATTTTCTGTTCAGGAACGGTGGTAGGGGTGGCCGGACAGGATGGTGGTGGCCCGGTAGATCTGCTCGGCCAGCATCACCCGGACCAGCATGTGCGGCCAGGTCATGCTGCCGAAGGCCAGCTTCAGGTCGGCGCGCGCCAGCACCGCCTGGCCATGGCCGGCAGCGCCGCCGATCAGGAAGGCCAGGTCGCGCACCCCCTGGTCGCGCCAGCTCCCCAGCCGCCCGGCGAACGCGACGCTGTCGAACTGGCGGCCATGCTCGTCCAGTGCCACCACCGTGGCGCCCGCAGGGACCCTGGCCAGCAGCAGGCGTGCTTCATCGTCCTGCCGGGCAGGGTCCTCGGCAGGGCGACGGCTCTCGATCTCGACCAGCGGGGCGAGGATGGGGCAGCGCTGGCGATAGGCTTCGACCAGGCTCTCGATCGCCGGGTCGCGGTTGCGCCCGACCGCCAGGATGAGGGCGCGCACCGGCCGGTCAGCCGGGCGCTACGGCCAGGCGCTTGGGGGCCTCCACCGACCAGAGCTTCTCGATGTCGTAGAAGCTGCGCGTCTCGGGCTTGAACAGATGGACGATCACATCGCCGGCATCGATCAGCACCCAGTCCGAGGCGCCCAGCCCCTCGCCGGACACGTTCTTGTAGCCCTGGTCCTTCAGGCTCTGCAGCAGCTTCTCCGCCATGGAGGAGATGTGCCGCTGCGAGGTCCCCGACGCGACCACCATCCAGTCGGCGATCGAGGTCTTGCCCGCCAGATCGACGACGACCGGGTCAACCGCCTTGTCGTCGTCGAGCGACTTCGTGATGAAGTCGAGGAGGTCGGTCGCTGCCATGCCTCCATTGCCTGCGGTGGCTATGTGAAATTCTCCTGGCTCGCCGCCTTCCGCTCGCCACGAATTGCCGTGGACGAGGCCGGATGCAGCCGATGATGCAACAAGACCCATGCTGGAGCCGGCAGGTCGACCAGCCGATGCGCCTGCCGCTCGTCGATCCGGGCTGCGGCGAATCGCTGGGCCACCAGTCCTGTTCCAGCACGCTCAAGATATGGTGCGCGCGCCAGCACCGCAACCGGGCAGGCGTGGAGCAGGCGCAACCAATGCTTCCAGCGTGGCAGTTGCAGCAGATTGTCCGCACCGATCAGCCAGACATGGCGCCGGTCGCCCCGACGGTTCAGGCGGGCCACCGTGTCGGCCGAGTATTGCAGCCCGTGCCGCTCCTCGTAGTCGCTCACCTCGATGCGCGGGTCCGCCTGCGCCACGCGGCAGGCCGAGGCGAAGCGCTCGGCGAACGGCGCCATCCCGCGGCGCTCCTTCAACGGATTCTGCGGCGAGACCAGCCAGACGACCCGGTCAAGGCGCAGGCGGCGCAGCGCCTCCTGGCTGGCGTGCAGGTGCCCGGCATGCGCCGGGTTGAACGAGCCCCCGAACAGGCCCACCCGGGCCTGTGCCGGCAGGGTCGGAGCCGGTGGCGCGGGCTGCTTCAGGTCGATCCGGGCGACCGGGCGGCGGGGAAAGGTCTGATCGAGGGGCATGGTGCGCCGAGAAGGGCCGGGGCCGGCAACGGAGCCGATCCGTTGCCCGGGCGCAAGGCCCTCAGTCCTTCGGGTCCCGCTCGGTCATCAGCCGCGCCTCCTCTGCCTTGTAGAAGTACTGCGAGCACACCAGCCATCCCTTGAACGGCCGGAGCAGCGCGATGCAGGCCAGCACCGCGAACGGGAAGGTCACCACCAGGTGGATCCAGTAGGGTGCATCGAAGGCGAGATCCAGCCAGACCGCCAGCACCAGGGCCGGGATGCCCACGATCGACATGGCGAAGAAGGCCGGGCCGTCGGCGGGATCGGCGAAGGAATAGTCCAGCCCGCACACCTCGCAGCGGTCGCGCAGGGTGAGCAAGCCCCGGAACAGGTGGCCCTGCTGGCAGCGCGGACAGCGGCCGCGGATGCCAGTGCGCATGGGGCTGCTGGTCTCGTGCCACGGGCCGCCGCTGCCGTGGGTGCCGGGGGCGGTCGCCTGCATGGGATGGATCCTTTCCTTCCGTGCCATGGCAATGTATGCATACTGCAGATGTAAGCCATACAAGATGCCTACAATACGCCAGATATAGCCGTACATGTCGCTGCCGCCAATCGCGGCCCGTCCGGGAAGCTGCCGGGCGCGACCATCTGTCATGGACGATCCGCGATGCATGAGAAGAACGCTGGAACCGGCGACGTTCCCTGGCGGCCGGAACTGCCGGCGGGTGAGGGCGGCAAGGCGGCCGGCATCGTGGCGGCATTGGTCGCGGCCCTGCGCTCTGGCCGGCTGCGGCCGGGCGACCGGCTGCCGCCGCAGCGCCGGCTGGCCCAGGAACTGGGCGTCGATCTCACCACGGTGATGCGCGGCTTCCGCCTGGCCCGGGCGCGCGGCCTGGTGGCGGGCCGGGCCGGGCAGGGCAGCTTCGTCGCCGAGGGAGCGCTCGCGGCTCTGGGCACGGCTATCCCGGCACAAGTGGCGCTGGTCGACCTCAGCATGAACTCGCCGCCCCAGCCGGCTGCGGCACGGCTGGCGACGCGGATCGGGCAGGGCATCGCTGCCCTGCTGGCGGACGGACCAGGCCTGGCGCGGCTGCACTATGGCGAGAGCGGCGGCAGCCCCGACGACCGGGGGCTGGCCGCGCAGTTCCTGGCACAGCGGCTGGGGCCGCTTCCACCGGAGCGGGTGGTGCTGGCGAGCGGCAGCCAGAGCGCGCTCCATGCGTTGTGCGGCCTGCTGCTCCGGCCGGGCGACCGGCTCCTGTGCGGGCAGTTCACCTATCCGGGCCTGATCGCGGTCGCCACCAGTCACGGCGTCCGCCTGACGCCTGTGGCGATGGATGCTGAAGGGATCCTGCCCGAAGCCTTGGCGCAAGCGTGCCGGGCGGCCCGGCCGAAGGCGCTCTACCTGATCCCGTCCGCCGACAATCCGACCGCGGCGACGCTGCCCCTGGAGCGGCGCGCACGGCTGGCCGAGCTCGCGGCGGAGCATGGTATCGCGGTCATCGAGGACGATGCCTATGGCCTGCTCCAGGCGACGGACCTGCCGCCGATCGCCCGGCTGGCGCCGGAGCGGACCTGGCATGTGGCCACGCTGTCCAAATGCGCCACGCCGGGGCTGCGCACCGCGCTGGTCGCGGCACCTTCGGCAGCCGAGGCGGATCGTCTGGTGCAGATGCTGCGCGCCTCCTGCCTGATGCCGCCGCCGCTGATGACCGGCCTGGCGATGCGCTGGGCCCAGGACGGCAGCCTCCTGGCGATCCGCGACGCGATCCGGGCGGAGAACCGGGCGCGCCAGCAGCTGGCGGCGAACATCCTGGCCGGGTTCGGGCCGGCCGCCGATCCATCCTGCCCGCATCTCTGGCTGCAGCTGCCGGCCGGCTGGCGTGCCAGCACCTTCACCGGCGAGGCCGGCCGGCTCGGCCTGTCGGTGACGCCCGGCGATGCGTTCGCGGTGGGCCCGTCGGCCATCGAAGCGGTACGGGTGTCGCTGGGGGTGCAGGACGATCGGACGGCTCTGGTGGATGCGCTCTCCTGCCTGCGCCGGCTCCTGGAGCGGCAGCCGGCCGCGGCCGGGCGTCCGGTGATCTGAGCCTTCCGCCAGTGCTCAGGGCAGGTAGGGGACGATCCGGCCCTGCTGGACCACGGGGCCGGTCGGCCGGCCGGTCGGCGAGCCGCCCGTCGGCTCCAGGCTGACCGCCAGCATGGCGCCACCGCCGATCCCGGCCATGTGTTCTGCCGGCAGTTCCATGGCCATCCGCGCGTCCGGATCGAGCACCCCCAGCGAGACCGGGACCGGGCTGCCCGCGGGGATCAGCCAGAGTTCCGGCACCCGGTCGCCGTCGCTCATCTGGCCGACCGGGTCGATCGACACCGCCCCAGCGGCTGGGTCGGCACTCACCAGCCACATCGGGTTGCCGCTGGTATCGTCCAGGATCGCGATATAGGCCGCACCCGGTCCCTGTGGCAGCGGGCGCACCACCAGGAGGCCGGCGAACGCTGCTGCCAGCAGAGCAGAGCCGAAGGCCAGCCCGCGCCACAGCGACAGGCTGTTCCAGATCCGGCGGTGCAGCGGCACGAACACCTTGCCGCGCGACGGGCGGCCCTGACGCTGGATGGAGCGCTCGATGCGCTCCAGCAGTGCTGCCGGCGGCTCGACCGGCTCGATCAGGCCGAGCAGCGGCGCCAGGCGGCGCTGCCACCACACTACCCGACCCTGGGCCAGCCGGTCGTTGCGCAGCCGCATCTCGAAGCGCATCTGCTCGACCGGCGGCAACGTGCCGAGGACGAACTCGGCAGCGTCCAGATCCAGCTCGTCGGTGGGATTGTCGTCGGGGGTCATGAGTCGAGGCAGGTGCGCAAGCGGGCCAGGCTGCGCCGGATCCAGCTCTTGACCGTACCCAGCGGCTGGCCCAGCCGCTCGGCCAACTCCTCCTGGCTCCAGCCGTCGGCGAACGCCATGATCACGCAGCGCCGGTGCTGCGGCTCCAGCTCACCCAGGCAGTGGACCAGCGACAGCCGGTCGGCAGAGCTGACCCCCGGCACCGCACCGATCCGCTCCAGGACGTCGTCGTCTTCATCGGTGTCGAGGCTGGCGACGACGCGCTCCCGGCCGGCCTTGCGCAGGTGATTGATGGCACTGTTGCGCAGGATGGTGATCATCCAGCCGATCGCCGCACCCCTGGCCGGGTCATAGTGGTCGGCGTGCCACCAGACCCGGAGGAAGGCGTCGTGCAGCGCATCCTCGGCGACCTCGCGGCGGCGCACGATCCGCAGGGCCGCGCCCAGCAGTCTGGGGGCAGTGGCGGCGTAGAGCTTGCGGAACGCTTCGGCATCCCGCCGCCCGACCTGCACGAGCAGGTCATTCAGCAGTTCAGGGCTATCGTCGGCGTCCTTCGACACCGTGAGGTCCGCCGTGCGCATCTGGACAACAGATAAGTCGGCTCTGCCCGGCCGCCAAGCGGTGACCTGAACTCATCTCAGGAATGTTTCGCCCGCTACGGCAGCGGCTCAGCCCGGCCGGCACTGGCCGCTGCCGCGGACCTGGTACTTGTAGGTGACGAGTTGCTCCAGCCCGACCGGGCCACGGGCATGGAGGCGCCCGGTCGCGATGCCGATCTCGGTGCCGAAGCCGAACTCGCCGCCATCGGCATACTGGGTCGAGGCATTGTGGGTGACGATGGCGCTGTCGACCTCGGCCAGGAACCGCTCGGCCGCATCCGTGTCGCGCGCGACGATGCAGTCGGTGTGGTGGCTGCCAAAGCCGTTCACATGGCCGATCGCCTCGTCCAGCCCGGCCACGACCTTCACCGCCAGTACCGCGTCCAGGAACTCGGTGCTCCAGTCCGCCTCGTCGGCCGGCTGGCCGTTCGGCCAGATCGCCAGGGTCTCGGCACAGCCATGGATCTCGCAGCCCTTGGCCGCCAGCGCGTCCAGGATGGGCGGGAGCAGCCGGGCGGCCACGGCGCGGTCGACCAGCAAGGTCTCGGTGGCGCCGCACACGCCGGTGCGCCGAAGCTTGGCGTTCAGCACCAGTTCCTGTGCCATCTGCGGGTCGGCGCTGGCATGGAGGTAGGTGTGGTTGTTGCCGTCCAGATGGGCGAACACCGGCACCCGGCTATCCGCCTGGACGCGGGCCACCAGCGACTTGCCGCCGCGAGGCACGATCACGTCGACATGCTGGCTGGCCGCCAGCAGGGCGCCCACCGCGGCGCGGTCGGTGGTCGGGATCATCTGGGCGGCATCGGCGGGCAGGCCCGCCTTGGCGACCGCCTCGGCGATGACCGCGTGGATGGCGCGCGAGGAGTGGAAGCTGTCCGAGCCGCCGCGCAGGATCACGGCATTGCCGGCCTTCAGGCACAAGGCCGCGGCATCGGCGGTGACGTTCGGCCGGCTCTCGTAGATCACGCCGACCACGCCCAGCGGCACGGTCACGCGCGCGATGTCCAGGCCGTTCGGGCGACGCCAGCGGGCGAGTTCCCGGCCGACCGGATCCTCCAGGGCGGCCACCACCTCCAGGCCCGCGGCCATCCCTTCGATCCGCTCGGGGGTGAGCAGGAGGCGGTCGAGCAGGGCGCGGCTGAGGCCCGCCGTGCGGCCGGCCTCCATGTCCTTCGCATTGGCCTCCAGCAGCGTCGCCTGGCCAGCGCGCAGGCCGGCGGCAGCGTCGAGCAGGGCCTGGTCCTTGGCAGCGCGCGGGGCCAGGGCCAGACCGGCGGCGGCATCCTTGGCCCGGCGGCCGATCCGCCCGATCAGGTCGACCATCTCGCTCTCGGCCATTGCCAGAAGCTCCCTTACAGCAGCACCAGGTCGTCGCGGTGGATGAGCACGTCGCGGCCACGATAGCCCAAGGTGCGCTCGATGTCCTCGCTGCGCAGGCCGGCGATGCGCTGGGCATCGCCCGCGTCGTAGGCGATCAGGCCCTTGGCCAGGTCGCGGCCGTCGAGGGAGCGCACCAGCACGGCATCGCCGCGCTCGAACTTGCCTTCCACGCCGTGCACGCCGGCCGGCAGCAGCGAGCGGCCCTGGAGCAGGGCCTGGAGTGCGCCTTCGTCCACGGTGATGACGCCGGTGACCCCGAGCGACGCCGCGATCCAGTGCTTGCGGGCACCGTGCGGGCTGGCTTTCGCGACGAAGCGGGTACAGCGCCCGCCTTCCTCGATCGCGTGCAGGGGGTGCAGGCCCTCGCCCTTGGCGAGCACCACCGAGCAGCCGGCATGGTTGGCGATCTTCGCGGCTACCAGCTTGCTGACCATGCCACCCGTGCCAACCGCGGAACCCACGCCGCCCGCCATCGCCTCGATCTCGGGCGTGATGTCCTGGACGGTGGGGACATGGCGCGCGCCGGGGTCGCGGCGGGGGTCGGCGGTATAGAGCCCGTCCACGTCGGACAGGAGCACCAGCGTCTCGGCCGAGGCCATCACCGCGACCCGGGCGGACAGCCGGTCATTGTCGCCGAAGCGGATCTCGGTGGTGCCGACCGTGTCGTTCTCGTTGACCACCGGCACGGCACCCTGGGCCAGGAGTGCGGCCATGGTCGAGCGGGCGTTCAGGTAGCGCCGGCGCGATTCGGTGTCGTCCAGGGTCAGGAGGATCTGGGCGGCGGTCAGGTCCTGCTTGCCCAGGCTCTCGGCCCAGGCCGCTGCCCAGCGGATCTGCCCCACCGCGGCTGCCGCCTGCTTCTGCTCGAGCGGCAACGGCCCGGCTGGCAGGCCCAGGACCGGGCGGCCGAGCGCGATCGCACCGGAACTCACCACGATCACCTCGGTGCCGGCAGAGCGCAGCCGGGCGAGGTCGGCGGTGAGCGAATCCAGCCATGCCTGGCGGGGCCGGCCGTCCGTGCCTACCAGCAGCGAGCTGCCGACCTTGACCACCAGGCGGCGGGCGGAAAGCGGAGAGGTCACGAGACCTCCAGCACGCTCTTTCTGGCCTCGGCCTCGGCGGCGCGCCTGGCCTTGACCAGCTGAAAGGCACGCAGCAGCACGGGCCGGACGTTTTCGCCGGTGGCGGCCGAGATCAGCACCGGCTCCTGGCCGGACACCTCGGCCAAGCTCTTCGCCTTGCGCCGGCGCTGCTCGGCAGTGAGCGCGTCCACCTTGTTCAGGCAGACGATCTCGGGCTTGTCGACCAGGCCATGGCCGTAGAGCTCCAGCTCCTTGCGGATGGTCTTGTAGGCCTGGACGATCCGGCTCTCGGTGCCGTCCACCAGATGGATGAGCACGCCGCAGCGCTCGACATGGCCGAGGAAGCGGTCGCCCAGCCCCGCACCCTCCGAGGCGCCCTCGATCAGGCCGGGAATGTCGGCCAGGACGAAGGCCTCGTGGTCGATCACGATCGTGCCGAGCTTCGGCTCCATCGTGGTGAAGGGATAGTCGGCGATCTTGGGCCGGGCGCGCGAGGAGGCGGCCAGGAAGCTGGACTTGCCGGCATTGGGCAGGCCCACCAGCCCGGCGTCGGCGAGCAGCTTCAGCTCCAGCCAGACCCAGCGCTCCTCGCCGGGCCAACCGGGCTCGAACCGCCTTGGTGCCCGGTTGGTCGAGGTCTTGAAGTGGGTGTTGCCGCGTCCGCCATCGCCGCCCTTGCACAAGGTCACCGTCTGGCCGTCCTCGACCAGGTCGGCGATCACGGTCTCCTTGTCCTCGGCCAGGATGCGTGTGCCGACCGGGACCTTCAGGATCCGGTCCTTGCCGGCCTTGCCGTGGCGATCGGCACCCATGCCGTGGCCGCCGCGCTCGGCGCGGAAATGCTGGCTGTAGCGGTAGTCGATCAGCGTGTTGAGGTCGGCGGTGGCGACCACGATCACCGAGCCGCCGCGGCCGCCGTCGCCGCCGTTCGGCCCGCCTTCCGGGATGAACTTCTCGCGGCGGAACGATCCGCTGCCCGCCCCGCCATGGCCGGACTGGACGTAGATCTTGGCGCTGTCGAGAAAGCGCATCGTCGTGTTCCAATGCGAAAACGGCCGGGGGAGCCCGGCCGTCACGTCATCTCATCGATGGGAAGAGCCGGAGTTACTCGGCGGCTTCCTGGGTCGGGACCACCGAGATGTACTTGCGGCCCTTCGGTCCATCATGGAACTTCACCTGCCCGTCCTGGGTGGCGAAGATCGTGTAGTCGCGGCCGAGGCCCACGCCGTTGCCGGGGTGCCACTTGGTGCCGCGCTGACGGACGATGATGTTGCCAGCGAGAACGCTCTCGCTGCCGAACTTCTTCACGCCGAGGCGCTGACCGGCCGAATCGCGACCGTTCCGCGAAGAGCCACCGGCCTTTTTATGCGCCATGGGATGTCTCCACTGCTGAAATCGTCGCCGACCAGGCCGGAAACGACACTCGTTGTCCAAATGGGCAGGTGCCCGCGAATTCTCAAGAAGGCCGGGCCGTTCAGGCCGCGACGATCTCCTGGATGCGCAGGACGGTCTTCATCTGGCGATGCCCGGTCCGGCGGCGATAATGCTTCCGGCGGCGCTTCTTGAAGACGATGATCTTATCGTCCTTGTCCTGCTCGAGGACGGTAGCCGTCACCTTGGCACCCGCGACCAGCGGGGAACCGACGACGGGAGAGTCACCACCGACCATCAGGACTTCAGTGAGCTCAACGGTTGCACCGGCTTCTGCGGGCAGCAGTTCGACGCGGATCACCTCGTTGGGGGTCACGCGGTACTGCTTGCCGCCGGTCTTGACGACTGCGTACATGGGACGAAGATCCTGAGGTCGGAATGTACCGAACAACACGGCACGCCGGGTAGGGGTACCCGGACGGTGCGCGGACAATACTTGCGGGCTGCGAAATGTCAACGTGTCGCTGCGGCCTGCGGCGCGGCCGGCAGCGAGGCATAATAGGCAGCGATCGCCTCGATGTCTTCCGGCGCGAGGCCCGGGACGACCTTGGCCATCAGCCGGGCATAGGGGCCGCCGCCGCGCGCGCCCGCCTTGAACTGATGGAGCTGCTCCTCGAGATACCAAGCCGCCTGGCCGTCCAGCTCGGGAAAGGCCGGATTGCGCCCGGGCCAGTCGCCATGACAGCGCCGGCAGGCCGGGACCCTCCGGTCCGGAAGGCCCTCCGTCGCGATCTTCTCCCCATGCGCCAGGAGGCCTGCCACGCGCTCGCCCGGCTCCGCGGCCGGCGGGCGCTGGCCGGCATAATGGGCCGAGACCCGGGCGATGGCGCTCGGGGTCAGGCCGGCCGCGGCAAAACGCATGATGCCGCTCTGCCGGGTGCCACTAGCGAATGCCTGGAGCGTGTCGCGCAGATAGGCCTCGGGCAGGCCGCCGATCACCGGGAAGGCGCCGCGGTCGGTGCCGCCATCGTACCCGTGGCAGCGCGCGCAGTAGGCCAGCACCGGATCGGGATCCCCTTCCGGCGGCCTGTCGGTGCCGAAGGCCAGCTCGCGATAGGTGCCGGCATCCATTCCGGGCAGCGCGCGCAGGAAGGACACCATTGCCCAGACCTCGTCGGCACGTTTCGGCGCGATCCAGGCGGGCATGCCGGTGAACTTCACGCCCTGCTGGACGATCACGAACAGCTCGGCGGGGCTCCAGATCCTCGCCGAATCGGTGAGCGTCGGCGGCGGCGGGGTCATCCGGTCGGAGAGGGGTGGCCGGCCGCGCAGGGGCGAGCCGTGGCAGAACGCGCAGCTCGCCTCGAAATGGCCGGCGGCGCGGCGAATCTGGCGGGGTTCGTCCAGCTCCGGCGGCTCCTCCACCGAAAGGGCCGCGGTCTCGACCGACTGCTCCATCGCCCAGTGCAGGACGAGGTCGGTGATCTTCCAGTGGCCGGAGCTGGCGCCGATACTGATCAGGCCCGACCAGGCCAGGAGCAGCCCGGCGAGCGCCAGCAGGACCAGGCCCAGCAGCCCCCGTCGCCAGGTGATCATGGGGCACTCCCGCGCCAGCCGGCCTGCGTGCGGAACAGCCGGGCCATCAGGAAGAGGCCGCCCGAGAGGTAGGAGGCGCCGCCCACCAGCAGCATGACGATGCCGCCCAGCTGCTGGTCCGCCAGGCCATGGTCGCCGCCACCGCCGAACAGGGGGCGGTGGGCGAAGGCGAGCAGGGCGCCCAAGAGGGTCATATGGATGGAGGTGAACAGGAGGCCGAGCGTGCCCAGCAGGCTGCGCCCGGTCCGCTCGTGCGTGGCAAAGCCCAGGCAGGCGGTCCAGACCAGCAGGCCGGACAGGAAGAAGCAGGCCTGCTCCAGGACGAACCAGGGGGTGGAGTGGCGCGCCGCCTCGTGGAGGACCGGCGCGTGCCACGTCCAGACGGCGAGCAGCTCGAGCAGCGAGGCCGGGAGCGGCCCGAACAGGATCGGCCGGCCGGGCGAGGGGTCGAAGCGGGTGCCGGCGATGGCGGCGGCGAGCAGCGGGGCCGCCACGGCCACCACCGCCATGTGGATCGTCATGTGCGCCGCGAAGGAATGGCCGGCCATGGCGGGCAGGGGACCCAGCCAGGCAAGTCCGAGCACCAGGAGGCCTGGCAGGAGGAGCCGCCAGCGCATCAGCGGCAGTCCGCGATGAACAAGGCGGGCAGGGCCACGAACACCACGCCCACCAGGCTCAGGCAGCTGAGCAGGAAGGTGGAGATGCCCAGGAACTGCTCTCGGTCGTCATCGGACGGGTCGTCATAGGGCGGCAATTCGGAACTGGGCCGCCAGTGGTGGTAGGCC
This sequence comes from Geminicoccus sp., assembly GCF_035556675.1. Classification (GTDB taxonomy): domain Bacteria; phylum Pseudomonadota; class Alphaproteobacteria; order Geminicoccales; family Geminicoccaceae; genus Geminicoccus. The sequence continues at coordinate 5,990 of NZ_DATMFZ010000101.1, read as the reverse complement.
TTCCAGCCGGCCAGCACGATCAGCAGCGCCGCCACCGCGGTCGCCGCCCCGATCGCGATCTGGATCGGGCGAAGGTCGGCGGACAGGCCGGACTTGGCGCAGATCACCGCGGCGGTGACGTAGCAGAACAGGAAATGCAGGGCCCAGATCGTCGGCGGGGCGATCAGGAACCAGAGATTGGCCTTCTCCCCGAAGCGCCGCATCATCCGGCTCCCACGGCCAGGGGGAACAGGCCCGTCACCAGGGCAGTTGTCAGTGCGGTGATGGTGGCGAAGTGCCAGTAGAGCGTGACGTTCTGCAGGTCGATGTCGTGGCGGGCCGAGAGCTTGCCGGCGAGGCCGCGGGCGATGCAGTAGCCCTGCATCAGTGCGCCCAGTGCCAGATGCGCCGCCGTCCAGATCGCCAGCACCCAGACGGTGGCATCGTAGGAATCGCGGGTGGGCTGGAGCCCGGTGACGTAGGGCGCCCAGAGAATCGCGGCGCCGGAACCAAGTGCGACGAAGGCCGAGGCCAGCACCATGAGCAGTGCCTTCAGCTCGTGGCCGGCCTTGTTGCGGTGGCGTGCCAGCAGCATCAGCCCCCAGGCCAGCAGGGCCAGGATCGCGGCCAGGGTCGGGTAGAACTGGCCGGGCCCGGTGGCGTCGGGCGGCGGGAAGTCCGGGCGGATCGTCCAGTAGAAGAAATAGGAAAACACCAGGCTGCCGAACGCGGTGCCGTCGCCCACCATGGTGATGAACATGGCCCACCAGCCGACCGAGCTGGGGCCTGAGCTGTAGAGCGGCAGGATCGTGTTCAGGCCGGCATTCTTCTCCCGCTTCTCCGGAATCATCGAGGTGCCGGTCCACAGCCAGACCATGATCACGCCGATGCCGACCACCCCGGACAGGATGGTGGTGACCCACCAGTGGAAGGTGGCGGCGATGAACGAGCCGCCCACGAAGACGGCGGCCAGCATCGGCAGGAAGGAGTTGCCCGGCAGGCGCAGGACCTGGAGCGGCTCGGCGTCGAGCACGGTGGTGACCATGGTCTCGCGCTTGCCCTCCTCGGCATCGGGGAGGAAGAAGCGGCCTTCCTGGATCCTTTGGGCCAGGTCCGGCTGGTCCCAAAGAGGGTAGCGGCTCTCGATGATGGGCACGCTGCGGATGCCCCAGGGGCTCTCCGGGTCGCCCTCGGCCCATTCCAGCGTGCCGGCGTTCCAGGGGTTCTGCGGCGCCTTGGGCTTCCAAGTGAGCGGGCGCACCACGTCCCATGCCAGCACCGCCACGCCGGCCGCCATCACGAAGGCGCCGAGCGTGGAGACCAGGTTGAGCAGGTCGAAGCCGAGATCGGGCGGGTAGGTGAAGACCCGCCGGGGCATGCCGCGCAGGCCGGTGAAGTGCATGGGCAGAAAAGCGACGTTGAAGCCGGTGAACATCAGCCAGAACGCCCACTTGCCCAGGCGGTCGGACAGCATCCGGCCCATCACGAAGGGGTAGAAGTAGTAGACCCCGGCGATCAGCGGGAAGAACATCCCGCCGATCAGGGTGTAGTGGAGGTGGGCGACCACGAAATAGCTGTCGTGCGCCTGCCAGTCGAAGGGGGCGAGCGCCACCATCACGCCGGTGAGGCCGCCGAACACGAAGATCGCCAGCGCGCCGGTGGCGTAGAGCATGGGGATGGCGAACACGACCCGGCCGGCCAGCATGGTCGCGACGAACACGAAGATCTGCACGCCGGTCGGGATTGCCACCGCCTCCGAGGCGGCGGAGAAGAAGCCTTGCGAGACGATCGGCAGGCCGGTCGTGAACATGTGGTGGGCCCAAAGGCCGAAGCTCAAAAAGCCCGTGCCGACCGCGGCCAGGACGATCCAGCCATAGCCCACGATCGGCCGCTGGGCGAAGGTCGGCACGATCATGGCGAGCAGGGCGATGGACGGGAGGAAGATGATGTAGACCTCGGGGTGGCCGAAGATCCAGAACAGGTGCTGCCACAGGATCGGGTCGCCGCCGCGGGTGGGGTCGAAGAACGGCCAGCCGAACAGCCGCTCCATCTCGAACAGGATGTCGCCGGCGATCAGCGGCGGGAAGGCGAACAGGATCATCCCGGCCACGATCAGCACGTACCAGCAATATAGCGGGATCAGGTTGATCCGCATGCCGGGCGGCCGGCATTTCAGGACGCCCACGATCAGCTCGACTGCGGCCGCGATCGAGGCGACCTCGATGAAGGACAGGCCGAGCAGCCAGATGTCGGCGCCGATGCCGGAATATTCGGGGTTGGTGGTGAGCGGCGGGTACATGAACCAGCCGCCGTCGGGTGCGGCGTTGAAGAAGATCGAGCCGGCGACGAACACGCCGCCGATCAGGAAGCACCAGTAGCCAAACGCCGAGAGGCGCGGGAAGGGCAGGTCGCGGGCGGCCAGCATCTGCGGCAGGATCAGGATCGCCACCGCCTCGAAGATCGGCACGGCGAACAGGAACATCATCATCGTGCCGTGCAGGGTGAACAGCTGGTTGTAGAGGCCGGGCGAGACCAGGTCGTTGTCCGGCACCGCCAGCTGGCCGCGCATGATCAGTGCCAGCACGCCTGCGAACAGGAAGAAGAACAGCGAGGTGGCGGTGTACCAGACGCCGACCTCGGTGTTGTTGACCGCCGACCAGTAGCGCCAGCCGCCGGACGTCGCCCAGACCCGGCGCAGGCGGTCCTCCTGGGCGTCGAGCAGGGCCTGGTCGGGTACCTCGCTCATCGCAGGCTCGCCAGCCAGTCGGCCAGGATACGCAGCTCGGCTTCCGGAAGCATGGCGTAGGAGGGCATCCGGAGTTCCGGCTTGAGGGCCTCGGCGTGGGCGATGAAGCGGGCGATCGTGGCCGGGCCGTTCGCCAGGATGCCGGCACCGACCGTATGCCGGCGGCCCAGATGGGTGAGGTCCGGGCCGATCACCGCTGCGGCCTCGGTGCCGCGCACGGTGTGGCAGGCGGCGCAACCATGGCGCAGGAAGGCGTCCGGGCCGGGCCCGGAGGTGACGGCTGCCGGGCCAGCCTCTGCCTCCAGCCAGTTCGCGAAATCCTCGGGCGCCATCACCTCGGCGGTGAGCGCCATCAGGGCGTGGGAGGCGCCGCAGAACTCGGCGCAGGCACCGCGATAGACGCCGGGCCGGGTCGGGCGGAGGACCTGGCGCGTGGTGCGCCCGGGGATCAGGTCGGTCTTGCCGCCGAGCGGCGGGATCCAGAAGGAGTGGATCACGTCGGGGCTGGACAGGATGAACTCGACCGTGGCGCCGGCCGGCAGGCGGATCTCGTTGGCGCTGACGACCGGTGGGGCGCCCTCACGGTGATAGATGACCCGCCACCAGAACCGCTCGCCCACCACCTCGATGCGCAGGTCGCTCTCGGTGGCGCGTAAAGCCGGCATCAGGCGCAGGCCGTGGACCAGGAGGCCGGCCAGCACCAGGGTCGGGAAGACGGCGCCGGCCCAGAGGATCACCTTCAGCGCGGTCGCCACCTGCCACAGGCTGCGGCCCCGCCAGCTCGCCAGCACGGAGCCGCCCAGCACCAGGCACCAGATCACGGCGGCACCGGCCAGCATCTGCCAGAACAGGCCGGCGATTTCGGCGGCGTCCTCGCCGGCAGGGTCGAGCGCCGATTGCGGGCCGGTGCAGGCGGAAAGGGCCAGGATGGCGAGGGCGGTGGCCGCTGGGAACGGCCGGGCCCGGCTCATGCCGGCCATGCCATGGCGACATCGACCGTCTGCATCCGTCCCTCGCGCGCACGCTCCCTGTCAGGCGAACGGGCGAGGCCGGTACTTGTTCCGGGGAAGGAGGCCGGGCGCCGCCTTTTCCACCGGGCCGGTGCAGCGCGGCATCAGCTTTTGGCGGCGCGGACCCAGACGGCGGTGTCGTGGAAGGCGCCGCCGCCATTGGGGAAGCCCGGCTCGGCGGAGATCAGGGTGTTGACGCACTCGCCATCCGCGAACCCGTCCTTGGGCCAGATCCCCTCGATCACCACCGTGCCCGGATGCTGGTCAGGGCGGGCCTTGGCGTGGACGGTGACGACGCCCCGCCGGTTGCCGACCCGGACCGGGTCGCCGTCGGCCAGGGCGAGGGCGGCCATGGTGTCGGGGTGGAGCAGGGCGGTCGGGCGCACCTCGCGGGCGCGGCCGCTCGCCATCTCGGTGAAGCTCGAGTTCAGGAACTGCCGCGCGGGTGCGGCCACCAGGCGGAACGGGTGCTCCGTGTCGGTTTCCTCGATCGCCTGCTGGTGGTCGGGCAGCTTCGGCATGGTCTGGTGGCGCTCGCCCAGCTCGTGCCAGGGCGGGGCGAAGCGGAAGCGGCCGTCCGGGGTGGGGAAGCCGTTGCGGAAATGGCCGTCATAGCGTTCGGCCAGCACGTCGTAGCCGCCGCGGTCGAGGATCTCCTGGGCGCGGGGGTAGCCCGAGCGCTGGAGCATGTCGTCGACCAGCTCCCACTCGGTCATGGCGAAGCCGCGATGCTCGGCACCTACCCGGCGGGCGATCTCCGCCAGCACCAGGTGGTTGCTGCGGCACTCGCGGAAGGGCTCGAACAGCTTGCGGGTGACCTGGATGTTGGCGTGGGCGCTGGCCGTGTAGAGGTCGTCGTGCTCGACGAACATGGTGGCCGGCAGGACGATGTCGGCGAGCTTCGCCGTGTCGGTCATGAACTGCTCGTGGACCACGGTGAACAGGTCGTCGCGCATGAAGCCCTGGCGGACCAGCGCGCTCTCGGGGGCAACGATCGCCGGGTTGGTGTTCTGGATGAACAGGGCGGTGACGGGCGGGCCATCGCCCAGATCGCGGCGGTCGCCCGCCAGGACCGGGCCGATGCGGGACTGGTCCAGGATCCGGACGGACGGGTCGAGCGCGTCCAGGCCCTCGATCAGCGTCTTGTCGAGGCCGTAGATGTCGCCCATCGAGTAGAGGGCGCCGCCGCCCTGGTGCTGCCAAGCGCCGGTGATCACCGGCAGGCAGGACACGGCGTGCATCGCGGCCGAGCCGTTCTTCTGCCGGGTGAAGCCGTAGCCGACCCGCAGATAGGACGCGCGGGCCTGGCCGTAGAGGCGGGCCACCTCGCGGATCCGCTCGGCCGGGATGCCGCAGATGCCCTCCGCCCATTCCGGCGTCCGGCTGGCGAAATGCTCGGCCAGGCGCTCGTAGGGCAGGTCGGCGAACTGGGCGAGATAGGCCTGGTCGGCATAGCCCTCGGCGAACAGGACATGGGCGATGCCGCAGGCCAGTGCCCCATCCGTGCCGGGCTTCGGCGCCAGGTGGATGTCGGCGATCTCGGCGGTACCGGTCTTGTAGACGTCGACCACGATCACCTTGGCGCCGCGCTTTCGGGCCTTGGATACGTGGTTCATCATGTTGACGTGGGTGTTGACCGGGTTGGTGCCCCAGATCAGCCAGAGATCGGCATGCTCGCCGGCTTCCACCGGCGAGACGCCCCAGCGCTTGCCATAGCCGGCCCGCCAGCCGGTATCGGAGAGGGCCACGCAGAACGTGCTGTGCTGCCGGCTGTAGCGCTTGACGTGGCGCAGCCGCTCGATGCCGTCGCGCTGCACGTAGCCCATGGTGCCGGCATAGAAATACGGCCAGACCGCCTCCGGGCCGTGCTTGCGCTCGGCGGCGAGCAGCCCCTCGGCGACCCGGTCCAGCGCCTCGTCCCAGCCGATCCGGGTGAACTGGCCGCTGCCCTTGGGCCCGGTGCGCAGGAGCGGGAAGCCCAGCCGGTCGGGGTGGTGGAAGCGCTCGGCGTAGCGGCTGACCTTCACGCAGAGCGTGCCGGCCGTGTAGCCGATCCGGCTGGAGCCGCGCACCTTGCCCATGGTGCCGTCGTCGCGGCGCTCGATGTCCAGCGCGCAGACGGAGGGGCAGTCGTGGGGGCAGGTGGAGGGCAGGATCTGGCTCATGCGGCCAGGATGGGCCGGCGGCTGGAACCATTCAAGATCCGGATGGCGGGGTCGTGCTTGTAGGAAAAGTTCAAGTGGTTGATTTGGCGG
>NZ_DATMFZ010000100.1:0-4915 GCF_035556675.1 Geminicoccus sp. | reverse complement strand
GGCGGCTGGGCCCGGCCATGCGCCTGGACCTGACGCTGCGCGCTCCCGGGCCGGGCGAGGAGGCGGTGCTCTACGACTATTTCGCGCCGGAGCCCGTGCCGCTCGCCCGGCTGCGCGGGCGTGGCCCGGCACGTCCCGATCGGCCGTTCACACCGGCAGCACTGCGCCCGTCGACCTTCGCAGAGCCCGATCTGGCCCACGCGGAAAAGCTGCGGCTGACCTTCCAGGCCACGGCGATCGCCAGCGAGATCGTGCTGAAGGACGGCCAGGTGCTGCGGCTGGCTGATAATCTCTGCCTGAGTGCCGCCACCCACTGGGCGATCGACCGCAGGAGCTGGCCGGAACAGGGCCACCGGGCGCTGCCGCCGCCGCTGTTCGAGCTGGTGCGGGGGCGGAGCTACGTGATCGAGCTGGTCAATGCCACGCAGTACCAGCATCCGATCCATCTGCACGGGCTGACCTTCCAGGTGCTCGATCCCAGACAGGGTGCCGCCGGCCAGCGCGCCGACACGGTGCTGCTGGGCCCGCGCGACCGCACCCGGATCGCGTTCGTCGCCGACAATCCCGGGGACTGGATGCTCCACTGCCACATCATCGAGCACCAGGAGACCGGCATGATGGGCTGGTTCCGGATTGCATGAAGCGGCTGGCCGCCCCGCTGCTCCTGGCCGCGGCCCTGCTCGCCCCGGACCAGGCTGGCAGCCGCGACCTGGATGCCGTGGTGGGCAAAGCGCTGTTCCGGCGGATCTGGACGGTGGCCGGTGCATCCAGTCGCCAGAGCGACGGGCTCGGTCCGCTGTTCAACGCGCGCGCCTGCGCGAGTTGCCATGAAGGGGCCGGCGGCGGCCAGATGGCGGACGGTGCGGGCCTGGTGCTGCGCTTCGACGACGATCCGGCCTATGGCCGGCAGCTGCAGACCGCTGCGGCACCCGGCCACCAGCCGGAGGGTCGGCTGGAGGTGCGCTGGCAGGCCGAGCCGCGACGTCTGGCCGATGGCACCATCGTCACGCTGCGGCGGCCGGTGCCGCAAGTGGGTGCCCCGGATGCCATCGCCGAGCCCAGCCGCGGCTCCCTACGCCTGGCGCCGGGCCTGGCCGGGCTGGGCATGGTCGAGCAGGCGCTGGCGGAGGCCGGCGGGTTCGGTCTGAAGGCCATGCACGCCACACTGGCCCAGCCGGTCACGGAGGCGCTGCTGCTGGACCTGGGCCTGTCCACGGCCGAGCATCCCGAGCCCTGGGGCGATTGCACCGAAGCGGAGCCCGGCTGCCGCAAAGGCCCGCATGGCAGCGGCAAAGGGGAGGGTGGCGTGGAGCTGGCTCCCGGGATCGTCCATAGCCTGCTGGCCTATCTCCGCTCCCTGCCGCCACCGGCACCGACCGGCCCGCCCGATCCGGACGGCGAGCATCTGTTCACGTCGCTCGGCTGCGCCGCCTGCCACCGCCCCGAGCTCGGGGGCCTTCGGCCCTATTCCGACTTCCGGGCCCACGACCTGGGTCCCGGCCTGGCCAGCGACGAGCGCGACCCGGCCATCGGACAGCGCTGGCGCACCACGCCGCTCTGGGGGCTGGGCCGGCGCCTGATGCAGGGCCGTCCGCTCCTGCATGACGGCCGCGCCCGCGATGCGCAGGAGGCGATCCTGTGGCACGACGGCGCTGCCGGAGCCGCTTCGGCCGGCTATGCGGGCCTGCCGGAGGCCGAGCGGGCGAGGCTGCTGGCGTTTCTCGGAGGGCTCTGAGCCGATGCGCGTCCCGATCCTCGCCGTTATCACCCTGCTCGGCTGGCCGGCCTTTGCCGAGGCAGAGCTGGCCCTACCCGGCAACGCAGCCGTGCGGGCCTGGCAGGAAGCAGCCAGTGCATTCGATGAGGCCAGCCTGACCGCCTGTTCGGAGCCGGCCGTCCCGGCCGATCCGGTCGCGGTCGACCGGGCACGTCAGGCCTTCCGCGAGCTCGTGCTGCGCTGGCAGGCGGCGAGGACGTGGTTGGTCGGGCCGGCCGTGCCGGCAGACCTGGCGAGCAGGATCTGGTTCTGGCCAGACCCGCACGGCTCCGCGGGCCGGCAGATCGCCCGGTCGCTCGCGAGCGGCAAGTCGGAGGGCATGGCCGCCTCGGGCCTCGGCATGGGGGAGGAGGTGCTGTTCGGCGGCGGGCCGGTCGGCGGCACGGAGGAGCCGGGGCAGCGTGGCTGCCGGCTGCTGCGTGCCGTGAGCGGCGCCCAGGCCGACCTCGCCAAAGCTATTTCCACCGAGTTCGCCGCCACCCGCCTCTCCGACAACGACCGGCGCCGCCTGCTGCTGATCTCGATGCGCGACAGCCTGGACCGGATCTCGCAGGAGAAGATCGCCCGGCCGCTCGGCCTCAGCATCGATACGGCACGCGGCCAGCGGGCGGAGGCATGGCGCAGCGGCCTGTCGCTGGCGGCGATCGGCGCCAGCCTCGAAGCGGTGGAAGCGGTCTATCTCACCCCGGACGGCGTCGCGGCCCGTCTCGCCGCCTTGGACGACGGCCAGGTCCTGGACACCATGATCCGCGCGCAGTTCGAGCGGACCAAGGCAGCACTGGCAGCGGTCGACCTGCCGCTCGACCAGGCAGTGTCCGATCCAACCGCCCGCCCCAGGGTCGAGGCACTCCTGCAGGAGGTCCAGCAGCTTCGCCTCCTGGTGGTGGAGCGCCTGGCGCCTGCCATCGGGATCAGCCTCGGCTTCAACGCCTTGGACGGAGACTGACCATGGAGCTGTCCCGCCGCGCCACGCTCGCCATCCTGGCGGGCCTCCCGTTCGCCGACCCGGTCCTGGCCATGGCCGCGGCCACCGAGCATGGCGGTGCGGCACCGCGCTGGCTGGGCTGCCGCACCGAGCCGGTGAGCGGCGACGAGGCGGCAGCTCTGGGCGCTGGCGGCACCAGCCCGTTCGCCCTGCACCTGCCGGCCCGCGGCCACAGCTTCGCGGTCCACCCGACCCGCGAGCTGGCAGTGGTGTTCGCGCGGCGCCCGGGCGTGTTCGCCGTGGCGTTCCACAGCCGGACCGGCGAACGCCTGGCGACGTTCGAAGCCGAGGCGAACCGGCACTTCGCCGGGCACGGCACGTTCGACCCGAGCGGCCGGCTGCTGATCACGGCCGAGAACAAGTTCGACACGGGCGATGGCACGCTGGGTGTCTATGCAGTGGACGAGGGCTTCCTCAAGCTGGCCGAGCTGCCGGGCCACGGCATCGGGCCGCACGACGTGGCGGTGCTGCCGGACGGCAAGACCCTGGCGGTCGCGGTGGGCGGCATCCTCACCCACCCGCAGAGCAAGCGGCTCAAGCTCAACCTCGACACGATGGCGCCCTCGCTCGTGCTGATGGATCTCGGCTCCGGCCGGCTGATCGAGCGCTTTCCCCTGGAGGGGCAGCTGCATCAGCTCTCGCTGCGCCACCTGTCGCTGAGCCCGACCGGCGAGATCGCCTGTGCCTGCCAGTTCCAGGGCGATCCCGAGGCTGCGGTGCCGCTGGTGGCAATCCTGGACCGGCATGGCTTCCGGCTGGTGGACGAGCTGCGGGGACGGGCCGCCGCGCTTCGCCAGTACACCGGCAGCATCACCTACGACACGAGCGGCGCTTGGCTGGCCGTGTCCTGCCCGAAGGCCCACCGCATCCTGATCTTGGACCAAGGTGGAGCCGTCCATCACGAGGTGGCGCTGGAAGACGGCTGCGGCGTGGCCACGGCCGGCGCACCGGGCCGCTTCGTCGCGAGCGGCGGCACCGGCCGGCTGATCGAGATCGACGCGGCCTCGGGCGAAGCGCAGGAACTGGCTCGGGCATCGCTCGCCTGGGACAATCATCTGGTGCCGCTGCACCTGCGCGGCTGACTGCCGGCCGTGCGTCTGTCGCCAGGTTCGGGCAGGATCGGAGCGGGCGGATCAGGGGAAGGTGCATGGCGATCGCGATCAGCGTGCGGATCGACTTTCCGCAAGGCGAGCGAATCGGGCCGGGCAAGGTCCGGCTGCTGGAGGCCATCGCCGAGACCGGCTCGATCAGCGCTGCCGGGCGGAGCCTGGGCATGTCCTACAAGCGTGCGTGGTCGCTGGTCGACGAACTGAACCGCATGTTCACCGAGCCCCTGGTGACCTCGCGGCATGGCGGTGCCCAAGGCGGCGGCGCCGACCTGACTGAATTCGGCCAGGACGTGGTCACGGCCTATCGCAAGGTAGAGCGGGAATCGGCAGAGAGTGCGATGGCGGCCATGAGCGGACTGGCCGGCAGGCTCGCTCGACGCTGAGACACGAAGTCGAGGCCAAGTCGAATCGACCTGACTTCCGGTCACGATGCAGCATATCCGGAGGGAACGTCTGGACCGTCTGTGGTCCTGCTCGCAGACTTTACCCCGTGGTGGGCGCACACAGACTCGAACTGTGGACCCGCTGATTAAGAGTCAGCTGCTCTACCAACTGAGCTATGCGCCCACCGGCGGGGTGGCTGCGGAATAGGGGATGGCGCGGGAGGCGTCAACACCCTCCTGCAGGGAGTTCCGTGTTTATTCGGCGCGGCCACGGCTGACCGTTGCGCCCGACGCGGTGGCCGGCTATCCAGAGGACAGGCGCGGGTGTAGCTCAGTGGTAGAGCAGTAGCTTCCCAAGCTACTGCTCGAGGAAGCCGAAAGCCAATAACGGCGCGGCTTCCCTCAAAGGTCTAGACGGACCGATGAGCACCGGGTTAGCACCATGAAGACAGCCGAGCGCGGGCGTAGCTCAACGGCAGAGCACCAGATTCCCATTCTGGGGACGAGGGTTCGACTCCCTTCGCCCGCTCCATCCTCCCCCGAACCCTTCGATCCGCAGGCCGAGGTCCGCCGGCTCCAGGAGCTCGGCCTCGACCGGGAAGAAGCCTGGTCGGTCGTCGCGAAGATCCTCGCGCGCGCCCTGCCGGTGAACGATCCCTCG
>NZ_DATMFZ010000099.1:0-2002 GCF_035556675.1 Geminicoccus sp. | reverse complement strand
TATGCCACGACCCATCCCTGGGAAGACTTCGCCGAGACCTGGACCCATTACCTGCACATCGTCGACACGCTGGAGACCGCGGCGGCCTTCGGCCTGAAGGTCGATCCCAAGGCCGGCGACGACGACCTGCTGTCGGCCGAGATGGACGACGTGAAGGCGACGCGTGCGCGGCACGTCCAGGAGCTGATCGACGCCTGGCTGCCGCTCACCTTCGCGGTCAACAGCCTGAACCGCTCGATGGGCCAGCCGGACCTCTACCCCTTCGTCCTTTCCCCGGCGGTGATCGAGAAGCTGGGCTTCATCCACGACCTGGTGCAACGCAAGATCTGAGCAGGTCCAGCTGCCGGCGCGCTGGTGCCGGCAGCTGCGGCGCCGTTGCTGGGCAGCATCCGGATTTGCAGCGGCCGGCCCGCCGATGAATTCCCCAAAGATCTTCAGTGTAATACCGTCGCCATTTTCTGGGAATGGGCGTGGCCACGCCTCTGGCTTGTGTTCAAGGGTTGCTTGGAACGATTCTATGCTGGGTGCGACTTTCGGTACGGCCGGCTTGCCACCGGCAGGACTGCTGGGCTACCTGGGGAATGTTTCACGCGCTGGAGCTTGAACGGCCGGGTCTCGCGGCAGAGACCGGCAAAGGGGACGCATGGTTGTGCTGGCGACGAGTGCATATGACCCGACCGAGCAGGTGGTGCTCTGGTGCCTGCGGCGGCAGGCGGAGGGTGGTGCGGATGCCGAGCGGGCAATCCGCCGCAACCTGAGCCATGGCGGCGCTACCGGCCATGGCCAGCGCTGCTTCTGCGCCCTGCAGGCGCTGCAGCGGGCGCTGGCCGCCTATGGCCGCCGCCGGCTGCAGTTCGCCGAGGTCGGTGCCGGGACGGTGACCGCGGACGAGGCAGCACTCTTGGGCCTGCTGCACGCCGAGCAGACGGGCGACGAGGCCGAGATCGACAGCCGGCTCTGCTGGCTGGTGCGCCGCGAGGGGCGCTGGCAGTGCCGCGAGGCGCTCGGGCGGCTGCTGGATGCCCTGACCGCCGCCTATCCCGATGTGGCGGCGCCGCAGGCGGCGGCTGGCCCGGCCGCCTGAGGCGCAGGCCCATCGATGCCTGCCTAGCCCGCCTGGGCCACCCGCTCCGGCTCGCCCGCGGTCTTGGGCTGGTACTCGCCGCACCAGTCCTGCGCGGCGGTCACCGGCCACAGGGTCTGCTTGCCCTGGCTGCTGTTGACCGGCAGCGGCGCGTTGCGCCGGCACTGGGTCTCCGGCTTGTGCCAGAAGCGGCAGGAATTGCACGTCGACATGGCCTGTTCCTTTCGGATGAGGCGATGGTCTGGAATGATTCCAGATAGCATCCCCGCCGACCCCTGCCAGGGGGAACGTGCGCGGTAAAAGCGGGAACGCTGCCGCCGGCAGTCGTGCTATGCTGGGGAGTGGCCCCGCTTGCACGGGACCGTCTGGCGCTTGCACATGTGCGATGACGAAACGAACCCGAGAACACGGCGCCTTTCAACGGCTTGGAAAGTTTCGACACGGCCGATGGCGCCCGGCCCGGGCTTTTCCCCGGCGACGGCGCGCCCTAGTTCCAGGAGGGTGCGACGGATTCGCCGCCGGGCCCGGCGCCACGGTCCGTCACCAGGGGCTTCGGGGGATCTGGCTATGTCGCTGTGCATCGGTTCGACCGGACGTCGCGTCCTGCTCGCCGCACTCCTCGCCACCGGGGCGGGCCTTGCCGCCGGCCTGCCGGCCGTGGCCCATCACGGCTGGTCCTGGGCCGAGGGCGAGCAGGTGACGCTCGAGGGCACCATCCGGTCCATCTCGATGTCGCCGCCGCATCCGGTTCTCCAGGTCGAGGCTGCCGACGGCGTGGTCTGGCAGGTCGACCTCGGCAACCCGCGCCAGACCGAGCGTTCCGGCTTCACCGGCGACACTGCCGAGCCCGGCGACGCGATCACCGTACTGGGCAATCGCTCCAAGGATCTGGACGACATGCACATGAAGGCGGTGCGC
>NZ_DATMFZ010000098.1:0-31186 GCF_035556675.1 Geminicoccus sp. | reverse complement strand
CGGGCGAAGCGGCCATAGGAATAGACGGCGAGGAACGAGGCCAGCACGAAGCAGAGGATGATCAGGGCAAGGACGAGCAGCGGACGCATGTCACCTCGAACGGACCTGACGCACGGCTCCCAGCATGGCCCTGAGGCAGGAGTAGGGGGGCCAGCGTCAGGCGGCAAGCGGCGCCGCGGCGGCCGCCGGGCGCGCGTGGGTCAGGTCGATGCGCGCCTTGATCGGCAGGTGGTCGGACGCAACCCTGGCCAGGCGCGAATCGTGGACCTCGATGCTGGTGATCATGGCAGCGGGATTGGCCAGGATCCGGTCCAGCGCGAACATCGGGAAGCGCGAGGGGAAGCTCGGCAGGGCCGGCGTGAGCGGGCCGAACGAGGGATCCAGGCGCAGGAGCGAGGAGCGCTGGCCCAGACGCCATTCGTTGAGGTCGCCCATCAGCAGGGTCGGGCGCTCGGTGCGCCGTTCCATGGCCGCCAGGATCGCCTCGGCCTGCTGGGCGCGCGAGCGGCGGAGCAGGCCCAGATGGGCGGCGATGATCCGCAACGGCCCGGCTTCGAGGTCGAGGTCGACCACCAGCGCGCCGCGCGGCTCAACGCCGGGCAGGCGGATCTGGTGGATGTCGGCGACCGCCCCCGCCTTGAACAGGATGACGTTGCCGTGCCAGCCATGGCAGAGCCGGGTATGCGCGCGCACCGGGACGGCGACCAGGCCGCACTGGCGCTCCAGCCAATGCAGGTCGAGCAGGCCGGCGCGGTCGCCGAAGCGCTGGTCGGCCTCCTGCAGCGCCATCACGTCCGGGCCGATCTCGGCGATCACCTCGGCGATGCGCGCGGGGTCGAAGCGCTTGTCGGTGCCGACGCATTTGTGGACGTTGTAGGAAGCGATCAGGGTTTCCGGCCCGCCGCCGTCGCGTGCCGCCCGGTAGCTCGGGCGCTCGCCGTTCAGCACCGAGCGGATCGGGGAGGGCAGGATCTGGGCCGGCAGGGTCTGCCGGCCAGGGGACCGCATTCTCTTCAGCACCGTGCTCGTCACCTCGGGGGAGTGGCCAGGGCCGGCCGCAGGAGACCGGCCACAGCAACCCTAGATAGGCACGATCGCGGGGCTTGTCATCGGGCGCCGTCTCGAGGCCCCACCTTTGCCGGACCCTGTTGCCGGACCCCTTCACCAGGCATTGAGCGCGCGCAGCATGGCGGTCTTCTTGAACAGGTGGGCGTCCATGCGGCCGAGCAGGCGGTCGAGCAGGGCCACCGCCGCGGGCAGTTCCGGACCCTTGTTCAGCATGACGCATTCGGCGCGCGCGGCCATGGCGGCATCCGTCATCTCGCCACGCGACGGCGTGCCTTCCTTGACCATGGTCTCCAGCACCTGGGTCGCCCAGATCACCGGGACCGAGGCGGCCTCGCCCAGCCACAGGATCTCCTCCTGCATCTCCGCCAGCCGCTCGAAGCCGATCTCGGCGGCGAGGTCGCCGCGCGCGATCATCACCCCGAACGGCCAACGGCCGGCTGCGCGCGCGATCAATGCGGGCAGGTTGCGCACTGCTTCCGGCCGCTCGATCTTGGCGATCAGGCCCAGCGGGCGGTCCGGGCGGCCCTGGCGGGCCACGGCCTCCTCCAGCAGGTCGAGGTCGGACGGGTCGGCCACGAACGAGTAGCCCAGGATGTCGGCCAGCTCGAGCACGGCACCCAGGTCGGCCTGGTCCTTGCCGGTGAGCGGCGAGAGGCCGAGTGCGGTGTCGGGCAGGTTCAGGCCCTTCTCGGGCTTGAGCCGGCTGCCGGTGGGCCTGACCCGGGTGACGCGCAGGATGGCCTCGCCCGGTTCGGCCGTCTCCACCACGGCCTCGACCTTGCCGTCATTGTAGAGCACCCGATCGCCCGGCCGGAGCCGGGTCACCAGCTCAGGGAGCGAGACCAGGGCGGTGAACGGCAGGTCCAGCGGCGGCATCGGCGTGCCGCTGGCCACCAGGCGGAAGCGGCTGCCGAGGAACAGCCGGGCCTTGCGGCCCTGGGCGGCCACCGCCTCCAGCCGGATCTTGGGCCCGGCAATGTCCATCAGCACCGCGACCGGGCGGCCATGGGCGGCGCCGGCGGCGCGGACATGGTCCGCCATCCGCTCCCAGGCGGCACGGTCGTCATGGGCGCAGTTGATCCGCGCCACGTCCATGCCGCGGCGGACCAGCTCCATGGTGAGCTCCGGATCGTCGGCGGCCTCGCTCGGCAGGGTCACCATGATCCGGCTGCGCCGGTGGCCGCAGGAGGGGCCCAGCAGCCGGTCGGTGGCGGCGGCAAGCGCGGTCTCGCCGGCGAAGAAGGCGTCGGGTTCGGGCGAGGCCACCGGCCGCGGCCGGTCGGCCAAGGCCGCGAGCGCGACCGCGACCGCATCCAGAGTCGGCATCACCCGCCCCTCGAGCCGGCCCAGCGACGACAGGCCGTGCGGCATCAGCCGGCGCTGCAGGCCGCGCATGTCATGGCGGCGCAGTGCGATGTAGTGGCCGAGATTGGCCAGGCCCGGCCAGGGGGCGGCCTTGGCGCCGGCCTCTGCCAGCATCTCCCGGCAGATCGCGGCACCATCCTCCGCGACCGCCGCACGCAGGGCGTTCACCTCCTCCAGCAGGGCCAGGAGCTCCTGGTCGGCCAGGCGGTGCAGCGGAACGACAGCGGCGGTAGCCATGATCCTGTTTTCTTCCTTCCTTCTAGAAAAACGCAGTGCGGCCGCATGACGGCCGCACCGATCCATTATGCCAGAACCTGCCGCCCGGGTCCACAGGCTGCCGCTAGGAAGAACTTCGGCCTGCTTCAAGAGGCAGCGAAGTAAATTCCGCAGCGACGCAAGACACCGCTTGCGCATCTTGAAAGCCGGCCCGCCGGGGCCAACTAGTTCTTCGTGAAGTCCGGGCCCCTCTGATGCTCCCGACCGGGATCATGATGTCGGACACCACCTGACCGGGCTGCGTTTGCAGCGACTGCTCATCCAGGAGGTTTCCATGCGGTCTGCATCTTCTTCCCGTCGTACGACCAGGCTCGATGCCCAGGAGATCGCCGCGGTACGCCGCCGGCTGGAGATGCTGGCCCGGGTGCTGGACAGCGCCGTGCGGGTGCCAGGCACCAATTTCCGCTTCGGCGCGGATGCCGCGCTCAACTTCGTGCCGGGTGTCGGCACCGCGTTCGCCAAGGTGATGTCGGCCTATCTGATCTGGGAGGCGCGGCGCCTGGGCGTGCCGGCGCGCACGCTGGCCAAGATGGTCGGCCATGTCGGCGTCGACTTCGTCATCAGCATCGTGCCGCTGATCGGCTGGGTGGGCGACGCGTTCTACAAGTCCAACCTGAAGAACATGGCGCTGTTGCAGGCCCATCTGGACGGGCTGGACGGGATCGTCGAGGTGACGCCCGATCCGGTCATCCGCCCGGCGGCGGCCTACTGACGGTCTGCCAGGCGTAGGCGGCGGGTCCTGCCAGCATGGCCGGCATGACCTGCCCCCGGTGCTGCCAAGCCGAGCAGAATCTTCCTACGCCACCGATCATCGGCCGGCAGGCCGTCGATCCGCTTTCTGCCGAAGGCGTCGCAATCAGCTGACCGCGACGCCGTCTCGGCAGGCCGCGAATGTGCTCCGCTCCGACCGATCAGCCAGGTACGGAGGGTGGTGCCGGGTCACGACAATGGTCCCGGCGATCGCGAATCGCCAAGCGCTGCCCATCGGCTCCCGCGAACCGCTGCCGATTTCGGCGATGGCTGCTAGACCCGGTCCTGCCGGAAGTCCGCGAGTTCCATGCGGAAGCAGGCGAGCGCGGTTTCCAGGGCAGTGCAGGAATTCTCGGCGATTTCCAGCCATTCCGGCGAATCGCAGCTCTGGGCCTCGTGCAGGAGCCGGCGCTGTTGGGCGAGCCTCGCTTCGGCAGCGGCCACACGGGCAGCGGCGACATGGCGGCTGGCGGTGGCAATTCGTCGGTTCGACATGGTTCCTCCCGCCTCATTGAGTGCAGGGATGTAATTGTGCTGAGGCGCTGCCCGTTCCTCCGGAGCCGGAAGAAACTTGCGTGGGACAGTATTTAACGCCCGGCTCGTTCTGGTCCAGGCCGGCGCGGCATGATGACCGGGACCGGTCAGCATCTAGCGACCTTGGGCCACGCCGAGGCCCTGATGGGCCAGGACCTCCGTTACAGCCAGGCGCAGGGCAGGCCAGATAATATCATGATGGGGGTGTAATTAGCGCGCTGCCGGTCTATGTGACCATCATCACCTGCTTATCTTCCCGGCGCGGGTGGCCGAGAGAGGTACGTGTGCTCCCGCCAAACCTGAGCGAGCACCTGTCATGTCTTCCCGCCTATCCCGCTCCGTTACTCCGCCGTTGCCGCTCGATTATGCGCTCCTGCATGCCCGGCTCGCGGCTGCGGAGGACCGCCTGGCCATGGGCGACCTGCGGCTGGCACGAATGCGAACCTGCCTGGCCGGGCGGCGCGCGTTCCGGCTGAACCCGAATGACGGCGCGGCCACCATGCTGGCCATGGAGTACGTGCAGGCGCAGTGGCAGTCCCAGCGTCGGATGTTGCTGGACCAGCTCTGGCCCGCTTCTGACTGAGTGGCCGGTGTGGCGAGAATGCCACTCGGTACCATTGCGCCGGCCTTAGCTCGGCACCGACGGCGTTATCAACCGTTGGTAGGTGCGCAGGACGGGCACTGGATAGGGCAGATGAGGCGAGACGTGCATCTGGAAGTGCTGGAGCGGCGGATCGAAGCCACCACGGCGCGACTGGAAGATCAGCGGGCGCGGCTGGCCTGGCGGCAGCGGCAGGGGTTCGGCACGGCGGAAGCACGCGCTCTGCTGGGCCATCTCGAGGACACGCTGGCGCTGCTCGTGCGGCGGCGCACCGCGATCATCCTGCCCGGCTGGCTCGGGATGCGCCCGATCACGTCCGAGGGCGGCGAGCTGTCCTAAAAGCCCATCACAAAACCTGCTGAGCGCGTGGGCGCAATGCGTTAAGCCGACCGGATGAAAGATCCTCTGGTTTCCGATGAGTTGTCGCGGGTGGTCGAGCCGCTTCTGCCGGTGCGACCGCCTCGGCCGAAGGGTGGCAGGCCACCGGTGGATGACCGCAGAGCACTGGAAGGCATCGTGTTCGTGCTGCGGACCGGCGTCGGCTGGGCGTACCTGCCCAAGGAGATGGGCTGTGGCTCTGGCATGACCTGCTGGCGGAGGTTGCGGGACTGGCAAGCGGCTGGGGTATGGGCGCGGCTGCACCGTGTGCTGCTCGATCGGCTGGGCAAGGCCAATGCGATCGACTGGAGCCGGGCCTGCATCGACAGCGCGTCGTTTGCGGCGA
Organism: Geminicoccus sp.; assembly: GCF_035556675.1. GTDB lineage: Bacteria > Pseudomonadota > Alphaproteobacteria > Geminicoccales > Geminicoccaceae > Geminicoccus. Next base: position 25,868 of record NZ_DATMFZ010000098.1, on the reverse strand, counting down.
AAAGGGGGGCGAGGCGACGGGGCCGAACCCAACCGACCGCGGCAGGCCCGGGAGCAAGCGGCACCTCCTCGTCGACGGCAATGGCATCCCACTCGCCCTTCTCCTCACGGCGGCCAACCGGCACGACAGCAAGCTCCTCGAGCCACTGATTGAGGCGGTGCCGCCGGTTAGGCAATGCGCGGGAAGGCCAAGGAAGCGGCCGGTCAAGCTGCATGCCGACAAAGGCTACGGCTTCGGACACTGCCGCCAGGCTCTGCGCCAGCGCAAGATCGTGCCCAGGATCGCCAGGCGTGGGATCGAGAGCAGCGAGAGGCTTGGCCGGCACCGGTGGGTCATCGAGCGGACGCTCGCTTGGTTCAGCCGGTTCCGCAGGCTCGCCATCCGCTACGAGCAGCGCCTTGATATCCTCACCGGCTTCCACCTGCTCGCCACCAGCCTGATCTGCTTCAAGTTCGTGACGAGGTGGTCTTGTTGAGCGTTCTTAGAAGATTTGTACCTGCTATTGGGCGCCACATCGCCAACTTGGCGAGCTTCTGATTCTCGTCGGCCCCGCCATCCGCTGAGGCTACACGCTCGGTCTCAAACCGGTCGATCTGGTCCGATGGACACCAGGTATGGTACCCTACCGCCCGCGGCTGGGCGCAGACGCTCGGCCCGGCAGGGAGGGCGAACCATGCGCGCCGGCATCGTCAGCTGTGCGACCGCTATGCTGCTGCCCATGCTCGCGGCCTCGGTGCCGACGGTGGCGCTCGGCCGGCAGGCCGTCAGCATTGAGCTCGTGCTGGCGGTCGACGTGTCAGGCAGCGTCGACGCCGCCGAGCAGCGCCTCCAGCGGGACGGGCTGGCCCGCGCGTTCCGCGACGACGCGGTCATCGACGCCATCGCCGCGCTCCCGGACGGCCTGGCGGTGGCCGTCGTGGCCTGGGCCGGGCCCGGGCAGCAGCGGACCGCGGTCGCGTGGCACCGGCTCGTGGACCAGGCCTCGGCAGAGGACTTCGCGGCCCGCCTGGAAGCGGCCCTGCCCGTCGACCTTGGCACGAGTGGGTACACCGCCCTCGGCGATGCGCTGATCTGGTCCCTGGCGGAACTCGCCGGCAACGCCTTCGAGGGACATCCGAAGATCGACGTGTCGGGAGACGGGATCAGTAACTGCGGCGCCTATCCCAGCCAGGTGCGCGACCGGGCGTTGGCCTCCGGGGTCACGATCAACGGCCTCGCCATCGTCAACGAGAACTCCTACGTCCCGGAGTTCTACCGCACGAACGTGATCGGCGGCACCGGGGCGTTCGTGGTAACCGCCGACGACTACCGCGATTTCGCCCAGGCGGTGCGGCTGAAGCTGCTGCGCGAGCTGGCGCCGGGGCCGACCGTCTTGCGCTGAGACGACCGTCCAGGCCATGGAGAACCCGGGTTTCGTTACGCGCTCTAAGTCTGGTACCGATCCAGTTTAGGCCGGAAACGGGCAGCACCTGGCAGGTCATCCCTGGATCGGGCTGGCGGCCCCGTCCTGCCAGGGGGCGGACCTGGACCTGGCCATCCGGGGGCGGCAGCACATTGGGCTCGACCATCCAGCACAACCAGGGCAAGGCCAGCTAACGGGACGCCGCCTGCGCCCCGACACATGCGGCTCCAGTCTCAGCCGACGGTGGCCAAGTCCAGGCTGCTCGTGCGCGGCAGGATGATGCAGCGGAAACTGGGGGTCTTGGCCCGGGGGTGAGCCGGGTTGCGCCGATACGTGCTCCAGCAGGCGTGGACTCGTCCGTCTGGCGCTGCCGAGGGCACGACCTGCCGGGGATCGACCGGCCACCAGTGGTCATCCACCTCGATCTCCTCCATCCCCGTCCTGGTGTTCAACCGGTAGGGCACCGGATGGCAGTCATGCTCGCCGCAGCACGGCAGACCGTCCGCGGAGCGCAGCGCTTCGTACCAGTCATGGCTGGCGGCTGGCTGAATCGACAGCAGGAAGGGCAGGGCGAAGCAGGAGGTACGCATGGCGGTTTCCGGCTGATCGGCATGGTCCGCTCAAACCGGAGCCAGAGCGGCGGGCCAGACTACACCTTATCACCCTGTTGACCGAGCAGCTTCCGTCATCGTCATGGCCGAACTTGCAGGTGAACGACATCACCGGCTCGCCAGCAGCAACTGCGCGCGGTGAACGAGAGGTTGAAGGCTTGGTCAGAACCCGTGGAGGTGCCCAGGCTCGGCGAGTGACCAGCGCAGAAAGCACATCTGGATTTGCATGAAATGTCTCGCCGTCACTGGCGTCTCATTGTATAGTTAAAGGCCATGCCTCGCTGGAGGAGCGGCGATGGTGGTCATCATTGGTGGTCTTGGCACAGGCGGCAGGCCGAACAACGTCATCTTCGCCAGTGATGAGGATAACTATATTTTTGGTGATCCCTATACTGCGGGAAATCCCGACGGCATTCCGAGCATGGGAGGCTTTCTGAACGGACAGGCCGGGCATGACATCATCGTGGGTGGCAGCCGCCACGACCGGGTGATGGGGGATGCCTGGGTGATCACCACGGGCGGCACCGGCGGCAGCGACCGGATCCAGGGTGGCCACGGCCAGGACATCCTGTCCGGCGATTCCTACGAGATCATCGGCCGGGCCGAAGGTGGTGGCGACCAGCTGATCGGTGGCTGGGGCCACGACATCCTGTTCGGCGATGCCTACGCCATGTCCGACCGGACCAGAGCCGGTTCCGACCAGCTGTATGGCGACCTTGGCCAGGACCGGTTGTTCGGTGACGCGTTCGAGTTCCGGGACCATGTCTGGGGGACCGCCGACCATCTCCATGGCGGCCAGGGCGACGACTGGCTGATCGGCGATGCCTACATGATGGCGGACCAGACCAGGGGCGGCCGCGACCAGCTGCATGGCGGGGAGGGGCGGGACATGCTGTTCGGCGACGCCTACGAGATGTCCGGCCGCATCCTGGCCGAGAACGACGCGCTCGAAGGCGATGCCGGCCAGGACATGCTGTTCGGTGATGCGTTCATCGCGGGGGCCGGGGCGCGCGGCGGCGACGACCTGCTGATCGGAGGTGACGGCCGGGACCGGCTGTGGGGCGACTTTGCCGAAATCGACGGCAGCGCGACCGGTGGCCGCGATACCTTCCTCTTCGGCATGGACAGCGGCATCGATCAGGTCCTGGACTTCGAGCCTGGCAAGGACGTGCTCGACATCCGGGCCTACGGCTTCGAGAGCTTCAGCGACCTGACCCTGGTCGGCAACGGCTCCCCGACGGTCGCGGTCATGCTCGATGACACCGGCAGCAACCGGATCCTGGTGCAGACCTTGTCCCACGATCCCCTGACGCTGGACGCGGGAGACGTGATCGTCGCCTGACATGGCCGTGCGCGTGGCCAGCCGGCGCCCGGCTCGACCAGCATCCCGGCGATGGGCTGTCCGTTCGATCGGCGCATGGGCGCTGTCCAGTTCCGCCACGGCAGGAGAACCAGCGTCGCCTGCCATTCCTGCCAGAACAGGCCGCTGCGCTCACTGCAGGCGTGAACGCAGCTAGTCGTACACGCACAGGGCAGTAGGGGCGCCTTGGTTCGTATGGTATGATTACTGTTCCTGTGACTTGTGCAGGGTCAGGCTGCGCTCAGTCTGCCCGGTATTGTCTGTCATCTCTTGTTGCGAATCCGCTGCCATGACTGCGCTTGCTCATTCGAGCGCGGCCATTGTGGCAGCGCGTGTGGCCAAAGACAGGAGGCGATCATGACGAGATTCGGTGGATTGTTCATCACGGTGTCCGCAGCCGTGCTGCTGTCAGGACTTGCTCCAGATGCCCTGCAACTGCCGGTGTCCACCGCCGCTGCTCATGGCATCCCGGCCGGAAGCTGTCGCACCAGTCCAATCCGCTATTTCCAGTATGGTACAAGGTTGTGCATGACAGCGATTCAGCGGGACCCGCTCACCTTCCAGGAGGCCATGCAACGCTGCATGGAAGCCTATGGCCGGGTGGCGGATTACCATGACTGGGCCTATCGCGAGACCTCCGGCGATCACATCCATCCGCCATGGGGCGTACCGCCGAGCCAGGGCATCTGGCTGGGTCCTCTCACGGGGGACAATCGAGCCCTGTTCGCCAATGATCCCCGGCCCGATGATTTCGAAGGGGAGACCAGCAAGTTCGAGAAGCGGCGCTATGCCTGTGCGCACGATCGGTCATGACATCATGGGAGGAAACTGGCCAAGTCCTCTGCCCGGTGGTCCCAGTCGCGCACGAACATCCTGCTGGTGCGCGGCCAGGACCGATTCGGGATCATCCCTTCAGTTCATGCACCAGCCGTGGCTGACCACGATCGACTGGCCGGTCAGCGCATTGGTCGGGAAGGCGGCCAGGAACAGGGCGGTCTCGGCGACGTCGGCCACGGTGGTGAACTCGCCGTCGACGGTTTCCTTCAGCATCACCTTCTTGATCACGTCCTCCTCGGAGATGCCGAGCTCCCTGGACTGCTCGGGGATCTGCTTCTCGACCAGCGGAGTGCGCACGAAGCCCGGGCAGATCACGTTGGCGCGCACGCCATGGGCGGCACCCTCCTTGGCCACGACCTTGGCCAGGCCCAGGAGGCCGTGCTTGGCGGTGACGTAGGGGGCCTTGAGGACCGAGGCTTCCTTGGAGTGGACCGAGCCCATGTAGATCACGCTGCCGCTGTTCTGCCGGTACATCTGGCGCAGGGCCGCGCGGGTGGTGAGGAAGGCGCCGTCCAGGTGGATCGCCAGCATCTTCTGCCACTTGGCGAACTCGAACTCGACCACCGGGGCCACGATCTGGATGCCGGCATTGCTGACCAGCACGTCGAGCCGGTTCCAGCGGTCGATCACCTGCTGGATGCCGGCGTCGACCTGCTGCTCATTGGTGACGTCCATGGCCACGCCCATGGCGCGCTCGCCGGACGGGTCCAGCTCCTTCGCGGTGGTGGCGGCCTCGGCGTTGAGGTCGGCGATCACGACCCTGGCACCCTCGCGGGCATAGACGGTGGCGATCTCCTTGCCGATGCCGCTGGCGGCGCCAGTGACGACGGCGACCTTGTCTTGCAGGCGCATGATGCAGCTCCTTGGCGAAAGCGGGGGTGTTCAGCCCAGATAGTCGTGGACGACCTTGCCCAGGCCAAGGGTCAGGTCGGCGATCACGTGGCTGGCGGACAGGACCTCCAGCACCGGCAGCTCGGCCACCGGTGCCAGCGCGTGGTGGGCGAGCTCCAGGGAGGCCGGGCCGGTCCAGGCGCCCTTCAGCTCGATGTCCTCCAGATAATACTCGACCAGCTCGCAGATCCGGGCGGTACCGTCCACGTGGGGGATGATCTTGAGCAGCCAGGTGGGGGTGCGCATCGAGGCCAGCACCGCATCACCATCCGCGACCTTGTGCTTGTAGCCCATGGTGCCGGTGGCGACCCGCACCTGGCCGTAGTCGAGCGTGCCGACCATCGTGTCGACGTCGGCGCGCAGGGTGGGCTTGGCCAGCTTCTTGGGAAAGCCCCAGAGCTCCCGGCCGCCGGCGATCGGCGGGTGGTCGTCCAGGAACATGCACAGCGTGTAGCCGCCCTTGCGGCCGCCCAGGCCCACCGGGATGACCTGGCCGCTCTCGGTATAGTCGCCGAAGCCGGTCGAATCCGCCATGCGGATGAACTCGAACTTGACGTGGGGCTCGTCGATCCGGAGCGGCTCCGGCACCACGGCGCGCAGCCGGTCCGGGTCGGTGCGGTAGGTGATGATCAGATATTCACGGTGGTAGAAGCGGTACGGGCCCAGCGGGAAGGCCGGGCTGGTCAGCGGCATGGCATAGGCGCGTTCGCGCACCTCGTCCTCGGTCATCGGCACCTCGCTCGCGTGAAGGTCGGCCGGGCGGGAACTATTCCCGGCCCTGGTAGGCAAGGTCGAAGGTAAACACGCCGTCGGCACTGGCCGGGCGCTCCAATACCTCGGGATGGCGCAGCGTGCGGACGGCGTCGTGGTAGCCGGCCTGCCAGTGCTCCTCCATGGTCCGCCGCGAGAACTCGTAGTCCTTGGCCGAGCCCTCGTAGCGCTTGGAGCGGTAGATCAGCTGGATGATGTTGTGGACCTTGTGGTCCGCCTCGGCGGTCAGCAGCGCCACGTCGGGATCGTCGCGGCGCTCGGGCGGCAGGGATTTGAGCAGCCGGGAGAGCGCGTGGCGGAGCTGCTGGACGTGCTTGAACTGGTCGGTCATCGCCCGGGTCCGGCTGGAGAAGCGGATCTCCTTCTGCCGCACCTCGGCCTCCATCAGCGTGCGGGGCAGCTCGCCGCGGGCGCTCCACAGGTCCACCTGGAAGGCCAGCGTGTCGCGGCGGGGCCGGCCCTCCAGCACCCATTGCAGGGGGGTGTTGGAGACGATGCCGCCGTCCCAGTAGAACTCGCCCTCGATCTCGGTGGCCGGGAAGCCCGGCGGCAGGGAGCCGCTGGCCATGATGTGCTCCGGCCCGATCGTCTGGCGCTCGCTGTCGAAATACACGAAGTTGCCGGTGCGCACATTGACCGCGCCCACGCTGAACCGGGTCTCGCCGCTGTTGATCCGGTCGAAGTCGACCAGGCGCTCCAGCGTCGCCTTCAGCGGCATGACGTCATAGTAGCTGAGCGCCTCGGGCGCGCCCGGCGGGCAGAACATGGGCGGGAGCGGGCGCGGGCTGAAGAAGCCTTGCGCACCGCTCAAGAGCACGCCGAACGCGGCCAGCTGGTTGACCGCGCTGCGGGCGAGGTCGCCCCTGATCTGGAACTGGTCCAGGGTCGGCAGGCCGAACGGCGGGGTGCTGATCTCCTCCCAGAAGGCGCGCAGCCGCTCGACCCGCTTTTCCGGCGGGTTGCCGGCGATCAGGGCGGAGTTGATGGCGCCGATCGAGATGCCGGCGACCCAGTCCGGGTGGAGCCGCGCCTCGGCCAGCGCCTGATACACCCCGGCCTGGTAGGAGCCGAGCGCACCGCCGCCCTGGAGCAAGAGGGCGATGCACTCGAACGGCGGCCGCTCGGTGCAGACATGGCTCTTCTTCTTGGGCTTCAGTCGCTTGGACAAGGGACGTCTACCCCCGGCAGGACAGGGACAAGGGAGGCGGGCAGGGCGCCAGGCGCCTGTTCCACGGTGCAGTGCGGTAGAACGACTTGTTTCACCGTGCAATGCGGTAGAACGACGTGTCGCGCAGATTGGGCGGCGAGTCGATGATTTCCGACCGCCATGGCCAGGGGTACTCGGCCACCAAGTTGAGCCGGTACTGCGCTGGTCGCCTGGCAGGCCAAGCTTGGAAATCACCATCTTCGGCTGTACATCCGGCAGATGGGATGGCCGATGATTTCGTGAATGTTGCGGCCTCCTTCCCTGGCAATGGTGACGCTTTTCGGGCCACCGCTGAATATTGGCGTGGACTGGCGGGCGGTTCCTGTCGCGGGTGATCGGGCATGGACTGGAGGATTGCGCAGGCCATCCGGGTGATGGAGCAGCAGATGGACGAGCATGTCTGCTTTGCGGCGCTGGCCCGGCGGCTCGGCATGTCCACGACGCGGCTCCACCATCTGTTCGCGGCGGAGACCGGGATGCCACCCGGCGCCTATCTCCGGCGCATCCGGCTGGATGCCGCAGCGATCCGACTTTGCTGGACGCGCGATACGGCGGGGCAGATCAGCATGCGGCTGGGCTATGCCAGCCAGGCATCCTTCACCCACGCCTTCATCCGGCGGTTCGGCTGCACGCCGTTGCAGTTCCGCCGCCGGTTCCGGGCGGGACTCACGACGGAAGGGATGACCGCCGCGTACGGTCCGATCGGTGTCCGGGAGGTCGACGGCTTTGTGCTGGTGACCAGGCGCTATATCGGCGACCTGTATGCGGTGCGCGGCTACTGGCGGGATTTCGAGGACCGGCTGCGCCGGTGCGGCGTGCCACGGCATGGCGCGCTGTATATCGGGCTGATGTATGACGATCCGCGCCATACCCCGGTCGAGCAGCTTCGCTACGACTGCGGCGTCACCATCCCCGGCAGTTCCGGCCTGGACGAGGACCGGCTGGCGCGGCACGGCCTGCACCTCTTCGCCACCCGATCCGGCCGCTATGCCTGCCTGCGCTTCAAGGGGTCGCGCGCCGAGGTGTTCGGTGCCTACCGGAGCCTGTGCGACCACTGGGCGCGCGCGAGCCGCTTCACGGTCACGGACGATCCCGCGCTCGAGGTGCACGGCATTCCCCGGCACCACATGGATCCGCAGCATCTGTCGTTCACGCTCATGCTCGCCCTCGAGTAGCGGGCGTGAGGCGCGAATGCCGTGACAGTGCCGGCCGGGCTCCGGCCATCGCCAGGATGCCCATTCTGCTCCGGAGAATGGCGTCAGTTCTGGACGGGCGGGTCGTCGTTCCACATGTCGCGGTGGAGGTGCCAGCTGCCGTTCTCATTGCGCCAGAGGACGGCATACTTGCCGCCCATCCTCGCTTCGGCTCCATCCGTGGCAGGTCCGACGATGCCGTACCTGCCGAACTCGACGGCGCCGTCGGCAGTCTCGGTGACCTCCTGCGTCTGCATGGTGAACTCCTTGTACCCGGCATCGATCACGGCCTTCCAGTACTGCTCGATCGCCGGGCGGCCCTCCAGGCGCGCTTCGCCCGGCGGCAACAGCGCCGCATCGGATGTGTACAGGCTCGCGATGCCGGCAGCATCGCCCTTGTTGAAGGCTGCCTCGAACTGCTGGTTGGCGGCCTTGATGGCCTCCTCGGCAGTTTCGGCCCAGGCTGGGCTGGTTCCAAGCATGGCAGCGGTGCACAGGGCGACTAGGCGGTGACGCATGGATCCTCCCTGCCGATACGATTATCGGCCGAGTTATACTTATGGACGCGTCATTCTAGCCTGTTGGCGCCTGTTTGACAGAACCATCTCGTCACGAAGACGAGGCGGATCAGGCTGGCGGCGAGGAGGCGACGCCAGGAGCCGGACCTGCCGTGGCCGGACAGATCTGGTCCGGTGCTCTTCGCCGCGAACGATGCACGATCGATGCCGGTCCGGCTCCAGTCATCCTACTGGAGAATGATGGAATTCCGTCGACGTCGGTGGCCGGTGACAATGGCGGACAAAAATGCCGGCAGCGTAGCTGGTAGTTCTGATTCCAGCACTTCAGGGATGCTGGACATGACACAAGAACCGAGCCGTCAGGGCGCGCTCACCAGGCGCGGCCTCTATGGGACATTGGTGGGTGCTGCCGGCGCGCTGGCCGGTGCGGGAGGGCTGCTCGCGACCGGAGCGGCAGCACCGGCCGCCGCAGCAACCGCCAGGCTGCGTGCCGACGTGGTGGTGGTCGGTGCCGGCTTCTCCGGGCTGGCAGCCGCCCTCAAGATCCAGGCGGCCGGCCGCTCCGTCGCCGTGCTGGAGGCGCGCAACCGGGTGGGTGGCCGGGTGCTGAACCATCATCTGGATGACCATCAGGTGATCGAGGCGGGCGGCCAGTACATCGGTCCGACCCAGTCGCGGATGTTCGAACTGGCCCGCCGGTTCCGGGTGGGCACCTATCGGACGTACGACCGGGGTCAGGCGGTCTCGGTGCTGGGTGGCGTGCGCCGGCAGGGCGGGCTCTATCCGAAGCTGGCGCAGGAATATCGCCGCCTGGCCGGGATGCTCGACCGGATGGCGCGCGAGGTGCCGTTGGACGCGCCCTGGACCGCGCGGCACGCGGTCGAATGGGACTCGCTGACCCTGCAGAACTGGCTGGATGCCAACACGACCCACGCCGATGCCAAGGCGATGCTCAGCGCCTATGCGGATCTCTGGGGAGCCGAGCCGCGTGATGTCTCCTTGCTGTTCTGCCTGTTCTACATCGCGGCGGCCGGGACGGAGGGAGTGCCCGGCACGCTGGCCCGCCTCATCGACGTGAAGGACGGGGCGCAGGAGCGGCGCTTTCATGGTGGTTCGCAGTTCCTGGCGCAGAAGATGGCGGCACGTCTGGGTGGCCAGCTCCATCTGTCGGCGCCGGTGCGCGCCATCCGGCGGCACCGCGATCAGCGGGGCGTGCGGGTATTCAGCGACGGCTTCCATGTGGACGCCGAGCGGGTCATCGTCGCGATCCCGCCGGCCCTGGCCGGTGCGATCCGCTACTCGCCCAAGCTGCCGACGCGGCGGGCGCAGCTCTTCCAGCGCTTCCCGATGGGCTCGCTCATGAAGGTCAAGGCGATCTACGAGCGGCCGTTCTGGCGCGATGCGGGCCTGTCCGGCATCTCGCTCCAGGGGGATGGGCCAGTGCGCAGCACCTTCGACAACACGCCACCCAGCGGCAGTCCCGGCGTACTCTTCGGCTTCGTACGGGGGAGCGAGGCGCGGCGCTGGGCGGAACGTGATCCGGCCGGGCGGCGCGCCGCGGTGCTTGCCAGTTTCGCCCAGGTGATCGGGCCGCGTGCCGAGCGGCCCATCGACTATTTCGAGGTCGACTGGCCGGGTGACGAATGGAGCCGGGGCGGGCCGGTGGGGTACCTGCCGCCCGGCGTGCTCCTCGACTACGGCGAGGTGCTCCGCCAGCCGGTGGGGCCCATCCACTGGGCCGGCACGGAGACCGCCACCTACTGGAATGGCTACATGGAAGGGGCGGTCCGCTCGGGCGAGCGGGCCGCCGCCGAGGTGCTGGCAGCACTGCAGGCCTAGCCTGCAGCGCGCCACGGCCGGTCTCCCTCCATATACTGCCGGGGAAAGGAGACCGGCCAGGTATCCGCGCTACTTGAACGCGCCGAACACGTTGAGCGCGCTGTAGAGGCCCAGCAGGATGATCGAGATGCTGCTGATCACCAATGCAGCGTTGAACAGGCCGCCGCCATAGATGCGGGGATCGGTCTCGGTCTTGCGCAGGTACCAGACCGCCACCACCGTGCCGAGCAGGAACACGCCGGTCATCACGCCGCCGATCTGGACCATCAGCACCGGCGACTGGATGGTCAGGTAGGCGAGACCCCAGATGATCGGCAGCGCCACGGTGAAGCCGCGGATCCAGGCGGTGCGCGCCTTGGTGTTCTGCCAGTCGAGCACGCCTGCCACCGAGAGGAAGTTGACATACATCCGGGACCAGCTGGGGATCGCCGCCCAGAGCGTCGAGCCCAGCACGGCGAACGAGCCCAGCAGGAACAGGATCGCCGCCCACTCGCCCAGCGTGTCGGTGTACATCCGCGACAGGGTGGTGATCATCTCGTTGCCGACCGGCACCAGGCCCTGCGGCTGCAGCACCGCCGCACCCATGATGAAGAAGGCCAGAGTGCCGAAGGTGTAGATTGCCCAGGACACGAACGCGTCCTTGTACATCACCGAGATCCAGCCCTTGGCGCGCCGTTCCCAGGCCTCGCTGCCGTCGTTCGGGCCGACATTGCGGGCATAGCCCTTCTCGATGCACCAGTAGGTGTAGAAGGTCAGCTCGTCCGCACCCACGCCGGTGATGCCGAACATGGCGATCGCGGCACCGATCGTCCCGGCGGGAATGGCGAAGGCCAGGCCGCCCAGCACGTCCTCGACCTCGTAGGCGAACGGCGTGAACGGCAGGCCCAGGGCGATCACGACGGTGACGAAGGAGAAGATCACCACCAGGAAGACGGCGCCCCGCTCGATCAGCGAGTAATTGTTCGAGTAGAGCAGAGCGATGCTGCCGACCACGGTGATTGCGGTCCAGATCGACAGGGAGGTCATGCCCAGCGGGTCGCCGCCGATCGGGAACAGGATGCTGAGCGAGGCTGCGGTGCCGCCCAGCACACCGCCGATCTGCAGGATCTTGGACAGGGCCATCAGCACCCAGAGCAGGTTGATCCAGCCCACGGGCCCGAGCTTCGGCGGCACCTTGTTGTAGCCGGTGAGCGCCGGCTGGCCGGTCGAGATCGTCCAGCGCGCCAGCTCCACCTGAACGGCGACCTTCACCAGCGTGGAGAAGATCACGAGCCAGAGCAGGGCGAAGCCGGCAGTGGCCCCCAGCGTGGTGGTGGCGATCAGCTCGCCGGAGCCGACGATGGATGCGGACAGGATCAGGCCCGGGCCGAGATGCTTCAGGCTGTGCTTCCAGCCGACCGGCGGCTCCTGGATGCCTTCCGGAGTCAGGTGATAGGGATCAGTATCCGGGACCAGATGGGCCGGAGCCGCCACCTTCGGGCGGTCCTTGTTCGGGGCAATAGACAAAAGCGCGCTCCCCTTCTAGCGGCGTCTTCAACCTAGCCGGGGCCGCTTCCGGTGGAATGGCCTGCTGCGGCTGGCGAGGCTTCAACCAGGAAAGCGAAGACTTTGCTATTCCAGATCTTTTGTGTAAATTACTTCGGGTCCCGAGTCATTGCGGCAACCTGGAAGGACTAGACGGCCCTTGGCCTGGGGGCATCGCCAGCCTAGAGCAGCCGGGCCATGGCCGACCCGTCACTGCTCCCCCATCCCGCCCGCCACCAGGCCATGCTGGCGCGCTACGGCTTCGGGCTGTTCCCGGTGCCGCGCTACCAGGACGCCGCAGTGGGCTCGTGGCGGGTGGCGCGCTACGGCCGCGGGCCGGTCGAGGGCTACCTGCCGGGCGCGGTCCTGGAGCCGGAGCGCCACGTCCTCCACCACGGCCGCACCGCCTGGATGTCGACCAGCCTGATGGAGCTGGAGAGCCACGCCTTCCATGTGCACCAGGCCGTGGGCGTGGTGGTCGTGGCGGGGCTGGGCATGGCGATGTACGCCCATGCCGCGGTCCAGCGGCCGGAGGTGCTGCGGGTCGTGGTGGTCGAGCAGGCGAAAGAGGTCATCGCCGTGGCCCGGGCCGCCGCCGGGATGGACCGCTGGCCCAGAGGCGACAAGGTCAGGATCGTCCAGGGCGATGCGCTGGGCAGCAGGCTGGCGGACTTGGTGCTCGATGCCACGGGCGGGCGCCGGCCGGACTATCTCTATGCGGACATCTGGGCGGAACTGGCCGCACCGCAGGCACCGGACGACACGGCGCGGATGGTCCTGGCCCTGCAGCCGAAGGCCGCGGGCTGGTGGGGGCAGGAACTGTCGTTCGGCCGCTGGTGCCAGGAGCATGGCCAGCCCGCGGAGCCGGCAACACTCCAGGCCTATGCGCAGGAAACAGGTGTGCCGATCCCGGTCAGCGCCGGATATGCCGCGTTCTGCCGCGACGTGGCCGCCGCCCGGCTGCCGCGCCGTCCCGCAGCCGGGCAGCCGTCCGGCTGGCGCCGGCTGTGGGCGAGGCTGCGCGGTGCGGGGAGCGGCTGAGCCGGTTCAGCCGAACTGCGGGTCGACCGGGACGCGGTAGGCCGCCACCAGCCGGTTGGTCTCGTTGGCCATGCCGACCACGGCCACCAGCTCGGCGAACATCTCTGGCGTCATGCCGGCCTTGGCCGCGGCGGCGGAATGGGAGGCGATGCAGTACTCGCAGCCATTGGTGGCGCTCACCGCGATGTAGATCAGTTCCTTGACGAGCGGCGGCAGGGCACCCTCGGCCATGATCTCCTTGATGCTCTCCCAGGTGCGGGCCAGCGTCTTCGGGTCGTTGGCCAGGTACTTCCAGAAATTGTTGACGTCCGGAACGTTCCGGCTCGTCTTGATGTCGTCATAGACACGCCGGACTTCCGGGCTGGCGTCCTTGTATTCGATGGGGCCGGGACGCGGCATGGCGAACTCCTCGGTGGCTCGGCCGGGCTTGCGGCGCCGGCCCTGGCTGTTCTAGCGGCGGCGGGCGCTGCTTGGGGAGAGTGGCCGCTCGCCGTCGTCGTGAGACTGCGAAGCTGGCAGCGGGTCCAGCCTCAGGGGATCAGGACCGCGGCACCCTGGAACCGGCCGTGGCGCAGGTCGTCCAGCGCCTCGTTCGCGCGCTCCAGCGGGTAGACGGTGGTGGTGGTGCGCACGCCGGCCTCGGGAGCCAGCGCCAGGAATTCATGGGCATCCACGCGGGTGAGGTTCGCCACCGAGACCAGCTGGCGCTCCTCCCAGAGGAGCGCATAGGGAAAGCTCGGGATGTCGCTCATGTGGATGCCGCCGCACACCACCCGGCCGCCCTTGCGCACGGCCCGCAAGGCGGCGGGCACCAGGGCACCCACCGGAGCGAAGATGATCGCCGCATCCAGGGGTTCCGGCGGCAGGTCGTCCGAACTGCCGGCAAAGCAGGCGCCGAGCCTGCGGGCCAGATCCTGCGCGGCGGTGTCCCCGGCCCTGGTGAAGGCATGGACCTGGCGGCCCTGCCAGCGGCAGACCTGGGCCAGGATGTGGGCGGCGGCGCCGAACCCGTAGAGCCCGATCCTCGTGCCGGCACCGGCCAGCTTGAGCGAGCGCCAGCCGATCAGCCCGGCGCAGAGCAGCGGTGCGGCCGCCACCGGGTCGGCGAAGCCTTCGAGCGGGAAGGCGAATGCCGCATCGGCCAGCACGTGCGTGGCAAAGCCGCCATCGCGCGTATAGCCGGTGAAGCCCGGCCGGTCGCAGAGGTTCTCCTGGCCGGCCAGGCAGTAGCGGCAATGGCCGCAGGTGTGGCCCAGCCAGGGCACGCCCACGCGGCCGCCCTGCACATGGCTCGTCACCCCTGAGCCCAGCGCATCCACGGTGCCGACGATCTCGTGGCCGGGTACGATCGGCAGGCGGGGGTCCGGCAGTTCGCCGTCGACCACGTGGAGGTCGGTGCGGCAGACGGCGCAGGCTTCCACCCGCACGCGGATCTCCCCCGGACCCGGCAGGGGATCCGGCCGTTCCTCCAGCACCAGAGGTCGCCCGATCTCGTGCAGGACCATCGCGCGCATCGGCCTTGCCTCCTGCCGCACGGAAACATGGGCGCCGGCCGGCACGTCCGCCAGGCACGGGACCGTGCCGGCAGCAGGATTCAGGCGACGAAGTCGTCCTGGTGCAGGTCGGTGACTCCCCGCAGGTTCAGGACGATCGGAGCTTCGACATGGAAGCCCGGCCGGCCCACCGAGGCCACCGTGGTCAGCGCCACCCCCAGGTCGAGCGTGAGCGTGTCGTCGGCAAGGCTCACCCCGGCGTCGTGCACATCGATCGTGCCGTCACGATTGCTGTCGAGCGCGTCGAAGCCGAGCGTTTCCATGCCGAGATCGTCGACGATGACGAAGGTCAAGGCACCGATCTGGTCGATGCCATGGGCGAAGTCGGTGATCGTGGTCTGGCCGCCGCCGGCGAATTCCTGGTTTCCGCCAGAATATTCCATGGTCAGCGTGTCGGCGCCCTCGCCGAAGGTGATGGTGGCGTCCAGGCTCTCCGAGCCCAGCAGGCTCACCCGGTCGTCGCCGCTGCCGGTGTCGATCCTGTCGTGGCTGTAGGCGGTGACCACGTCGTCGCCGAAATCGCCGTACAGGACGTTGCTGCCGCCGCCGGCATCCAGATAGTCGTTGCCGTCGCCGCCATGGAGCGCGTCGTTGCCCAAGCCCCCGCGCAGATCGTCCTGGCCGTCGCCGCCCAGCAGCAGGTCGTCGCCGTCGCCGCCGTTCAGGAAGTCGTCGCCGTCGTCGCCCTTGAGCACGTCATTGCCCGCACCGCCGGACAGCCGGTCATTGTCGGCCCGCCCGCGCAGGTCGTCATCGCCCTCGCCGCCGTCGAGGATGTCGTCGCCGTCATTGCCGTTCAGCAGATCGTCCCCGACGCCGCCCTCCAGCAAGTCGTTGCCGATGCCGCCATAGATGCGGTCGTCGCCCTCCTGCCCGAGCAGATGGTCGTCGCCGGCCTCACCATAGATGGCGTCGTTGCCTTCGGCGCCGGCCAGCCGATCGTCGCGGCCGCGGCCATAGATCGTGTCCTTGGAGGACATGCCGACGAGATCGTCGTTTCCGGAAGTTCCGATGATCGTGGCCATGATTTGTCTCCAGCACTACGAGGGCGGATCCAAGCAGACCGGCAACATGTGGTCGTTGAACTCGGTCCAGCTGGTGCCGGAATATAGCTTGCCGGACGCATTATAGTAGCGGCCCGAGTTGTTGGCGTTGTCCTGGCTGAAGGTTGGCACCGCATGGGGGTGGCAGGGCCACACCTGGGGGATCGTGATCTCCGGGCGGCGCGTCCCGGTGGCGGTCTGGCCGGGCATCAGGGCCCGGCCCTGGCTGGTGTCGAGCGTGTTGTCGGACTTGGTGCGCAGCAGGTTGAGGTAGCGTTGCGGGTTCTTCTGCAACTGCATGGCATAAGCCGAGCCGCTCTCGGCGGCGAGCTCGATCACGTAGCGATAGCGGCTCTCCAGGCGCAGGCTCGGGCTGATGGTGAGCCGGCCGTAGCGGATGTTGGGCACCGCCTGCTCAAACTGGGTGAGGGTGGGCGAGGTGCGGCTGGTCAGGTTCGACGGCGTGATGGAGAGCGTGGTGCCGGACACCACGTTCTGGCCGAATGCCACGAAGGTATCGGCCGGGAAGGCCATGAACGGACCGCTGTCGGTGCCGGTGCCGACCCGGAACACGTCGCTGCCGCTGGCGTTGGTGGGCGGCCAGACCTGGGTGTAAGGCGAGACGGTGCGGCCCGACGTCGTGGCGATGCGCAGGATGCGCACCCCTAAGCGCCGATTCTGCGTGTAGCCGGACAGGCTGGTCCAACGCCAGGCATGGACGGAGATCACGTCGACGGTCTCGCCGCCGAAATCCGAAGGCGGGGTCAGCACCTGGCGTAGGCGCTTGGTGCCGTAAAACAGGAGGGCCGGGCCGCGGCTGGTGTCGGCCGGCGGGGTGCCGGAGGGGTTGGTCGGGTTCTCGTCGAACAGGTCGCCGCTCGGATTGCCGCCGGTATAGCGGCCCCGATAGTACCAGGGCTGGCCGTACCAGGTGCCGTCCTCGTAGCCCAGCATGTAGAACGGGGTCATCCCGCGCGCACCGCCGGCGGTCTGGTTGGTGCTGGGCTGCTGGGTGGCGGGCAGGTACTCGCGCACCGCCAGGAGCCGGTCCAGAGGCGAGCGGGAGGCTTCCTGGCCCGGATGGGCGGCCGCGGCCGAGAATGCGTTGTTGTCGAACGAGAAATTGACCGTGGGGTCGGGGGCGGTGTTGACGAACTCCGCCAGGATCCACTCGCCCTCGGTCACGTTCCATGGGCCGCCATTGACGGCCGCCACGTCGATATAGACGAAGGCGGTGCCGGAATAATAGGAGACGCCGTTCAGCGGCTGGACCCGGTTCATCCAGGCCTGGACATGCAGGCCGCCCACCAGCTCCGGGCTGTCGATCGGGCCCGAGACCGGCGAGCCCTGAGGGTTCCAGCCGTCGAAGCCGTTCACGTGCCGGCCGGGATAATAGCCGTCCGCGCCCGGCGCCAGCACGCCGGCCGCGAGCTGCGCGCCCTTGGGCTGGGTCCAGTCGGTGCAGCGGTAGAACCTGACCAGGTAGCGGCCGAAATTGCCGCCGCAATGCGCGTCGTCGGGCTCGGCATGCTTGCGGGCACCCTGGGTCTGCCACAGGAAGCGCCGGACCGTGCCGCTCTTGGCCGCCTGGAAGGAGAAGTAATGTCCGGCCGGCCAGCGGATGTTGGCCTGGGTCGAGGCATAGATCGGGCAGCCGATCAGCCGGTATTCGGGAAGTACCATGGTGGGATGCCCTCGTGCGGCTCGGCCGGTTCAGTGTCTGCGACCACGCCCGGTCCGCCAGGGCGGCCGCGACTTGGTCCAGGTCCGGGGCAACGGCGGCAGGTCACCGTCATAGGCCCGGATTTCGTACCACGGGATCAGGTCGGAGGCCGCGTCGGCACCGACCGTCGGCCCCAGCAGGGTGGCAGCGGCCGCAAAGGTACCTGCCCGGAGGACACCGCGTCGCGTGATGGCGAACGCATGTCGTGCCGGCAGGCCGCGCCGGTGGAACATGGCTGATCCTCCAATGCCAGCATACAAGATCGCCATGTTGTCGGGCGAGCATGACGAACATTCGGTGTGTCATCAAATGGTATTGCGAGATTGTTGCAGGCATTTCGCTTGGTCAACTGAATTAAGCTCAACAAATTATTGGAAGTATTACTGAAGATACAATCGATGATCCTGCCGGACATTGAGAAGATCGCGAGAATCGAGGCGATGTTATTGTCGGCATGCTCCGCGCGACGCCGGCTCGCCGGGCCATCCCGACAAAGCCAGTTCCGTACCCGGTCAGGAAGCCGCTCCCGCCGGACTGATTCCGGTCTTGGGGCTTGCCGGATCCGGCCCGGTCGACCGCGGCAGGGCCGCGACCGGTGCCGTGCATGATCTTGGCTCGGCCGCGGGGCCCGAAGTCGCAGTCAGGTTGTGGTCATGACGCGCCACTATCACCAGATGACAAGGCATGCGTGGTTCTGGCTAGCCGGCCGCGCCGTGCATGATCACTGGCCCCGCAGGTCGGATCGTCCGTCGGGAACGGACGGCCGCC
This sequence comes from Geminicoccus sp., assembly GCF_035556675.1. Lineage (GTDB taxonomy): Bacteria > Pseudomonadota > Alphaproteobacteria > Geminicoccales > Geminicoccaceae > Geminicoccus. The sequence goes on along the minus strand of NZ_DATMFZ010000098.1, from coordinate 7,587 downwards.
CGTCCGGAGGAACGCCATGTCCAGAACCATGTCCATGCTGGCGGCCGGCCTCGCCTGCCTGGCGGCGCCGGCACTGGCGGCCGGGCCCTATGTAGCGGAGCGGCCGCATGCCCATCTGGGCCGGGTGGTCGGACCCGGGCACTGCGTCGACTTCGTCAAGGCGGCAGCCGGCGTGCCGCGCACCGCGGCATGGCGGCCAGGGGCCAAGGTCCTCGGCAATACCGGCCTGCCGCCGGGCGTCGCGATCGCCACCTTCGAGCGGGACGGCAGCTATACGAGCCGCACCGGCAACCATGCCGCCATCTATGTCGGCCAGGACCATCGGGGGATCTGGGTCTACGACCAGTGGCGCGGCCAGCCGGTGCACAAGCGGCTGATCCGTCTGGCCGGCGGGCTGGGCAGCAAGAGCGGCAGCAAGAGCAACGACGCCAGCCGCTACCGGGTGATCAACTGAACGAAGCGTGCTTGTGGCGAGTGGTGCCGGCGGGCGTCAGGTCCCGGCGTGTCCGCCGGAGCGCGGATGCACCACGGTCGGCCGGATGGGAGCGATCGGGCCGGGCCTGGCGGGCGGGTCCATGGTCTGGCCGAGGAAGCTCGTGAGCGCACGCAGCCGGCGCACGTGCAGGCTGTCGGCCAGCGCCGCCAGATGGCGGACGATCACCTCGTCGGGCACCTGGTCGGGCGGCACTCCGTCGAACAGGACAGGGGCGAGGAAGGCGCGGCCGGCTTCCGTCTCGCCGATCGCCAGCAGCGCGTGGATGTCGGACAGGTTGCGCTCGCGCAGGGCCAGGTAGCGGGCCGGGCCGACCGCCACCAGGAGCTGGGCCCGCGCTATCCAGTCCATGATCTGGAACAGGTTGTAGGGCGTGCCGACATAGAGGCTGAGCGGGTTCTCCGTGGCGAGGTTCTGCGCGTCGTCGATCTCGTAGGCGGCGAGGCGGAAGCGGATGCCGGCATCGATCCCGTCGATCAGGTCGAGCGGGAACTCCCGGGCGATCCGGTCGCCTTCCGGCACGATCCGCTTCAGCCGGAAGCTGGGCGGCAGCCGGTCGGCGAGCGCGCTCAGCCCCAGCGAGGGGAACATGCCCATCAGGAAGGCAGCGAGCAGCACGAAGGCCGCGGCCAGCTCCAGGCCGGTGCCGACGGCGACGACGTGGCGAAACACGCCGGCGACCAGGCAGGTCAGCAGCAGATGGACCGACACCCGCAGCCAGTCGAGTGGCGACAGGTCGTAGTTGGCGACCCGCAGGATCAGGTAGTTGATCGACCAGACATAGGCGCCGAGAAAGGCCGCCCCCACCACCAGCGCCGTCACGGTGCGGTACGCGGCAGCCTCCGACGAGCCGGCGGCGGCTTCGGACAGGCCCTGGAGGAGGATGCCCGGATCGACTGCGATGCTCCGACCGACCCCCAGCAGGAGGTAGAAGCCGGCCAGGCACAGCATCACGAAGCTGGCGCTGGACACGGCATAGGCCAGCACCTCGCGCACCGCGCGACGCAGGTTCGCATGGGCGTCGGGGCGGCCATCCGGGCCCAGCATCACCGGCGGCGCATAGCGCGCCCGCACCAGTGCCAGGAGCGGCACCTCGACCTGCTGGTGATCGGGCATGGCCCGGCGCGCCGCCGCCTCAAGATTGTCCAGGATCGTCAGGCGGCGCTGGCGCACGCTGCCCCGGCCGAAGAACACCGCCAGCGGCAAGAACAGGGCCAGCATCGCGATGAGGCACCACTCGACCAGGGAGAAGCCGATCCAGACGGGCATGGCGGGAATGTCCGGGGCAGGAATGGCGCAGGGATTCCGGGGTGGGGCCGGTTCAGACGGAAGCGAGCGTGTCGAGGAAGCGGCGGTCGATCCCGCCCGGGCCAAGTCCGTGGTCCTGGCGGAACCGGGCGACCGCGGCCAGGGTGCGCGGGCCGACCTGGCCGTCGGCGGCACCGAGTTCGGCATAGCCCTGCTGCTGCAGGGCGCGTTGGAGCCGGAGCACGGCAGGGACGTCCAGCAGCAGCTCGGCGGGCGGGGCGGCCAGCACGCGGCGGACCTTGTCGAGCCAAGCCTGGCGGTCCTCCAGCCCGTGCAGGCCGCCATTGATGCGGCGGGTGACCTCCTCGAACCGGCCGGCATCGGCCAGCTCGTTCAGTCCGCGCGATGTCCAGAACGCGGCGGCGCAATGCAGCGCATGGTCGGGATGGCGGGCCAGGTCCGGCTGCGCTTCCAGAGCCAGGCCGGTGAGGCGGCCGATCTCGCGGTAGTTCGCGCGGCCGGTGAGCTGGATGTAGCCCCGGCCGCGAAAGCGGTAGCCGTCGCCGCTGGCCTCGTCGCCATTGGCCATCCGGTCGCAATAGACCCGGTTGGCCAGCCGCTCCGGTGCCGCGGCACAGGCCTGCGCCTCCTCCAGCGTGCGGAAATGGCGGGGGAACACGGCCAGCAGGCGCCGGGCCTCATAGTGGAGGTTCTCCTCCAGGATGGCGAGCCCGCCGGATTCATGGCCGAGCTGAGCCAGGAAGAACTCGCGGCGCCAGGGATGGGCGTCCAGGCCGTACTGGCCGGCCAGGGCCGGCCAGTGGCGGACAAAGGCCTGGCGGTGCTCGGCCCTGCCGCTGGGGAACAGCGCATCGACCGCGGCAGCGCCAAGCGTACCCTTGTCCGGTGGCGCCACGCGCGGAGGGGCGTGCGGGCGAGGCGGCAGGGAAGCGATCGCCATGACGGTTGTCCCTGTTGCTGAGACCTGGACGTCCAGCCTGCCGGCGGGGCGGCGACAAAGGCGAGCAATGGGCCCGGACATGACGAAGACTATTACTGATGCCGGAAAAACAATCGAGGAACAGGCCCATAGTAACCGGCTTCAGGATATTCTGTCATCCTGGGCTGGTTGGCAAGTGATCCCTGACACATCCCCGGCGGGAGGCTGCCGGCGGCAGCCGCGGATGATCCGGTCGAACCAGAAGCGGTGCAGGAGCGGGCCCACGAAGCTGTGCAGCCAGGCGAGCGCGGCCATCTCCCAGCCGGGGGCGATCACGAACCGGTTGCGGCGGACGCCGCGCAGGATCGCCCGGGCCACCGCGTCGGCCGGCTGGACTCTTGCGCCGGCGGCGATCCGGCTGGTCGCCAGGGGGCGCAGGCGGCGCTCCGCATGGAGCTGGGGCGTGTCGGTATCGGGCGGGAACACCACGGAGACACCGATCCCCTCTGGCGCCAGCTCGCTGCGCAACGCCTCGGCCAGGCCCCGCACCGCGAACTTGGTCGGGGCATAGGCCGTGTAGCCGTAGAGGCCGATCAGGCCGGCACCGGAGGAGAGCAGCACGATCCGGGAACCAGGCACCCGGCGCAGTGCCGGCAGGGCTGCGCGCACCAGATGCAGGCTGCCCAGATAGTTGACCGCCATCGTCCGGGTGAAGGCGGCATCCTCCAGCTCGGCGAAGTGGCCGGGCACCACCATGCCGGCAGCGGCGATCAGCAGGGATGGCGGGCCCAGGGCCGCCACCGCTTCCTGCACCGCTGCGGCCAGTGCCGGCTGGTCGGCGACGTCCACCGGGTGGACACGCACGGCCATGGCGCCATCGGCTGCCAGGAGGTCGGCGGATGCCGCTAGCCGGTCCCGGTCGCGGGCCAGGAGCGAGAGGCGCCAGCCGCTGCTGGCCAGTTCCCGCGCGATGGCGAGCCCGATGCCGCTGGAGCCGCCGCTGATGATGGCGTGGCCGCTCATGCGGCGCGGGCCAGGTGCGGCAGGCTCCGCCAGGCCCGCGCCAGCTTCTCCACCGCATCGGCCAGTTGCGCCGGCTGGTGGTGGAGGGTCACGAAGAAGCGCAGCCGCGCGGCATCGGCGGGCACGGCCGGCGGCAGGACCGGCGGCACGTGCACGCCCAGCGCCGCCAGCTCGCCGGCCAGGGCCATGCAGGCTTCCGGATCGCCCACCACCAGCGAAGCAATCGGCGAGCCGGGATCGCCGGTGAGCGGCAGGTCATGGGCAGCAGTCAGGCGGCGGAACAGGCGGATCCGTTCGTGCAGTTCCGCGGCCCGCCAGGGCTCGCGTTCCAGCACGTCGATGGCCGCCAGGGCAGCCGCGGTGTCGGCGGGGGGCAGGCCGACGCTGAAGATGAAGCCGGGTGCCAGGTAGCGCAGATACTCGATCAGCCCGGCATCGCCGGCCAGATAGCCGCCGCAGCTCGCCAGCGCCTTGCTGAGCGTGCCCATGTGGATGTCGACGGCCGTGGGCGGCAGGCCCGCCTGCTCGACAATGCCCCGGCCGGTGGCACCCAGCGTGCCCAGCGAATGGGCCTCGTCGACCATCAGCAGGAGGTCGTGGCGCTGGCAGGCTTCCCTGGCCGCCGCCAGGTCCAGTACCAGGCCGTCCATGCTGTAGAGGCCTTCGGCCACCAGCAGGCCGCGCCGGTGGTTCGAGCGGACCGGGCCTACGAGGCGGTCGAGCGCCGCCCAATCCTGGCAGGGGTAGCAGAGCTGGGTGGCGCCGGACAGGCGGGCGCCGGTCAGGATGCTGTTATGGGCGCCGGTGTCGTGCACCACGAGGTCGGGCGTGCCGAACAGATGGTCGATCACCGTGACGTTGGTGAGGTAGCCGCTGACCAGGACCAGACAGTCGGCGGTGCCGAGAAAGGCGGCCAGGCGCCGCTCGAGCTCGGCATGGAGGCCGATCTGCCCGGACACGATCCGGCTGGCCGAGACCGAGGTGCCGTAGCGGTCGATTGCAGCCTTGGCGGCGGCGCGCACAGTCGGGTGGGCCGACAGGGCCAGATAGTCATAGCCGCTGAAGTCGATCGCGGGCGTGTCCGGGCGCTCGCGGAACAGCAGGTCGAGCATGCCCTGGCGGGCCGCGGAGGCCAGCCGCCGCCGCAGCCGGCGGTAACCGGCGAAGCGGTCGACGATGCTGGCCGCCTGGGGGGCCGGATCAGGCCAGTCGGGCACGGCGCCGGCGGATCAGATGGAGACCCAGAAGGGCGACGAGCAGGCCGCCGCCGAGTGCCGCCGCCCCGAGCGGCAGCGCGGCCGGCGAGCCGGTGCCTGCGCGCGCTGCGTCGACCACGCCCCAGTCCTCGGCGATGGTGCGGGTCCATTCCGGGCCGATCAGCGTGTAGATGCCGCGCACCGGCGCGAACATCGCCTGGTAGATCTGCGCCTGGGCATGGGCCGAGACGTAGCCGTCCAGGAACCAGTCGCTGTGGGCGGAGGCGACCACGCCGTCCACCACGATGGAGCCCTGCATGGTCAAGGGATTGAAGGCGCCGGTGGCGGCCTCGCGGGACGCGGTGGCGACCGTGCCGAGCCGCATCTGGCCGTCCTCGGCCAGGTACCAGACCCGGTCGCCGGCCTGCACCTCGTTCGCACCCACGATCAGCCGGTCGTCCCAGGCGGAACCGTCCGTGGCAGTCGGGATGAAGTGGCGGGGGGACAGGACCAGGGAGCGGCCGGAATCCAGCGTCAGCCGGACATAGGTCTGGGTGACGGCCGCATCCTGGTGGGTCTGCAGGTAGACGTCCTCGAAGCCGAGCGTGCCGTCGGCATGCACCACCTGGACCCGGTCACCCACCCGGACGTCGGCCATGGGCTTGTGGTCACCGGATTCGGTCAGCACCGTGGCGTCGCCCGGGAAGCAGCTGAGGCTCGGCTCGCAATAGGGCTCGCAGTCGCCGTCCTCGTCGCAGGACTGCGCGCAGACCGGCAAGGGCGCGCTGCAGCAGGTATAGCCCGGGACCGTGCCCTCGCAGAACGTGGAGCCGGCAGGGCAGTAGGACACGTCGAGCCTGGGTGAGGTTAGCGGCTGCGTTTCCCTGTCGAGATCATAGGCTGCAGCACAGGTATCCAGGTCCAGGCGCGTGAGCCCGGTAGACCGGCCGAAGGCACGGTCGAGGGCGGCCAGCGTGCCGGCTTCGGTGTAGGTGGGCGAGCCGGCACGCCGGTCGAGCGTCCGCAGCACATCGACCGCAGCCTGGCTGGGCGTGCCGGCGGCCAGGACCTTGCCGCACTTGTAGATGGAGCGGTCAATCTGCTCCAGGCTGCGCACATACTCGGTGCGCCCGCCGATCCGCATGTCGACCAGCCGCACGCAAACGTCCAGATCGTGCCTAGCGAGCCTGCCGCTGCTGGCTGCATCATTGAGCCTGGCATGGGCGGCCGCGACCGCCGCATCGAACCCGCCAGGCTTCAGCGCCACGCCCTTCAGGATGGCGTCCGTCGCCGTTTTCGGGAAGTTCCGGCCGAGGAAGGTCTGGCAGCGGTCGATCGACTTGCGGACCTCCGCGAACCGCTTCTGCAGCACCGAGCGGACGTCCTCGGGCCGGTCGCTGGCTTGCGCGGCCAATGGTGCCAGTCCCATGGACGAGAGCATGGTCTGCAGGTCGGACGGCTCGGCAGCACTGGCCGGTGCAGCGAAGGCCAGTCCGCCCGCCACGGCCAAGGTGGCGACCAACGAACCCATCCTGCGCCGAAATCCCGCAGGCACCCAAAGCCGCGCGTCCATGATCGGGAACTCCCTGTCCTCGGGCGACATCTCTGGTCGCTCTTGACGATCACTTGCCGGAAAGCGGACCGCTTCCTCCAAGCCGCACGCGATCACGGCGTCAACCTTGCGAGCCTGTTGTAGAAACGATGTTTGTTGCAATAGTCCGAGTGTGGAATTCCATGGAATTCAGTGGCGGCCAGCCGCCGCCGCAGCCGCCGGTAGCCGGCGAAGCGGTCGACGATGCTGGCCGCCTGGGGGGCCGGATCAGGCCAGCTTGGCACGGCGCCGGCGGACCAGATGGAGACCAATGAAGCCAAGCAGCAGGCCGCCGCCGAGCAGGGCAGTCGCACCGAGCGGGGCCGGGCTGGCAGTGCCTGCGCGCGCTGCGTCGACCACGCCCCAGTCCTCGGCGATGGTGCGGGTCCATTCCGGGCCGATCAGCGTGTAGATGCCGCGCACCGGCGCGAACATCGCCTGGTAGATCTGCGCCTGGGCATGGGCCGAGACATAGCCGTCCAGGAACCAGTCGCTGTGGGCGGAGGCGACCACGCCGTCCACCACGATGGATCCCTGCATGGTCAAGGGATTGAAGGCGCCGGTGGCGGCCTCGCGGGACGCGGTGACGACGGTGCCGAGCTGCATCTGGCCGTCCTCGCCCAGGTACCAGACCCGGTCACCGGCCTGCACCTCGTTCGCACCCACGATCAGCCGGTCGTCCCAGGCGGAACCGTCCGTGGCAGTCGGGATGAAGTGGCGGGGGGAGAGGACCAGGGAGCGACCGGAATCCAGCGTCAGCCGGACATAGGTCTGGGTGACGGCCGCATCCTGATGGGTCTGCAGGTAGACGTCCTCGAAGCCCAGCGTGCCGTCGGCATGAACCACCTGGACCCGGTCGCCCACCCGGACGTCGGCCATGGGCTTGTGCTCGCCCGCCTCGGTCAGGACCGTGGCGTCGCCCGGGAAGCAGCTGATGCTCGGCTCGCAATAGGGCTCGCAGTCGCCGTCCTCGTCGCAGGAATCCGCGCAGACGGTGCCGCTGCCGCAGCAGGCGTAGTCGAGCCCGGAGCCTACGCAGACACTCTGGCCGGAGGGGCAGTTATCGATGATGTTGCCCACCTGCGAGCGCGGCAGG
>NZ_DATMFZ010000097.1:0-19399 GCF_035556675.1 Geminicoccus sp. | reverse complement strand
TACCAGGACCGCCACCCAACCTCGACAGATCAGGTACCCGCAACTCCCGAGCACCAGAGCGACGATCACCGTCACCGCTGAGCACCCAGCCTCGCTGCGTGGGCCGGGTTCTAGGCCTGGCCAGCTGAACCGTCAACAGGGAATCTCGACAAAGATTCGATCGGGCCGCGACAGGCAGATGACCGAGGCGGGCGGGCCAACTTCCAAGCCGGGCCCGTCCACGCTAGGTGCCTCTCCTCGGCCGATCATGGAGCTGCCGCCTTGTCCGAACCTCGCTACGATGTCCTGGTGGATGCCCGCGGCCTGGCCTGTCCCATGCCGCTGGTGAAGGCGCGCCAGGCGCTCATGGTCATGGAGCCGGGTGCCACCGTCTGCGTGCTCGCGACTGACCCCGCCGCGCCCGCCGATTTCGACGAGTTCGTCGAGATCAGCGGCCATGAGCTGGAGCGCAGCGAGCGGCAGGACAGCCTGTTCGTCATCGTGCTGCGCAAGAAGCGCTAGAGACTGCCCGCCCAGGCGAAGGCCTGTTCCTGGCGCCGGGCGACCAGGGCCGCGCGCGCTTCCGGGTCCTGCGGATCGGTCGCGGCGAAATAGCCGGCCCCCGGCTGGCCATCGCCGGCCCGGACCACCAGGCAGGCCAGTTCCGGCAGCCCGCGTTCTGCCCGCGCCCGGTCGACCACGCCCAGCACCCGGCAGAGATGGCCGACCGTGCCGGAGCCCAGGCGGTGGCCGAACATGTCCAGCACCTGACGGTAGCTGACCGGCCGGCCCTCGCGGGCGGCCTGCACCAGGATCCGCTCCAGGCGTTCGGGATCGATGACCGTCCGCTCCGGCCGTGGCTCGTCCCAGCCTCCTGTCATGGTTCCGCCTGCGCTCCCTTGCGGCTCATCCCGATCGTTCAGGCCATCAGGTCGATCAGGGTCGCCAGCCGGTCGGCCTCGGCGGCGGGCTTGTCCCAGCGGATCCGCGCGATCCGGGGAAAGCGCATCGCCACGCCCGACTTGTGCCGGCTGGAGGGGTGGATGCTGTCGAACGCCACCTCGAACACGAGGCGCGGCTCCACCGCCCGGACCGGGCCGAACCGCTCGATCGTATGATCGCGGATCCACCTGTCCAGCAGCTTGAGCTCCTCGTCGGTATAGCCGGCATAGGCCTTGCCGACCGGCACCAGTTCCTCCCCGTCCGGCCCCTCCTGCCAGGCGCCGAACGTGTAGTCGGAATAATAGGAGCTGCGCTTGCCGTGGCCGCGCTGGGCATACATCAGCACGCAGTCGACCAGATGCGCGTCGCGCTTCCACTTCCACCACAGGCCCTTGGGCCGGCCCGGTACGTAGAGGCTGTCCTTGCGCTTGAGCATCAGCCCCTCGACTGTGCCGCCCTCGCGCGCGGCGCGGCGCATCCGGTCGAGCTCGTCCAGGCCGGCATCCGGGATGAGCGGCGAGAGGTCCATGCCTTCCGGTTGCTCGCGCGCCACGAAAGCCTCCAGGCGCTGGCGGCGCTCGATGAACGGCAGGCCGCGCAGGTCCTCCGTGCCGTCGAACAGGATGTCGTAGAGCCGGACCAGGGCCGGGTAGTCCTGCAGCATGGCAGGCGTGACGGCCTTGCGGTTGAGGCGCTGCTGCAGGTCGTTGAACGAGGCGACCTCGCCGCCGCGTGCCACCAGCAGCTCGCCGTCCAGCACGCCCTCGAAGCGCACGCGCTCGACCACCTCCGGAAAGGCCGGGCCCACGTCGTCGCCGGTGCGCGAGTAGAGGCGTGCCTGGCCGCCGACCGCCACGACCTGGACGCGAATCCCGTCCCATTTCCATTCGGCGCTGTATTCGGCGAGATCGAGCTTCCCTGCCTGCTCGTCGTCCAGCGGGTGGGCCAGCATGAGCGGCCGGAACACCGGGACATGGGCGATCTCCGGGCGCGGCATGCGGCCGTCCAGCCAGGCGAACAGGTCCAGATAGGGCGGGGCCGTGGCATGCCAGGCCTCCTCGACCAGGGCCGGCTCGACACCGCCATAGCGGGCCAAAGCCGCCCGGGCCAGGCCGGCCGAGGCACCCACGCGCAGGCTGCCGGTGGCGAGCTTGAGCAGCGCCCAGCGGCCGGTGGCATCCAGCGTGTCGAGCCAGGCAGCGATCTGGCGGGTGAGCTGGCCGCGCGGCAGTTCGTCCATCGCGACCACCACCTCGCTCAGATGCGGCCAGTCGCGATCGGCCTGCTGCTCCGGCCACATCAGGGCGGCGGTCTCGGCCAGATCACCCACGAAGTCGTAGGACCAGTGGAACAGCTCCGGATCGGTGCGCTCGGCCACCAGCTCGCGGATCACCCCGGACTTCGCCACCCGCAGGCTGAGCGTGCCAGCGATCGCGGCCAGGCCGAAGCCGCGGTCGGGATCGGGCACGCTGCGGAAATAGTCCTCCAGCAGCGCCAGCTTGCTGGTGCGGGCCGGCGCATAGAGGAGGCGGTCGAGAAGTTCGGAGAACGGCTTCACCTTGGCTGCGCACGCTCCTGCAAGCTGCCGTCCGGGCCAACCGGGCAGGCCCGGCGCAGGTTCCGGTTCGTTTCCGGCGGGTGCTGCTCAGCCCGGCTGAGTCGCGCGGACGAAGGCCAGCTTGTTGCCGTCAGGGTCACGGACATAGGCCGCGTAGAAATCGGCGCTGTACTGGGGTCGTGGCCCGGGCACGCCCTCGTCCAGGCCCCCGGCCGCCAGGGCCGCTGTGTAGATCGCCTGCACCGTCGCCTCGTCGGGCACCGACAGGCCGACCGTGATGCCATTGCCCCAGGTGGCGGGGCGGCCGTCGAACGGGTGGAGGATCACCAGCTCCGTGGGGCCGCCGGGCGGACCGTACCAGATCTCGTTGGGATAGGCCGGCAGCCGCACCCGGCCGAGCGGTGCCAGCGCTGCGTCATAGAAGCGGCCGGCGCGCTCCAGGTCGTTGGTTCCGAGCGTGAGATAGGAGATCATCCAAAGGCTCCGTTGCGCCGGCCTGCGTTCCTTGTTGCCGGCGAGCCTGCCATGGGCGCGGCGGTCCGTCGAGGCGTGGCCCTTGGTGCCGCTCAGTTGCCCTCCTCGTCATAGCCCACCAGCCGGAGAGCATCGGCACCATAGCCGCGCTTGCGGGCGGCATACTGCAGTGCCTCCTCCCGCCCGTGGGTGATCCAGACCCGGGGCGCACCGACCTCGTCCAGCGTCTGCAACAGCTCGTCCCAGTCGGCATGGTCGGAGATCACCAGCGGCAGCTCGATGCCGCCCTGCTTGGCGCGCTGCTTGACCCGCATCCAGCCGGATGCCTGGCAGATCACCGGGTCCGGCAGGCGCCGCGCCCAGCGGTCGGCGATGGCCGAGGGCGGGGCGATCACGATCGCACCTTCCAGCTCGCGGCGCGGCTCGCCCTTCACCCCGGCCGTGGCCGGACGCAGTTCGCCCAGCTCCACGCCGAAGCCTCGGTAGAGCTCGTTCATCGCGGCCAGCGCGCCGTGGACATAGATGGGACGGTCCCAGCCGGCCCGGCGCAGCTCCACGATCAGGCGCTGCGCCTTGCCGAGCGTGTAGGCGCCGACCACGTGGCAGCGCTCCGGGAACAGCTCGATCGAATGGAGCAACCGGCGCAGTTCCTCCCCGATCGGCGGGTGACGGAACACCGGCAGGCCGAAGGTTGCCTCGGTGACGAACACGTCGCATCGCACCGGCTCGAAGCCGGTGCAGGTCGGATCCGCCCGGCGCTTGTAGTCCCCTGAGACCACGATCCGCCCGCCCGCGTGCTCCATCAGCACCTGGGCGCTGCCCAGCACATGGCCGGCCGGATGCAGGGTGACGTCGACCTGGCCCACCCGGATCGTCTCGCCATAGGCGGCGGCCTGGCGGGAAGGCGCCATGCCCTCGCCCAGGCGTGCGGCGGCGATGGCGAGCGTCGCCTCGGTCGCCAGCATGGCACCATGGCCACCACGGCAATGGTCGCTGTGGCCATGGGTGATCACCGCACGGTCCACCGGCCGGACCGGGTCCACGTAGAAACCGCCCGGCACCACGTAGAGGCCTTCCGGCCGGACCTGGACCCAGCGTTCCGGATGCATGCTCGAGCCCTCCTGGCGAGGGTGGCGCTTCCCCTGCCCCCACCGGCTCATGTATGCCGCGCAAAGCCAACGTCAGCAGGAGAGAACGAATGACGATCCGCCGCATCCAGCCCGGGCCGCGCATGAGCCAGGCCGTGATCCACGGCAACGTGGTCTATCTGGCCGGCCAGGTCGCCGCGGGTGCTCCCGGCAAGTCGGTCTCCGAGCAGACCAAGGACATCCTGTCCCGGATCGATGCCCTCCTGGCCGAGGCCGGCACCGACAAGAGCAAGCTGATCACCACCAATATCTGGCTGTCCGACATCTCGACCTTCAACGAGATGAACGCCGCCTGGGATGCCTGGGTCGCCCCGGGCGCCGCCCCGGCCCGCGCCACGGTCGAGAGCAAGCTGGCCTCGCCCGACTACACGGTCGAGATCATGGTCACCGCTGCGCTCGACTGAGCCGGCGGCCGCAAAGGGGCGGTCATGCGCGTTGCGGTGCTGGGTGCCGGCCTTGCCGGCGTGATGACGGCCTATGAGCTGTTCCGGGACGGTCACGAGCCGATCGTGATCGACCGGCGCAGCGAGCCGGCATCCGAAACCTCGTACGGCAACGCCGGGATGATCGCCCCTGGCCATGCCTATAGCTGGGCGTCGCCGGCGGCGCTGCGGACCCTGATCCGCTCGATCCGCCACGACGACACCGCATTGCGCTTTCGCCTCCAGGCCGACCCGCATTTCTGGGCCTGGGCAGCGCGCTTCGTGCGCAACTGCACGGAAGCCAGGGCGGACTACAATACGGTCCGCAAGGTGGGCCTGTGCCTCTACAGCCAGGGCGAGCTGCACCGGGTCGTGGCGGAGACCGGGGTCGATTACGGTGCCGCCAAGGGCGGAGCCCTCTACCTGCATCGCACGGAAGAGGCGCTGGCCCGGGCCGACCGCAATGCCGAACTGATGCGTCGCCTGGGCGTGGAGGTGCGGCGGGTCACGCCGTTCGAGGCCGCCCAGATCGACCAGGTCTACCTGCCCGTCCAGGACCGGTTCGCCGGCGCGCTCTACGTGTCGGGCGACGAGTCCGGTGATGCGCGGCGGTTCACCCGCGGCATCGCGTCCTGGCTCATCGAGCGCGGCGTTGCGTTCCGGATGGACGAGACGATCGAGCGGATCAGCGTCGCCCGGGGCCGGATCGACCGGGTGGTCACGGCCAAGGGCGAGGTGCAGGCCGATGCCTATGTGCTGGCGCTGGGCTGCTATGCCGCGCCGCTCGGGCGCACCATCGGCCTGAGGCTGCCGATCTATCCGGTCAAGGGCTACTCGCTCACCATCCCGATCGCCGGCCGGAACAACCCGCCGCGCCTTTCCGGTGTGGACGAGCACAATCTGTTCGCGTTCGCCAATTATGGCGAGCATGTCCGGCTCACCGCGATCGCCGAGTTCGCCGGCTATGACTGGTCGCACCGGCCATCCGACTTCGCCGGGCTGCTCAAGGCGGCCAGGGAGCTGTTCCCCGATGCCGGAGACTATGCGCAGCCGGAATACTGGGCGGGACTGCGGCCGATGACGCCGTCCGCCCTGCCGATCTTCGGCCGGGCGCGCTACGACAATCTCTATGTCAATGCCGGCCATGGCCATATGGGCTGGACCTGGGCCTGCGGCTCGGGCCGGATCACCGCCGACCTGATCGCCGGCCGCACGCCCGGCCACGACGTGACCAGCATGCTCTACCGCGGATGAGCCGGCCATGACTTCAGCCTCCGGGCGGATCGTTCGCGAGCACCTGCCCTTCGAGCTCGACCGGGGCATCACCCCGCGCGCCAGGATCGGTCTGGTGGTGCTGAGCTGCGACCAGACCATCGAATATGAGTGGCGCGGCATCCTGGCCGACCTGCCGGGCATCGGCCTGTTTCACGCCCGCATCGCGGTCGACCCGATCATCACGCCGGACAGCCTCCGCGCGATGGAGCCGATGATCCGGCCCACCACGGAGCTCCTGCTGCCCAGCCACCGGTTCGACGCAGTGGCGTTCGGCTGCACCTCGGCCTCCATGGTGCTGGGCGAGGAGCGGGTCATGGGGCTCATGAACGAGGCCAAGCCGGAGGCAAAGGCGACCACGCCGATCACGGCTGCCAGGATCGCGATGATGGCCCTGGGGGCGCGGCGGATCGCCCTGCTCACGCCCTATCGCGCGGACGTCAATCTCGGGATCATCCGCTACCTGGAGGCGCGCGGCCTGGAAGTGCCGGTGTTCGGCTCGTTCAACGAGCCCGACGATGGCAAGGTCGGCCAGATGACCGCCCAGTCGATCCGCCAGGCCGCCTGCGCACTCGGGCGCGAGCCGGGGGTCGATGCGGTGTTCGTGTCCTGCACCTCGATCCGGCTGGCGGCCGAGGCCGCGGCGATCGAGGCCGAACTCGGCAAGCCGGTCACCTCGTCGAACCACGCGATGGCCTGGCACGCGCTGCGCCTGGCCGGGATCGCCGACCCACAGCCGGCATTCGGCCGGCTGTTCACCTGCCCGCTGCCCGCCGCATGATCCTGATCCGATCCGCCATCTTCAACGTCCTGCTCTGGACCTGGACGCTGCTCGCCCTGATCGTGCTGCTGCCGGTCGGGCCGTTCCTGGATGCCGCCGGCACACGCGCCTATGCGCGGGGCTGGGAGCGCGGCATCGGCTTTCTGCTGCGCTGGGTGGTGGGCATCCGCCACGAGGTGCGCGGCCTGCACCACCTGCCGGACGAGCCGGTGGTGATCGCGGCCAAGCACCAGTCGGCCTGGGAGACGCTGACCTTCCACACCATCGTCCACGAGCTGTCGGTCGGGCTGAAATACGAGCTCACCAAGATCCCGGTGTTCGGCCATTACCTGCTCAAGTCCGGCTGTATCCGCATCGACCGGGGCGCCGCCGCCAAGGCGCTGAAGTCGCTGGTGGACGGCGCCCAGCAGGCGATGGCGGGCGGGCTGCACGTGATGATCTTCCCGGAGGGTACCAGACGACCCGTGGGCGCGCCGCCGGACTACAAGCCGGGCGTGGCAGCGCTCTACAAGCAGCTCGGCCGGCCCTGCGTGCCGGTCGCCCTGAACTCCGGCATGTTCTGGGGCCGGCGCTCGTTCGCCAAGCGGCCGGGCACGATCGTGCTGGAGTTCCTGGAGCCGATCCCGCCCGGCCTGCCGCGCGCGGCCTTCATGCGGACCCTGGAGGAGCGGATCGAGACCGCGACCGCCCGGCTGGTGGCCGAGGCCGGCGGCAGTGCTGCGGCCCCGACGAAGGCGCACAAAATTCTCTCTCCGGAGCCTTGACCGGCGCAGTCGGCGCACTCAATATCCTGGGTGCGTGAGAGTTGTTCGACCGCTCGTACTTCACCCTCCATCGTGTGAGACGAGCGAATAAAAGTCGTCGGGCAGCCGCGCTTGGGCTAACCGGGCATGAGGGGTTATGAACGACATTACTCCACCGGGTTACCACTGAGCGACTCTCCCCGCCGTATGGCGTAAAGGTCGCTCCTGGTCGATGATGTGGCGCCCTTCGTCGACCAATTATCAGACATTGCCGGTTGAATATTGCGCGGTCTGTTGGCCGCGCCTGATGGGTCGGCTGTGAAAGCGACCTACCTGGATCATTCCATTGAACATGGCCGGACGCGTTCCGGCACCATGAAGGACGGCGGGAGCGCCCTTATGGGCTACTCCCGCCGTTTCACGTTCTACTCGTCGCGCATGTCATTCAGGGAATCTCCAGCGGATCAACGCCGATCGACTGCTTCATCGCCCGGAGCGCGAAGGTCGAGCGGGTATGGCGGATGCCCTCGATCCGGTAGAGTCGCTCGCGCAGGAAGCGCTCGTAGTCCCGGGTCCCGGCCACCGCGACCTTGACTAGGTAGTCGTACTCGCCGGTGACGAGATGGGCCTCGATCACCTCCGGTATGCGCGCCAGGCTGGCGCCGAACACCTCCAGCGCATGGTCGTCGTGCCGGTTCAGCGTGATCTCCACGAACACCGTGTCCGGCAGGCCCAGCGCCGCATGGTCGAGTAGGGCGACATAGCCGGCGATCAGGCCGGCCGCCTCCAGCCGCTTCACCCTGGTCCAGCAGGGCGAGGCCGACAGCCCCACCTTCTCGCCCAGCTCATTCATGGTGAGCCGGCCATCGGCGCGCAGCGCCGACAGGATGCGCCGGTCGATCGCATCCAGTCGGAGCGCGCCCTGGCCGGCCATCGGCGGATCCTGCGGCAAATTCTTCTGCGTTCTGGCCATTGTACCGATCATCTTTCTGCCATGCGGTGGAGATAGCCCCGAGTTCGGCAAACATCACTGTGCAGACGCAGCTAGAAACGTTTTCGCCGGCCGATCCCTCGGGCCCATGGCCGGCAGGAAGGAGCCAAAGCCATGCCCAGCAGCGCCGCCGACCGCACGACCTTCGAGGTCCGCGCGATCCTCATCGACGCGTATGACGGCATGATCCGCGTCCTGAACGACGCGCAGCGCTTTGGCCTGGAGCTGGTGGCGACCCTCCTGGAGGAAGCCGGCAACGAAGCCGAGCTACGCATGGTCCTGGTCGCCTCCGCGCCAGTCACGCCCGAGGTCCTGCGGGCGCGCTTGGCGCGCCATTCATGCCTGCGCCAGGTCGAAGTCAGCCGGAGGGACCGCACGCCACTGCCGCTGGCGGCCTGATCCGCCTCGCATAGTGCTGCCGGCAGGTCCTGCCATCTCGGCGAGCAGGAAGGCGACGTGGCCGAAACCGCTGCCGACGTCGGGCACCCGTACGCCTGGCGCTGTTCCCGCAGCCTTGAAAAGGTGCCGCGGGATCGGGGCGATCAGGCACGCCTGGATCGCCAGACGCTCCAGCTCCCGTTGCGCATGCCCCAGCGCATGGCCATGGGCGGAGCCCGGCTCGTGCATCTGCTACATTCCGGCATGATCGACACGCCATCCGTCAGCACCGCATGGCAGAGCTCTTAGTCGGAGTTATCCCGGAGGCTCGACGGGATCAGCTCGGGCCCAGGATATGGGACCCGCTTGCCGCGGCCGGAGGTTCATCCACGCCCGGATCACCGTCCAGCCGCCGCGCCAATGCCTCCAGGTCCGGCTCCTGGATGCCCATCTCGCTCAGATGGTCCAGCGTATTGACCAGATATTCCTGGCAGGTGCCGGAACTGCCGCAACCCTTGCGGACCATTTCCAGGATCACCGCCTCGTCGGCACCGCCGCAATACTGGTCGTGGTCGAGCCTGGCGACATAGGCCCAGGCCTGGACGGTGCGCCGCGATTCCAGCAGCTCCAGCGGGACCAGGCGGCGCTCGTAGACGTTGGTGACCAGCTCACGGGCGTCCAGATAGGCCATGATCTCGGCCTCCCGCTCGCGGCGGAAGCCGATCGCCCGGCCGATGCAGGAGCCGCCGGCGGTGAGCCCCATCACCACGCCCGGTTGCTCGACCGTGCCGCGATAATGCTCGGAGCGGATGCACAGGCGGCGCTGGTAGCCCACCAGCAGCGCGGTCTCGAATGCGTCCGGCGCGAAGCCCGGCCGCCACATCAGGGAGCCGTAGCCAAACGTCCAGACGAGATCCGGTTCAGTCATCGACAAGTGCTATGCCAAGCTCCGCCAGCGTGCGAGGGACAGGCAAGCACCGTCCGCACGACCGCATCACCTATAGCGAGGTGGCGCCGGGCTCGCCATCTGGCGATACTTCACTCGTCCTTAAGCTGTGGCTTACGCTCATAGGCCTGGCCGGCCTGGATCACGCTGCGCCGGATCTCGCGGGTGCGGGTGAACAGGTCGAACAGGATGTCGCCCTGGCCCCAGCGGATCGCCCGCTGCAGCGCCACCAGGTCCTCCATGAACCGGCCGATCATCTCCAGGACCGCTTCCTTGTTGTTCAGGAAGATATCCCGCCACATGGTCGGGTCGGACGCGGCGATGCGGGTGAAGTCGGTAAAGCCGCCGGCAGCGTATTTGAACACTTCCGACTGGAGATGCTCCTCCAGGTCCGCGACCGTGCCCACGATGGTGTAGGCGCACAAATGCGGCAGGTGCGAGGTGATCGCCAGCACCCGGTCGTGATGCTCCGGGGACATGGTGTCGACCTTGGCGCCGACCGCTTGCCAGAGCGCCACCAGCCGCGCCACCGCGTCCGCGTCGGTGTCCTCGACCGGCGTGAGGATGCAGCGGCGGTTCTGGAACAGGGTGGCGAAGGCGGCGTCCGGGCCGGAATGCTCGGTGCCGGCCACCGGGTGGCCACCCACGAACCGGCGCGGGTCGGGCAGGCGGGCGCGCACCTCGTTGACCACCAGGGTCTTGATCGAGCCGACATCGGTGACGATCGCGTCGGGCGCCAGGCCCGGCACCATGGCGCCGGCGACCTCGGCCAGCGCTGCGGGCGGCGTGCCCAGCACCACGAGATCCGCGCCGGCGACCGCTTCGGCCGGATCGGCGACCGCCCGGTCACACAAGCCTAGCTCCAGCGCCCTGGCACGGGTCCGCTCCTGGCGGGCACAGGCCACGATCTCGTCCGCCATGCCCCGCTCGCGCATGGCGAGCGCCAGCGACCCGTTGATCAGCCCGATGCCGATCATCGCCACCCGCTTGAAGTGGGGCTCGCTCATGACCCGGGCAGCCCGTCCATGAAGCGCGCCAGCACCGCCACGACCTGGCGGTTCTCCTCCTCGGTGCCGACGGTCAGGCGCAGGCAGAGCGGCAACTGGTAGGACGCCATGGCTCGGGGGATGATGCCGTTCTTCTCCAGATATTCCGCAGCGGCCACCGCATCGTGGCCCGGCACGTCGGGGAACTCGATCAGGAGGAAATTGCCGACGCTCGGGTGCACCTGGATCCCGAGTGCGGTGAGTTCCTGGGTCAGCCAGGGCAGCCAGCGGTCGTTGTGCGCCTTGGCCTTGGCCTGGTGCTCGACATCATCGATGGCCGCGGCGGCGGCGACCTGGGCCGGCACGCCCACGTTGAACGGCCCGCGCACCCGGTTGATCACGTCGACAATGCCGGCGGACGCGGTCATCCAGCCGACCCGGAGTGCTGCCAGGCCATGGATCTTGCTGAAGGTCCGCGTCATCACGACGTTATGGGCGCTCAGCGACAGAGCGAGGCCGCTGTCATAGTCGGCCGCGCCGACATACTCGGCATAGGCGGAATCCAGCACCAGCACGACGTCCGCCGGCAGGCCCCGGTGCAGGCGCAGGATCTCGTCGGCCGGCAGGTAGCTGCCGGTGGGGTTGTTCGGGTTGGCGAGGAACACCATCCGCGTCCGGCTGGTGACGGCCTCAAGCAGCGCGTCCACGTCGGCACACAGATGGCGCTCGGGCGCTTCCACCGGCGTGGCCCCGCAAGCCAGCGCGGATAGCTTGTACATCAGGAAGCCGTGGCGGCTGTAGAGCACCTCGTCGCCAGGGCCCGCATAGGCGCGGATCAAGAGGGCGATCAGCTCGTCCGAGCCGGCACCGACCACGATCCGGTCCGGGTCGACGTTCATCCGCCGGCCGATCGCCTGGCGCAGGACGGTGGAGCCGCCTTCCGGGTAGCGATGCAGATCGGCCGCGATCGCCCGATAGGCCGCGACCGCCTTGGGACTGGGCCCGAGCGGCGTCTCGTTGGCCGACAGCTTGGCGGCCTTGCCGCCCTCCGCCACCTCGGCCTTGCCGCCCACGTAAGGCTTGATCTCGAGAATGCCCGGCCGTGGGCGCGGCTCCTGGATCATGGATCGTCTCGTCTTTTCCGATGCGTCGCGGACCGCCGGCCGGACCAGCCGGACGACGCGGTCCCGTGGATAGGCAGCAGGGCACCCATTCTGCAACATTTCCCGAAGGACGCGATGCAAGACCGCGGGGGAATCATCCGCTAGGATGCGCGCTGGCCTGCTCACGGCCGACGGCGTCCGCAGGCCGTCCTTCCTGTTCCCCGGATCGTCAAAAGCCACCATCATGCTCAGCTATCGTCACGGCTTCCACGCCGGCAACCATGCCGACGTCCTCAAGCACGCGACCCTCCAGTTCATCCACAAGGCAGTGATCGCCGCCGATCCCCGGCCGCTTCTGGTGGTCGACACCCATGCCGGTGCCGGGCTCTACGATCTCAAGAGCGAGATGGGCGAGAAGGTGGGTGAATGGCGCCAGGGGATCCTGCCGCTCCTGCCCAAGGCGGCCGAGGCGCCGGCCCTGCTGCGCGACTGGCTGGAGATAGTCCATCTGGACGGGCCGCGCGCCTATGCCGGCTCGCCTGAGATCTCCCGGCGGCTCCTGCGCGCCCATGACCGGCTGCTCTGCTTCGAGCTGCACTCGACCGATTTCGCCTCGTTGTCCGCCCTGCTCTGCACCGATCCGCGCATCGCCGTGGTCAAGGCCGACGGCCTGGCCGGCCTGCCGACCGTGTTCCCACCCCCTGAGCGCCATGCGCTCGTGCTGATCGACCCGTCCTACGAGATCAAGACCGACTACGGCCAGGTCCAGGACACGCTGCTGAAAGCCTGGCGGCGCCTGAGCACCGGCACCTACCTGCTCTGGTACCCGGTGATCGACCGCGGCTTCACCGAGCGGATGCTGGGTGGCCTGCGGAACAGCGAAATCGGTCGGCAGTACCGGATCGAACTCTGCATCGAGCCCGACGAGGCACGCCGCGGCATGACCGGCTCCGGCCTGCTGGTGATCAACCCGCCGGACAGCCTGCCGGATGCCATGGCCGAGGCCCTGCCCTGGCTGGCACAGGAATTGAATGCCTCGGGCCAGGTCCGGGCGGAGTGGGTGAAGCCCTGAAGCGGCGCTGAAAAAGCGCTCGGCTCTTCCCTCCTGGCCGCGATGCCGTTCTGATCGACCGGGCATGGAGGGAGGATGCGATGCTGAAATCACTGGCAGGCCGCACCGTGATCGTCACGGGCGGCAGCAAGGGGATCGGGCGGGGGCTGGCGCTGCGCTTCGGCGAGGCCGGGCTGAACGTGCTGGTGGTCTCGCGCCACCTGGACGAGGCGGAGAAGGTCGCAAAGGAAATCGGCAACCATGCCTCGGCGTTTGTCGCCGACGTCGCCGATCCGGCTGCCTGCGAGGCGATGGCCGCCGAAGCGGTCGCGCGCTATGGCAGCATCGACGTGCTGTGCGCCAATGCCGGCATCTTTCCCGCCGCCAAGCTCGGCGAGATGACTGCCGCCGATTTCGACCAGGTGATCGGCGTCAACCTGAAGGGCAGCTTCCTGTCGGTCAGCGCCTGCCTGCCGCAGATGAAGCGTCAGAACCAGGGCCGGATCGTGCTCACCTCATCGATCACCGGCCCGATCACCGGCTATCCCGGCTGGACCCATTACGGCGCCAGCAAGGCCGGCCAGCTGGGATTCATGCGCACCGCCGCGATCGAGCTGGCACCCTGGAACATCACGGTGAACGCGGTGATGCCCGGCAACATCGTGACCGAAGGGCTGGACGGACTGGGCGACGACTATCTGGCGACCATGGCGGCCTCGATCCCGATGAAGCGCCTGGGCAGCGTCGCCGACATCGCCAACGCCGCCCTGTTCTTCGCCTCCGACGAAGCCGGCTACATCACCGGCCAGACCATCGTGGTCGATGGCGGCCAGGTCCTGCCGGAATCCCTGGGCGCGCTGGAGGCGATGGGCTGACGCTTTGCTGGTGATGACAGAGGTCAGCTGCACCAGTCCTCACCAGTGAACTCCTCGATCACCTGCCGGGTATGCTCGCCCAGGCCCGGCACCGCGCCCGGCTCCGGCGGGCTTCCGTCCAGCAGGGCGCCGGGTGCCAGCACGGGCACTGGTCCGGACGGGGTCGCCACGGTGATGTGCCGGTTCTGCGGGTGGACGGCCAGGTCATCCAGCGTGCTGACCCGGCCATAGGCGATGTTCGCCGCCTGGAGGCGGCGGACCGCCTCGTCCCGGTCGATGCCGGCGAACACCGCGTGGATGGCCGTGTCCAGGGCCGGGCGGTTGGCGACCCGCTGGTCGTTGGTGCGAAAGCGCGGGTCCTCCGCCAGCTCCGGCTGGCGGAGGACCTCCTGGCAGAACAGTGGCCATTCCCGCTCGTTCTGGATCGCGAACAGCACCTGGCCGCCATCCCGGCAGGCATAGGCCCCGTAGGGCGCGATGGTCGGGTGGTTCAGGCCGCTGCGGGCGGGCACGCGGCCGCCATGGACGTGCTGGAGATGGGGCACGTTCATCCAGTCGGACAAAGCGTGGAACAGCGAGGTCGCGACATGCTGGCCCCTCCCGCTGCGTTCGCGGGCGAACAGGGCGGTCATGATGCCCTGGAGCGCTGCCGTCCCGGCGGCGATGTCGGCGATCGAGACCCCGGTCCTGGCCGGGCCATGCTCGTTGCCGGTGATCGCCGCCAGCCCGGTTTCCGCCTGCACCAGCAGGTCATAGGCCTTGAGGTCGCGATACGGCCCCTCCTCGCCATAGCCGGTGATCGAGCAGGTGATCAGCCGCGGATGGCGGGCGCGCAGCTCCTCCAGCCCGAAGCCCAGCCGCTCGACGGCACCAGGCGCCAGGTTCTGAATGAACACGTCGGCCCGCGCCAGCATGGCGGAGAGCGCCGCCCGGTCGCGGGCCTGCTTCAGGTCCAGGCAGACCGACTGCTTGCCGCGGTTCAGCCAGACGAAATAGGCGCTCTCGCCCTTGACCAGATGGTCGTAGCCGCGCGCAAAATCGCCTTCCGGCCGCTCGATCTTGATGACCCTGGCACCGGCATCCGCGAGCCGGCAGGAGGCATAAGGGGCCGCCACCGCCTGTTCGAGCGAGACGACCAGGATTCCTTCGAGCGGCTTCATCGCTTCCCGCAACAGCCAGTTGTCGCCGCGGATTGTTAGCCGCCGCACCGCGGGATGCCACCGCCCGCGGTACCGTCGGCCAGCGATTTTCCATCTGTCGCGCCCATTCAGCCTTCGCCATGCTCGCCCCCGAACGTTGGGGCCAGAGGTGGCAGGGTGAGGTGAGCGAGGAAGACTATGCCGAGATCCGCCAGGAGGTCAGGAAGCTCTGTGCCGGGTTTCCGGGCGAGTACTGGCGCCGGCTCGACCGGGAGAACGCCTACCCTTCCGAGTTCGTCCAGGCGCTGACCGAGGCCGGCTACCTCGCCGCACTGATCCCCGAGGAATATGGCGGGTCGGGCCTGCCGCTCTCCGCTGCCGCGGCGATCCTGGAGGAGGTGCAGCGCGCCGGCTGCAACGGCGCCGCCTGCCACGCCCAGATGTACGTGATGGGTGCGGTGCTGCGCCACGGCAGCCCTGAACAGAAGCGCCGCTACCTGCCGGGTATCGCGTCGGGCCGGCTGCGCCTGCAGGCGTTCGGCGTCACCGAGCCCACCAGCGGCACCGATACCGGCTCGATCCAGACCTTCGCCCGGCGCGACGGCGAGCGCTATCTGGTCAGTGGCCAGAAGATCTGGACGTCGCGCGCGGAGCACTCGGACCTGATGCTCCTCCTGGCCCGCACCACGCCCAAGGACGAGGTGGCCAAACGCACGGACGGCCTGTCGGTCTTCATCCTCGACATGCGCGAGGCGCTAGGCCGCGGTCTGACCATCCGGCCGATCCGCACCATGATGAACCACTCCACCACCGAAGTGTTCTTCGACGATGTCGAGATCCCGGCGGACGGCCTGGTGGGCGAGGAAGGCAAGGGTTTTCGCTACATCCTTTCCGGCATGAATGCCGAGCGCATCCTGATCGGCGCGGAATGCATCGGCGATGCCAAGTGGTTCATCGAGAAGGCGGCTTCCTATGCCAGCGAGCGCAGCGTGTTCGGTCGCCCGATCGGCCAAAACCAGGGCGTCCAGTTCCCGATCGCCCGCGCCTATGCCCAGATGCGGGCGGCCGAACTGATGGTCCGCGACGCCGCTGCGCGGTTCGAGCGCGGCGAGAGCTGCGGGCCCGAAGCCAACATGGCGAAGATGCTGGCCGCCGAGGCCTCCTGGGCTGCGGCGGAAGCCTGCGTGCAGACCCATGGCGGCTTCGCGTTCGCCGAGGAATACGACATCGAGCGCAAGTTCCGGGAAACCCGGCTCTACCAGGTGGCCCCGATCTCCACCAACCTGATCCTGAGCTACCTGGCCGAGCACGTGCTCGGCATGCCACGCTCCTACTGAAGGCCCGGACCATGGCCGCCAGCATCGATCTAGCAGAGCTGCAGACCTGGGTCGGCCGCACCGAGGAAGCGGAGGACTGGATCACCCCGCAGATGACCAGGGGCCTGCGCGCCGTGCTGGACCAGGACCCGGGCGAGCCGCGCCCGGGCGATCCGGCACCGCCCGGCATCCACTGGTGCCTGGCACCGCCCACCGCACCGATGTCGGCACTGGGCCAGGACGGCCATCCCGCCCGCGGCGGCTTCCTGCCGCCCGTGCCGCTGCCCAGGCGGATGTGGGCCGGCGGCGAGCTCGAGTTTCTGGACCGGCTTCTGGTCGGCGACCGGGTGCTGCGCCGCTCCCGGATCGAATCGGTCGAGCTGAAGCAGGGCCGCAGCGGTGCCCTGTGCTTCGTCGCGGTGCGCCACGAGCTGTCGACTGGACGCGGTGCCGCCATCCGCGAGCGCCACGACATCGTCTATCGCGAGGCCGCCCCGCCCGCGGCACCGGCCTCGCCCGCCCCGCCGCCAGCGCTGCCCGAAGCCGAGGCGAGCCGCACCATCCAGGCGAGCCCGGTCCTCCTGTTCCGCTACTCCGCCCTGACCTTCAACGGCCACCGGATCCATTACGACCGGCGCTATTGCCAGGAAGAGGAGCACTACCCGGGCCTGGTGGTCCACGGCCCGCTCCAGGCGACGCTGCTCCTGGACCTCGCCCAGGATTTAAGCGGCAGGCAGCCGCTCCGCTCTTTCCGCTTCCGCGGCGTCCACCCGCTGTTCGACGGCGCCCCGTTCAGCGTGAACGGGCGCCGCAGCGGCACCCAGCGGCTGGAGCTGTGGGCCGCCGACGCGACGAGCCGGCAGGCCATGGCCGCCGAAGCGACCTTCGCCTGAGGGATCTTGCCGGCTGCGCGAAAGAACGCACGGCGGTGCAGGGGTGAGATTTTGCTGGCCCTGCCGGAATACGGCACTATCTGTTATAGGGAACCCCTGGTCCGCCCGGACGATCCGCCATTGCCGGCGGGTGTCTGTCGGGACGGCTGGCCGGGAACAGCCAGAAGGATGTGCAGATGACCTGGGAAACCCCTGTCCTGATCGAGCTGCGTGTCGGCATGGAAGTCACCAGCTACGAATCTGCCGAGATCGACCTTCCGGAAGAGATGATCGACTGAAGGTCGGTCGAGGTCGAAACGGCATAGGAGCAAGGCGGGCGAGGTAGGGTGCGGCTCCTGGTACTGGGTTCGGCAGCTGGTGGCGGTCTGCCGCAGTGGAACTGCCGGTGCCCGGTCTGCAGCCTCGCCTGGGCCGGTGACCCGCGGGTCACCCCGCGTACTCAGTCCGGGCTCGCCGTGAGTACCGACGGCGAGCGTTGGCTGCTGATCAATGCCTCGCCCGATCTCCGCCAGCAGATCCTGGCGAACCCGGCCCTGTGGCCGCGTGAAGGCCGGCGGCACAGCCCGATCGAGGCGGTCATCCTGACCAATGCCGAGATCGATCATGTGCTGGGCCTGCTCATGTTGCGCGAGCGCCAGCCCTTCGCGCTCCACGCTACCGCGGCGACCCATGCCGCACTGGCGGCCAACCCGATGTTCACCGCGCTGGACCCGGCCGTAGTCCGGCGCCGGGACCTGTTGCCCGAAGCGGTGCTGAGCCTGGCCGGGCTGGAGCTCCTGCCCTTTCCCGTTCCAGGCAAGCTGCCCCTCTACCAGGAGGAGGCCGCACCGGATGGGGAACTGGCAGCGGAGATCCTGGGCCTGGAGATCCGTGCCGGCGGCCGGCGCTGCGTGGTCGTGCCCAACTGCGCCCGGATCACGCCGGATCTGTGCGCGCGACTCAAGGGTGCCGACCTGCTCCTGTTCGACGGCACGACCTACGAGGACGACGAAATGGTCCGGCTGGGCCTGTCCCACAAGACGGCCGCACGGATGGGCCATGTGCCGATGGCCGGTCCCTCCGGCAGCCTCGCTGGCCTGGCGGACGTATCGGTCGGGCGGCGCGTGTTCTTGCACCTGAACAACTCGAACCCGACCCTTATCGCCGGCTCGCCTGAGCATGCGGCCGTCCTGGCCGCGGGCTGGGAGCTGGCCTTCGACGGCATGGAGCTGGTTCTGTGAGCGAACATCCGCTGGTGTCGGCCTATCTGCAGCCCGGCCAGGTGCTGGGCCCCGACGATCTGGCGCAGCGGCTCCGACAGATCGGAGCGGATCGCTATCACGACCGCCATCCGTTCCACCGGCGCCTGCATGGCGGCGAGTGCCGGCCCGCCGAGGTCCGGGCCTGGGCGCTGAACCGCTACTACTATCAGGCGTCGATTCCGCTCAAGGATGCCGCCGTGCTGGGGCGGATGACGGATCCGGCGCTGCGGCGGGCTTGGCGGCAGCGTCTGGTCGACCATGACGGTGCTGCCGAAGGCGAGGGCGGCATCGCGCGCTGGCTGCGCCTGACCGATGCGCTGGGCCTGGACCGGGAGCTGGTGGCCTCGTGCCGCGCGGTGCTGCCCGGCACCCGCTTCGCGGTGGATGCCTATGTCCGGTTCTGCCGGGAGCGCTCGCTCCTGGAGGCAGTGGCCTCCTCGCTCACCGAGCTGTTCTCGCCCAAGATCATCGGCGAGCGGGTCTCGGGCATGCTGGCGCACTATGACTTCGTCGACCAGACGGCCCTGAGCTACTTCACCGCCAGGCCACCCCAGGCGGAGCGGGACAGCGCGTTCGCCCTGGACTACGTGCTGGCCCATGCCGACACCCATGAGCGGCAGGCGCAGGCACTGGGCGCGCTGCTGTTCAAGACCGACGTCCTGTGGAGCCAGCTCGATGCGCTGTGGCTGGCCTATGTCGAGGGCCGGCTGCCGCCCGGGGCCTGGCAGCCGGAGCAGGAAGCATCATGAGCCAGGACGTGCCGGCCATCGCCATGGATGCGCGGCCGCGCCTGCCGCGCGGGGTGCGGCTCCATCACGACCGGCAGCGCGATGCCTGGGTGCTGCTGGCGCCGGAGACCCTGTTCGGGCTGAACACCAGCTCGCTGGAGGTGCTGCGCCGCTGCGACGGGAACCAGACGCTGGCCGAGATCCTGGACGGGCTGGCTACGCAGTTCGGCACGGAGCCGGATCGGCTGGCACCTGACGTGCTAGGCCTGCTCGGCCGGCTGCGCGACCAGCGGCTGCTCGACCTGTGAGCGCGCCCGCGCCGTTGGCGCCGCCGGTGGGCCTGCTGGCCGAGCTGACCCATCGCTGCCCGCTGCGCTGTCCCTACTGCTCCAACCCGGTCGAGCTGGACCGCCGCGCGCAGGAACTGCCGACC
>NZ_DATMFZ010000096.1:0-7126 GCF_035556675.1 Geminicoccus sp. | reverse complement strand
CGGCGCTCGAATATTACGCCGACCAGATGCGGACGGCCGTGCCGGGCGTGGAGCTGGATGCCCGGCTGATGCCGTCCGGCGACGCGATGCAGATGCAGCGCATCGCGCTGTCCTCGCGCAGCGCCGGGCTGGACCTGCTCTGGGTCAACAGCATCAGCATCGCGAACTATGCCAAGAATGGCTGGCTGGAGCCGCTGGACGACCTCTGGGAGAAGCATCGCGAGGAGTTCAACCTCGACGACATCAACCCGGCGTCGATGCGCGGCGTGACCTTCGAGGGGCACATCTACGCCATGCCGCTCACCACCAACGTGCTGCTCTGGGCGCATCGGCGCGACCTGCTGGAGGAGGCGGGGCTGGCGCTGCCGCAGAGCTGGGAGGACGTGATCGCGATCGCGCAAGCGCTGGATTCGCCGCCGCGGCGCAGCGGGACGACGCTGGCGCTCAAATGGGACATGACGCCCCACGAGCTGCAGGCGGTGATGAACACGGTGGGCGAGGGCTGGTTCGACGCGGAGTGGCGGCCGGTCTTCAACGGCGAGCGCGGGGCGGCGGCGGTGGATACCTACCGGCGGCTGGCCAAGTTCGCGGTGCCGGGCTTCACCGCGCACGGCAATGACGAGAACGCGGTCAATTTCGGCCAGGACGTCTGCGCGGTCGGGCAGCAATGGGCGACGCGCTGCGCGTCCATGGACGATCCGGCCAAGTCGCGGGTGATCGGGCTGATCGAGTGGACGACGCCGCCGGGCGGCAAGCAGTCGATCACCACGGACGGCTATGCGATCTCGCGCTTCTCCGGCCAGGACCGGGACACGCTGTTCCGGGTCCTGGCGGGGGCGCTCAGCGAGGAGAGCCAGCGTGGCGCGGCCAAGCTCGCGACCCCGCCCCGCCAGGCGGTGCTGAACGATCCGGAGGTGCAGAAGGAGTTCCGCTGGTATCCGGCAGTCTCCGCGGCAATGGCCGCCGCCGAGCCATTGCCGAGCCTGCCCGAGTTCAACGAGGCGGCCGAGATCGCGACCAAGCGGATGGTCCAGGGTATCGTCGAGGAGACCGACATCCAGCAGGCGCTGGACACGGCGGCGAA
Organism: Geminicoccus sp.; assembly: GCF_035556675.1. Taxonomy (GTDB): domain Bacteria; phylum Pseudomonadota; class Alphaproteobacteria; order Geminicoccales; family Geminicoccaceae; genus Geminicoccus. The sequence continues at coordinate 6,042 of NZ_DATMFZ010000096.1, read as the reverse complement.
GGAGGTTTCCGACCTGCTCGGGCGGCGCGGCTACCAGCAGTAGGGCTGCACGGGCGGTGGCCGGTACGGGAATATCGGCCGGCCGCCGCTTGGCCTGAACGGCGTCGAAGAACAGCGACAGTCTGTATTAATGCTTTGACATGTTTTGTTCATTTCCGGTAGCCGCGGGTGGGGACGGCGAGCAGGCATTGGCAGTTGGGCATGGTCATCCGCGGTACGGTGGGCAACGATCTCCTGATCGGCACCGATGGTCCGGACGTGATCTACGATCCGTTCGGCAACAACCAGGTTCGGGCGTTCGGCGGGCGCGACCGGATCGACCTCGGTGGTGGCGATGACCTGGTCTATGCCGGGCGCGGTGATGACCATGTGAACGCCGGCGACGGGGACGACATCGTCTTCGGCCAGGAGGATGCCGACCGGCTGTATGGCTGGCATGGTCATGACCTGCTGCTGGGTGGCGTGGGTGACGACGTCCTGTTCGGCCAGCATGACGACGACGAGCTGCGCGGCGAGCATGGCGACGACCTGCTGCTGGGTGGCGAAGGCGATGACGTGCTGAAAGGCGGGGACGGGAACGACCGGCTTTCCGGCAATGCCGGGGATGACCGGCTGCTCGACCATCGCGGTGATACAGTCGCGTTCGGCCATGACGGTGACGACCGGATCGAGGTGTGGGCGGGTGACCATGCGCTCTATGGCGGTGCCGGCAATGACTCGATTTCCGCCGGGCATGGCCGGAGCGTGATCTATGGCGGGCCCGGTGACGACCGGATCGGCCTGCCGGCGGATGAGGTGGACGGGCCGGTGCCGGGCAGCCGGGTGGATGGCGGGGCCGGTGACGACCAGCTGTTCGGCGGCCAGGGCAACGACCTGTTCCAGGGCGGCGACGGCAATGACACGATCAATGCCAGTGCCGGCGACGACTTGATCATGGGCGGGGCCGGCAACGACATTCTCTGGGGCAGCAGCGACGACGACCGGATCCATGGAGGCGAGGGCGACGACCGGCTGGAGGGCGGCAGCGGCCTGGACCTGCTCGTCGGCGGGGCCGGCAACGACCTGTTCGCGGTGGGCTTCCGGAGCTACCAGGGCTTTCAGACCTACCCGGACTCGTCGAACTTCGAGGCGGACGAGATCATCCGTGACTTCGCCCGGGGTGAGGATCGGTTGCAGATCAGCTTCTTCATGGAAGGTCATCCCGTCGATGGCTCGGGCTCGACGGAGGAGATCCTGACCTTCTCGGACCTGGATAGCAGCGGCGACGGCGTCCTGGATGGCGACGATGCCTGGTGCAGCGTGCAGGCAGTGGAACTGGACGGGGTGAGCGCCGCATCCTTGGTGATCGACATCGGGCTGATGCCTCGCTCGGAATCCACCGGCGACCACGGCACTATCACCCTGTTCGGCGTGACGGCGCTGGATGCGGCCGACATCGACGCGACCACGCGGCCGAGCTTCCAGTACTGACGCTAGGGCGGCACCTCGGGCGGGATCGGGCGGTCTCGTTCGAGGTGAACCCAAGGAGGGATCAGGACGGAAGGCAGCCACGCCCTTTCTGTCATCCCTCGGTCAAGCCGGGGGATGACATGAAAATGGGGATTGGCCCCGAGGCTGTCTCGCGATGACCGTTACCGGCCGTCGGCGAGCCGGGCCTCCATGCGGGCCAGGGCGTTGGTGAACAGGTCCGGGTCGTCCAGGGCGCGGGCCAGGACCAGGGCGCCCTGGATGCCGGCGACGAACTCCTCGGCAAGGGCAGGGTCCTTGCCGGCGCGGCGTAGGGCGCTGGCCAGCGCCTGGCACCAGCGGGTGAAGTAGGTGGCGATCGCCTTGGCGAAGCGGTCGCGGGGTTCGCCCAGGGCGAACAGGCCGACCAGGCAGATCCGGCGGCCGGAGCGGAAATAGCTGTCGATGGTGCGGAACATGGCGGCGATGGCGGCTTCGGCGTCGGGCCCGGTATGCAGGGGGTGGAACAGGTTGGTCTCGAACCAGGCGTCGAGCTCGGCCAGGACCGCCTCGGCCATCTCCGCCTTTCCGCCCGGGAAGAAGTGGTAGAGGCTGCCTTTGCCGAGACCGGTGCGCTGGCCGATCAGGGACAGGCTGGCACCCTCGTAGCCGTGCTCGCGGAAGGTTTCCGCGAGCAGCGGGATCACGTCGTGGCGCTCCTGGACGATGCGGGCCACGGGGCTCAGAGGCCGAGCTCGGTCAGGCCCGGATAGTCGTCGGGGCGCGGGCCCTGCGGCCAGTGGAAGCGGCGGTCGGCTTCCTTGATCGGCTGGTCGTTGATGCTGGCGAGGCGGCGGCGCATCAGGCCGTTTTCGTCGAACTCCCACTGCTCGTTGCCGTGGGAGCGGAACCAGTTGCCGCTGTCGTCGTGCCATTCATAGGCGAAGCGGGCGGCGATGCGGTGGTCGTGGAACGCCCAGACCTCCTTGATCAGGCGGTAGTCCAGCTCCTTCGCCCATTTGCGGGTGAGGAAGTCGATGATGGCCGGGCGGCCCTGGAGGAACTCCGCCCGGTTCCGCCAGCGGCTGTCGTCGGTGTAGGCGAGCGCCACCTTCTGCGGGTCGCGCGTGTTCCAGGCATTTTCGGCGAGGCGGGCCTTCTTCGCGGCGGTCCCGGCGGTGAAAGGGGGAAGGGGCGGGCGTTGCTCCATCGTCCTGTACCTTTCGGATAAGTCTGTACCGAATGGTACAATGGACGGTGCTGCCTGTCGATGCGCCGATGCGGTGGCCAGCCCTCAGACGATGGGCACGCCGGGGTCGATGTCGTCCAGCGTCAGCGCGCGCACGCCCAGCAGGGTGAGGCTGTCGGGCGCGTTCACGCCGTCCTCGGAATGGGCGTCGTCGAGCCTGGCATCCATGTAGGCCGCGAAGTCGACCGTCAGCCTGTCGGTGCCGCCATGCTGCACCGTGACGAAGCGGTCCAGGCCGTTCAGCACCCCGTCATCGTCGCTGTCCAGGTCGGCGAACAGGTCGGGGCCGTCGATATAGGGCAGGCCGGGCACGCCCGGGCCGGTCACGGGATCGTCGTCGACGGATACCGACCAGCGCAGCCGGTCCTGGCCCGCCTGGAAGTCGGTGATCGTATCGGCGCCGGCCTCCGTGGAGCTGGTTATGCTGCGGTAGGCGAGATGGTTGAACACGTCCTGGCCGCTGCCCCCGGTCAGCCGGTCGTCGCCGGTCTCGCGGCCGCCGGCAATCAGGTCGTTGCCGGCACCACCATCGACCCGGTCGTTCCCGCCATTGCCGTCGACCCGGTCGTCGCCGTCGCCGCCGCTCACCGTGTCGTCGACGGTGCCGCCCTCGACCCGGTCGTTGCCGCCCCGGCCGTACAGGGCGACGGGACGTTCCAGGACATAGAGTTCCGCAAACCTCTCGCCGTACAGCATGTCGTCATGGCGGCTGCCGAACACCCGCTCGATACCCTCCATCGGCTCGATCGTGGCGGGGCCGGCGTCCGGATCGCGGTCGGCTGCGAGTGCCGCGGCGAAATGGACGAAGACGCCCCGGTCGGCCTCGACGAACGACACGGTGTCGTAGCCGGCGCCGCCGATGAAGTGGTCGACGCCCGGCCCGTCGAAGATCAGGTCATCGCCGGCCCCGCCTTCCATCAGGTCGCGGCCCTCGCCGCCGCGCAGGATGTCGTCGCCGACATTGCCGCGCAGCACGTCGTCGCCGGGCCCACCGGCCAGGCGGTCGTCACCGGCACCGCCCCAGAGATAGTCCCGGCCGGCATTGCCCGAGACCAGGTCGTCGCCGGCGCTGCCGAACAGCCGGTCGTTGCCGGAACCGCCGGTGATGCGGTCGCCGTCGTCGCCGCCATGGATCGTGTCGTTGCCGGCTTCGCCGAAGAGACGATCACGGCCGGCCAGGCCCAGGATTACGTCGTCGCCGCCTTGGCTGCTGATGGTGTCCCTGGAACTCGTTCCGCGCAAGAAGTCGTCCCCAGGCGTTCCAATAATATTGCTCAAGATACTCGCCTCCTGAATGATGGAGATTTCACAAGTTTGTCTGTTGGATCCACGATCAATATGCCATAAACTGTCGAAGTTCAGGCTGAATTCTGCGCCAGGCGTAGGTCTCTGCCGAGGCGATCGCCCGGGAGAAGGGAGGCCGCAAAAGGGGCAGCGGCGACAAATCCTGCGCCGTCGGAGTCACAATGCGCCGGCCGACCTCGTCCTTGGGTCGAGGCATGGGTGACCCGGCCTGGCAGGACAGGCGGCGCTCTGCCTGCAAGAGGTAGTGCATGAAGATCGTAATCATCGGCGGCACGGGGCTGATCGGCCGCAAGCTCGTGGAACGGCTGCGCGGGCGCGGCCACGAGGTGGTGGCCGCCTCGCCCAGCACGGGCGTCGACACCGTCAGCGGCCAGGGGCTGGACGCGGCGCTGGCGGGTGCGGAGGTCGTGGTGGATGTGACCAACCCGACCTCGTTCGACGGGGATGCGACCCTGGCCTTCTTCGAGGCGTCGGGGCGCAACCTGATGGCGGCGGAGGCCAAAGCCGGGGTGCGGCATCATTTGGCCCTGTCCGTGGTCGGCACCCAGCGCCTCCAGGACAATGGCTATCTCCGGGCCAAGCATGCCCAGGAGCGGCTGATCGAGGCATCGGGCATCCCCTACACGATCGTACAGGCGACGCAGTTCTTCGAGTTCCTGGCAGGCATCGCCGATGGCGGGGCTGCGGATGGCGGCACGGTGCGCCTGTCACCGGCACTGTTCCAGCCCATGGCGGCGGACGACGTGGCCGACGTCCTGATGGAAGTGGCACTCGGCCAGCCGCTCAACCGCCGGATCGAGATCGGCGGTCCGGAGCGGATCGGAATGGCAGAGGCGGTCGAACGGTTCCTCCGGGCCAAGGGCGATCCGCGCCGGGTCGTGCCCGATGCGGAGGCCACCTATTTCGGCCAGAAGATGGACGACCGCTCGCTCACACCGGGCGAGGGTGCCCGCCTGGCGCCTACGCGTCTGGGTGACTGGCTGGCTCAGGCCCGCCGCTCATGACCCGGGCAGGACACGGACCTGCCGCATTTCCCATCCCACACAGGACGAGAACCATGTTCACGCGAGTTTGCTGCGCCCTGGCACTGGCGGCGCTGCCGCTCTGGCCCGCCCTGGCCCATGATGCACCCAGCAAAAATGCCACGGTGACGCTGGTTGCCGAGCACGAGCTGCCCAACGTGCCGGGCAAGAGCCTGAAGGCGGTGCTGGTCGAGTATGGCCCGGGCGGGTTCTCGGCGGCGCATACCCATCCGGATTCCGCCTTCATCTATGCGACGGTGCTGGAGGGGGCCGTGCGCAGCAAGGTCGGTGACGCAGCGGAGAAGGTCTACCAGGCGGGTGATAGCTTCGTGGAGATGCCGGGCGACCATCATGCGGTCAGCGCCAATGCGAGCGACACGGAGCCGTCGCGCCTGCTGGCGGTGTTCGTGGTCGATACGGGCGAGACGGTGCTGGTGCGGCCCGATCAGGAGTGACGAGGGGCAGGGCTGGCCGGACCATCCGGCCAGCCCTGGGGCTCACTCGGCCGCGACCGCTGCCTCGCTGCGCCTGGGCAGGCGCCAGTTCGGCCGGATGAAGTGGCAGGTGTAGCCGTTGGGGTAGCGCTCCAGATAGTCCTGGTGCTCCGGTTCCGCCTCCCAGAAGTCGCCCACCGGGCTCACCTCGGTGACGACCTTGCCGGGCCACAGCCCGGACGCGTCGACATCGGCGATGGTGTCGAGGGCCGTCTGCTTTTGCGCCGCGTCGACATAGAAGATCGCCGAGCGATAGCTCATCCCGATATCGTTGCCCTGGCGGTTGCGGGTGGTCGGGTCGTGGATCTGGAAGAAGAACTCCAGGATCCGGCGAAAGCTGGTCTTCTCCGGATCGAAGACGATCTCGATCGCCTCGGCGTGGGTCCCGTGGTTGCGGTAGGTGGCGTTCGGCACGTCGCCGCCGGTATAGCCGACCCGGGTGCGGATGATGCCTTCCTGGCGCCGGATCAGGTCCTGCATGCCCCAGAAGCAGCCGCCGGCCAGGACCGCGCGTTGTTCGGTCATC